>CAYTHB010000019.1:0-43924 GCA_964437515.1 uncultured Sterolibacterium sp.
TGAGCAGCTTGATGCCGTTGAATTCGGCGGTGCCCGAAATACGGTCGATTTCAGCATAGAGCTGATCGACTTCGTTCTGGATGGAAGCGCGGTCGGAAGCACTGTTGGTGCCGTTGGCAGACTGCACGGACAGGTCACGCATCCGCTGGAGAATGTCGCTGATGGAGGCCATCGAGCCTTCAGCCGTCTGAGCCAGCGAGATACCGTCGTTGGCGTTACGGCTGGCTTGTTGCAGGCCGCCAATCTGTGCTGACATGCGTGAGGCAATCGCCATCCCGGCGGAATCGTCCTTGGCACTGTTGATGCGCAGACCAGAAGACAGACGTTGCAGGGAAATCTGCAGTGCATTCTGGGAACCCGTCAGATTGCGCTGGGCGTTGAGGGATGACATATTGGTGTTGATAATCGAGGCCATTTTGATTCTCCTTTGTGGTCAAGATGTTACAGGTTCAAGACGAGGTTCGTTCGCCGCCTTTGATTCAGGTAACGGACAGAGGGAGGAAAACTTTAGGGAAACGCTGATTTATTTGAAACCGTTCGGGTTGATGCTCGAAGTACATACTCCGGACATACAAAGGCTTCGATAATTATTACAGACCGAGTTCGCTATGCGAACCAAGACGAACGAGTTGCAATGTCATCCTGTCTGGCTTTCGATAGATCAATACCAAATCGGGCTTGACGTGACAATCGCGATGATCTTTCCATGCTCCCGTCAGCGCATGGTCGCGATAACGAGCCTCTAATGCTTGATCGTTTGCGAGAGACTCAAGGAGTGGCTTCAAGTCGTTATCGAGTGTTGTGTGATGCCGTCCCTTGGCCTCACGTTTGTAGTCACGTCGAAACTGGCCGGTTGGGTCAATCTTCCGCATGCAGGTCAGACATTAACGCATCAACACTATCGAAGCTCTTGAGGTTGCCGGCGCGTGCCTCGCGCATGGCAGCGATGGTCGTCTCGTTCGGGATTAAAGGCTCGAATGGCAATGCTTTCTCATGGGCGATACGGGTCAGCATGATGCGGAAGGCATCGGAGACGGTCAGCCCCATTGCTGCAAGAACGGCACTTGCTTCTTCCTTTATCTGTTCGTCGATGCGCGCCCGAACAACAGCATTGATTGCCATGATTCGCTCCTTTTTGTCTGTGCGCTACATTGTAGCCCATTGTTGTTCATTCGGGATGTGAGATGTACAAGGAAGGCAGCACATTCTTCCGAATTTCGCACGGTAGAATCAGCAGCATATTGATGAAGTCGAGAGAGTGAAGGGCTGCATGATGAAAAAAACCGGAAGAGTTGGGCGTAACGATCCTTGCCCCTGCGGTAGCGGGAAAAAATACAAACATTGCTGTCAGCCGCAACATTCGACGACTTTGGTGGCTTCGGTGGCCTCTGGTGCGGGCGTGAGGGCAGGTGCAGCGGTGGATGTTTTGCTGCATCGTGCGCTGGATTACCTGCAGAAAGCTCAGGTTCAGGAAGCCCTTCAGGTTCTGGATGAGGTCTTGCAACAGGCGCCGGAGCATCCGGACGCGCTCAATCTGATGGGCATGGTGGCTGTGGAGGGGTTGCAGCAATCCGGCATGGCGGCTGACCTTTTTCGACGTGCGGTTCAAGGGAACCCGGCTAATTCCATTTACTGGGGCAATCTTGCCAAAGCCCTGTTTGCACAACAGGATTATCTTGGTGCGGCCGAGGGGTTCAGGCAGGTTCTATGCCTTACGCCGGAGAGCGCGCAGGATAGTTATGATTTGGCCGTGACCTTGCAGAAGCTGGAATTGTTGGAGGAGGCCACGGTGTTTTGTCGCAATGCCGTGAAATACAACCCGACAAGTGCAGAAAATCACCGATTTCTTGGGGAGTTGCTGCAAGAACAAGGCCTGTTGGCAGAGTCCTGGACGTATCTCGACAAGGCATTGGCGATAGCCCCCGATAATGCCAAGATTCATTTCAGTAGGGGTTTGGCCTTTGGCGGGGAGAAAAAATACGCGGAAGCCATCCAGTCATACTACAAGGCGATTTCTTACCAGAAAGACATGCTGGAGGCTTACCAGAATCTGGGCTCATTGTTGATCACGGAAGGGCGGTTTCATGAGGCCATTCTGATTTATCAGCTCAAAACTCGTCTGTCACCAAATGATTCAGGTGCCTTCTGTAATCTGGGCATGTTGCTCAAGGAGGTGTGGAAACTGGATGAGGCGGCTGCTGCAACCCGTCGATGTATTGCCCTGGTTCCGGATCATGCCATAGCGTACAGCAATTTGGGCTCCATTCTTTTGGAGCAGAATCGGGTGGATGAGGCGATCGATGCTTATCAACAGGTCATTGCTATCAAGCCGGATTATGACGAGGCTTATTCCAATCTTTTATTCGCATCGCAATATTCGCCCAATGTTTCTCCTGAAGAACACTTTGCATGGAGCCTGAAATTTTCAGCGCAATTCGAGACTCCCCTCAAATCGGGGTGGCTGCCGCATAACAATTCCCGAGAGCCTGAACGGAAATTAAAAATTGCTTATGTGTCGGGCGATTTTCGGGATCATCCTTCGTCCTATTTTTTTGAGCCCATCCTGAAGGGGCATGACCGACAGCAGTTTGAAATCCATTGTTATTACACGTTCCAGATTCAGGATGAGATGACCGAACATATCAGGGCACTTGCGGATCACTGGGTTGACTGTGTGCCTTTGTCGGATGATGCGATGGCAGCTCGGATACGGGAAGATGGGATCGACATCCTTGTCGATCTTTCCGGGCATACGGCGCACAGTCGTCTGCTGGCGTTTGCTCGAAAACCCGCCCCCGTGCAGATCACGTGGATCGGCTATGCGGGAACCACGGGGCTGACCGCCATGGATTACCGCTTGACGGATGCCAATATGGATCCTCCGGGGCAGACAGAGTGCTATCACACCGAAAAGCTGATACGGCTGAAGCATTCTGCCGCCTATCACCCTCCGGAAGGATGCGGCGAAATCAGTCCCTTACCTGCATTGACCCGAGAGGGGTTTATGCTGGCCTCATTGAATGCACCTAAAAAGATCAATGAGCAGGTGGTTCGGTTGTGGGGGCGGATATTGAATGCCCTTCCAGGTTCACGGCTCATGCTGGCCGGGGTGTCGGATGAGGATATTCGGAGTAAGACACTGAAAATGTTCGAGAATGTCGGTGTTCGTGAGGATCAGTTGATTTTGCAACCCAGAATGCCCTTGTCCGACTTTCTGGCAATGCACCAACATATTGATCTTGCACTGGATCCCTTTCCTTATAACGGGGGTACCACCACGATGCACTCCCTCTGGATGGGGGTGCCCGTCGTTTCTCTGGCAGGAAAAAACTCCATTGCGCGATGTGGTGCGGCTGTTCTTTCACGCGCGGGGCTGAATGATTTTGTCGTGGATAGTGAGGAAGCCTACTTCCAGCGTGTGCTGGAACTGGCGCATGATCTGCCAGGATTGAATGCACTCAGGCAGACATTACGTGACCGTATGCTGAATGCGGACAATGATTCTGCCCAGTTGGTTCGTGAGCTTGAAGCAGCGTATCGCCAGATGTGGCGGACGTGGTGTGAGGTGGGCGTATGAACAAGCCGGGTCGTAATGATCCCTGCTCTTGTGGCAGCGGCAAGAAATACAAGCATTGTTGTTTGCTCAATGTGACGGATACTCCGGCGACTTTGATAACGGCTCAGTCACGCAAACAACTTAATGTTTTGATGCAACGTGCTTTTGAATGCCAGCAGGCGGGGCAGGCGCAAGAGGCCATTGCTTTGCTGGAACAGGTGTTGCAGCAATCGCCAGAACATCCGGATGCATTGAATCTGATGGGCATGGTGGCCATAGAATGCTTGGGGCAAGCGGATATGGCAATCGATCTTTTCTTGAGAGCCGTACAGATCAATCCACAGAATTCTCTTTATGCGAGTAACCTGGCAAAGGCTCTTTTTGTGCAACAAAAGTATGCCGAAGCGGCGGATTGTCTCAGGCATGTTCTGCTTCTTGAACCCGAGAGTGTTCAAGCTCATTATGACCTTGCAGCGACATTGCAGAATCTGGATGAAAATGAAGAGGCAATCAATTATTGTCGTGCCGCGCTGAAGTTGTCTCCTAATGATGCTGACACGTGTTATTTGCTTGGAGAATTGCTGCTAGATCAAGGGCAAGAAGCATTGGTCTGGATGGATAAAACGATATCAATTGATCCTACTCATGCAAAGGCTCATTTTTATAGAGGCTTTTTGTTAAAAAAAGAAGGAAAGTATAAGGAGGCAATACAGTCTTATTACAAAGCAATTTCCTGTCAGAGCGATATGGTTGAAGCCTATCATAACCTGGGACGATTGCTAATTCAGGAGGGAAATCTGCAAGCAGCACTCTCTATTTACCAGGTCAAAGCTCAACTGACTCCAGATGACGCAGAGACCCATCGTAATCTGGGCATGTTATTCCAGGAGCTATGGCGGTTTGAAGAATCAGAAGCCAGTATACGAAGGGCGATCGCATTACAGCCTGACCATGTGCTTTCTTACAATATATTGGGTTCTGTTTTGCTGGAACAAGGGCGGTTGAGCGAGGCTGTGGAATCCTATCGCCAAGCAATTTTAATAAAGCCCGAAAGTGAGTTTTCGCATTCGAGCTTGTTATTTGCGGGGCAATACCTGCCTGATCTTGAGCCAGAAGAAATGTTTAACTGGGCATTGGATTATGGTGCGAAATTCGAGGCTCCGTTCAAATCGACATGGCATCCACATGCCAATGTGCGTGATCCCGCACGTCGTTTGAAGATAGGCTATGTCTCCGGTGATTTTCGGGATCATGCGGCCATGAATTTTTTTGAGCCTATTCTGTCTGGTCATGACAGAAACGCGTTTGAAATCTTTTGTTATTACACCTTTCAGATACAGGATCAAACGACTGAACATCTCAAAACACTTGCAGATCACTGGATACCCTGTGTGAATTTGTCGGATGATGAGATGTTTGAACGAATCCGCGCCGATGAAATTGACATTCTGATAGATCTCTCAGGCCATACTGCGCATAATCGTTTGCTTGTTTTTGCTCGTAAGCCCGCCCCTGTGCAAGCGACATGGATTGGCTATGCAGGGACGACGGGTCTTTCAGCAATGGATTACCGGATAACGGATGCTTATATGGATCCTCCGGGTCTCACGGAACGCTTTCATACGGAAAAATTGATACGTTTGCCTTATTCTGCAACGTATACGCCCCCAGCAGATTGCCCGGAGGTCAATGCGCTTCCGTCACTGGCGACGGGACAGATTACGCTGGCTTCATTGAACGCCCCTAAAAAAATGAACCAGAATGTCGCCAATTTATGGGGCAGGATATTGAATGCCTTACCCGGTGCTCGCCTGATGCTGGGTGGGATCTCCGATGACGATATCCGTAGGCAGGTTATGGCTCTATTTGAACGGGCGGGTGTCGCTGAAGGGCAATTGGTGATGCAGCCGCGCGTTCACATTCAGGCGTTTTTGCAGATGCATCATCAGATCGATCTTGCACTGGATCCTTTCCCCTATAACGGCGGGACGACATCGATGCACTCCCTCTGGATGGGGGTTCCGTATGTCACCTTGTCGGGGCGGAACTCGATTTCACGCGTAGGTTCGGCGGTGCTCATGAGGGCGGGGCTGGATCACTTCGTCACTCGATCAGAAGAGGAATACTTTGAACGCGTGCTGGAAATTTTGAGTGATCTTCCAAGCCTGTCGTCATTGAGACAAAGCCTGAGGGGGCGGATATTGAATGAAAGCAAGGACAGCCGTGTATTCGTTCATGAGCTTGAATCGGCGTATCGCCAGATGTGGCGGACGTGGTGCGAGGCAGGGGCATGAGTAAGCCGGGTCGAAACGATGCCTGCCCGTGCGGCAGCGGCAAAAAATACAAACACTGCTGTCAGCTCAAGGAAACACGTGCTTCCCGCACAGATTCCCGATCGGAGGCGAAGAACGGGAATCCGGACGACCAGAAATTCCAGCAAGCCCTGGCTCACCATCAAGCCGGACAAGCCCAAGACGCCTTTATCCTGCTGGAACAGATTCTTCAGAGCACCCCGGATCACGCCCCATCCCTGAACCTGATGGGTGCACTCGCCATGGGACTAGGCGACATCTCGCTAGCCAGCGACCTCTTCATGAGAGCCGTCCAAGCCAGCCCGGACACCGCGCTGTACCACTGCAACCTGGGCAAGACGCTCTACGAACAGAAGGATGCCGAAGCAGCCATACAATGCTTCCAGCAAGCTCTTGCTCTGAAAGCGGACGCCCCCACCCATTACGATCTTGCCGTCGTTTTGAATGAACAAGGCCAAACCGAACAAGCAGTGCATCATTATCGGCTTGCCCTGAAAAACAAGCCGGACTACGTTGAAGCCCATCGGGGACTCGGTATCCTGCTACAAAGACAAGGCCGAATCGAAGAAGCGATTACCTGTTACAAAAAGGCACTCGCATTGCAACCCATGTATGCGCAAGCCCATTACAGCCTGGCTCACGCCTATCATGACCAAGGGCGGCTCCCTGAAGCGATTCGCTCCTACACCCGTGCGATTGAATGCAAGCCGGATTATGGGGATGCCTATGTCAATCTGGGACGTACATTGGCTGAGGATGGGCAATTCGATGAAGCGGCGCGTATTTGTGAGATGGCCATCCGGCTTAAACCGGAAGATGTGGATCCTTATATCAATCTGGGTGCCATGTATAAGGATATGGGGCGATATCATGAGGCAATCGGCTTTTTGAACCATGCCATCAGCCTGAATCCGGCCTCTGCCGAGCTGCATAACAATCTGGGTGCCATTCTGACAGCTCAAGGGCGACTGGAAGAAGCGGTCGAGTCGTATCAGCGCGCCATTACTCTCAAGCCGGACATCGCATTGACGTGGTCGAATCTTTTGCTTGCCTTGCAGTATCTGCCGGATATATCCGCTGATGAGGTTTTTTCCTGGCATCTGCGTTTTGGGCAGCAGTTTGAATCCGTATTCAAACCCCAATGGAAAACCTATCTCAACACGAAAGACCCCGAACGTCGTCTGCGCGTGGGCTATGTCTCCGGAGATTTTCGAGATCATGCGGCAGCCTATTTTTTTGAGCCCGTACTGAAACTACACGACAAAAGCCAGATAGAAACGTATTGCTACTACACCTTTTATCTGAAGGATGCGATTACCGAACGCTACATGAATCTGGCGGATCACTGGCGGCCATGCACGCAGATGTCGGATGACGAAATGGCCGCCCGAATACGGGAAGACGGCATCGACATTCTTGTCGATCTATCCGGTCATACCTCCCACAACCGCTTATCGGTCTTTGCCCGCAAGCCCGCCCCTGTACAGGTCACATGGATCGGCTATGCCGGAACCACAGGGCTGACCGCCATGGATTACCGCATCACCGATATCCACATGGATCCCCCAGGTCAGACCGAGCGATTTCACACAGAAAAGCTGATCTATCTGGCACATTCAGCCACCTATCAGCCCCCGGCAGGCTGTCCGGAAGTCAACGAACTGCCCGCCTTGTCAGGGAACGGCTTGGTGCTGGCCTCCTTGAACGCCCCCAAGAAAATCAACCTCGCAGTGGCTCAACTATGGGGCAGGCTACTGGCAGCCCTCCCCGGATCACGCCTCATGCTGGGCAATGTTTCTGACGAAGAAATCGAGCAACGGCTGCTATCACTATTTGAACAAGCCGGTGTTCGTAAAGAACAACTCATCCTGCAACCACGGATGCCCATACAAGACTATCTGGCGCTGCATCACCAGATTGATCTGGGGCTGGATCCTTTCCCCTATGCCGGAGGCACGACCACCATGCACGCGCTCTGGATGGGCGTGCCGGTGGTCAGTTTGCAAGGAGAAAGCACGGTATCCCGCTGCGGCTCGGCCATCATGTCGCGGGTGGGACTGGCTGATTTTGTGACACAGACTGAAGAAGCCTATTTCCAGCGTGTGCTGGCACTGGCAAATGATTTGCCCGGGCTGGCCGCACTCAGGCAGACATTGCGTGGCCGCATGTTGAATGCGAACAACGATGCGAACATGTTGGCTCGTGAGCTTGAAGCATCGTATCGCCAGATGTGGCGGACGTGGTGCGAGGCAGGGGCATGAGCAAACCGGGTCGAAACGACCTCTGCCCGTGCGGCAGCGGTAAAAAATATAAGCACTGCTGTCAGCTCAAGGAAATGCGTGCTTCCCGCACGGCTTCGCAATCGCAGGCGCAGGCGAAAAACGAACATCCGGACGACGCGAAGTTCCAGCAAGCCCTGGCTCACCATCAAGTCGGACAAGCCCAAGACGCCTTTATCCTGCTGGAACAGATTCTTCAGACCACCCCGGATCACGCCCCATCCCTGAACCTGATGGGCGCACTCGCCATGGGACTAGGCGACATCCCGCTAGCCAGCGACCTCTTCATGAGAGCCGTCCAAGCCAGCCCGGACACCGCGCTGTACCACTGCAACCTGGGCAAGACGCTCTACGAACAGAAGGATGCCGAAGCCGCCATACAATGCTTCCAGCAAGCGCTTGCCCTGAAAGCGGACGCCCCCACCCATTACGACCTTGCCGTCGTTTTGAATGAACAAGGTCAGACCGAACAAGCGGCACATCATTACCGTCTAGCCCTGAAAAACAAGCCGGACTACGTTGAAGCCCATCGGGGACTCGGCATCCTGCTGCAAAGACAAGGCCGAATCGAAGAAGCGATTACCTGTTACAAAAAGGCACTCGCACTACAACCCGCGTATGCGCAAGCCCATTACAGCCTGGCTCACGCCTATCATGACCAAGGGCGACTCCCCGAGGCGATTCGCTCCTACACCCGTGCGATTGAATGCAAACCGGATTATGCGGATGCCTATGTCAATCTGGGTAAGGTGTACATCGATGAGGGTCGATATCATGAAGCGCGTCGTTTGTTGAATCATGCCATCGGCTTGAATCCGGCTTCTGCCGAGCTGCATAACAATCTGGGTGTCATCCTGAGTGCCGAGGGTCGTCTGGAAGAGTCGGTCGAGGTGTATCAGCACGCCATCACTCTCAAGCCGGATCTTCCGTCGACATGGTCGAATCTGCTACTGGAACTGCAGTATCTACCCGGTGTATCCGCCGAAGAAGTTTTTTCCTGGCATCTGCGTTTTGGGCAGCAGTTTGAATCCGTATTCAAACCCCAATGGAAAACCTATCTCAACACGAAAGACCCCGAACGTCGTCTGCGCGTGGGCTATGTCTCCGGAGATTTTCGAGATCATGCGGCAGCCTATTTTTTTGAGCCCGTACTGAAACTACACGACAAAAGCCAGATAGAAACGTATTGCTACTACACCTTTTATCTGAAGGATGCGATTACCGAACGCTACATGAATCTGGCGGATCACTGGCGGCCATGCACGCAGATGTCGGATGACGAAATGGCCGCCCGAATACGGGAAGACGGCATCGACATTCTTGTCGATCTATCCGGTCATACCTCCCACAACCGCTTATCGGTCTTTGCCCGCAAGCCCGCCCCTGTACAGGTCACATGGATCGGCTATGCCGGAACCACAGGGCTGACCGCCATGGATTACCGCATCACCGATATCCATATGGATCCCCCAGGTCAAACCGAGCGTTTCCACACAGAAAAGCTGATTTATCTAGCGCATTCAGCCACCTATCAGCCCCCGGCAGGCTGTCCGGAAGTCAACGAGCTGCCCGCCTTGTCAGGGAACGGCTTGGTGCTGGCCTCGCTGAACGCCCCCAAGAAAATCAACCTCGCAGTGGCTCAACTATGGGGCAGGCTACTGGCAGCCCTCCCCGGATCACGCCTCATGCTGGGCAATGTTTCTGACGAAGAAATCGAGCAACGGCTGCTATCACTATTTGAACAAGCCGGTGTTCGTAAAGAACAACTCATCCTGCAACCACGGATGCCCATACAAGACTATCTGGCGCTGCATCACCAGATTGATCTGGGGCTGGATCCTTTCCCCTATGCCGGAGGCACGACCACCATGCACGCGCTCTGGATGGGCGTGCCGGTGGTCAGTTTGCAAGGAGAAAGCACGGTATCCCGCTGCGGCTCGGCCATCATGTCTCGGGTGGGACTGGCTGATTTTGTGACACAGACTGAAGAAGCCTATTTTCAGCGTGTACTGGCACTGGCAAATGATTTGCCCGGACTGGCCGCACTCAGGCAGACATTGCGTGGTCGCATGTTGAATGCAAACAACGATGCGAATATGTTGGCTCATGAGCTTGAAGCATCGTATCGCCAGATGTGGCGGACGTGGTGCGAATCAGGGACGTAAATCTTTTGCGATCCCCAGCATCTCTGTCGCATGGCGGCGGGTCGTTTCGGTGATTTTCACTCCCCCTAGCATACGTGCGATTTCATCGATGCGACCCGTTACATCGAGCGGTGTGACGCGTGAGAGCGTCTGACCGTCGCGATCTTCCTTGGCGATATTCCATTGCTGCGTGGCACAGGCGGCGACTTGCGGGAGATGGGTGACACAGAGCACTTGATGGCTGCGCCCCAGTTCATGCAGTTTTCGTCCCACGATTTCAGCAACACGACCACCAATACCGACGTCGACTTCATCAAAAATGAGCGTGGACGTTTGCGTGGCTTGACTGGCAATGACCTGAATGGCTAGCCCGATACGGGAGAGTTCGCCACCGGAGGCGACTTTGGCGAGTGCGCGTGGAGGCTGACCGGTGTTGGCGGTGACCTGAAATTCAATCGCTTCGAGCCCGTAGGCAGCGGCTTCGGTGAGCGGTGTGAGCTGAATTTCAAAACGTCCGCCCGTCATGGCGAGTTCCTGCATGGCGGCGGTGACTTGCTGGCTGAGTTCTTTCGCCGTGCGCGTGCGGCCTTTGGAGAGCTTTTTGGCACTCGCGAGATAATCGGCTTCGGCTGCGATGACTTGGCGCGCGAGTTCGGCACTGTCGGTGAGCAGGGCGAGTTCGGTGAGTCGGGCTTGTTGTTTGAGCAGCAGTTCGGGGAGATCTTCGATCGTGACGTGCTGCTTGCGCGCCATGCTGGTGACGCTGGTGATGCGGGCTTCGAGTTCGTTCAGGCGTTGTGGGTCGATATCCAGTCGGCGTTGATAATGGCGCAGGGCGTGGCTGGCTTCCTGGAGCTGGATTTGGGCGTTGCCGAGCAGTTCGAGCGTTTCGGTCAGTTCGTGATCGTATTCGCTCAGACCGCGTAAGTGACCGATGAGATGGTCGAGTTGCGGGTTGAGTGCGTTATCGTCTTCTTCGAGCTGCGACAGGCTGCCACTCACTCCTTCGATGAGACTGGCGGCGTGAGACAAGCGACGGTGCTCCTGATTGTCTTCCTGCCATTGCGTGGGTTCGAATGCGAGAGTTTGCAGTTCCTTGACTTGCCACTCCAGCATCTCCCGTTCGCGTAGCGTGGCGGCAATATCGCGTTCGGTGTTTTTCAGTGCATTGTGCAGGTGTTGCCAGTGACGGTATTTTTCGCTGGTCTCGCGTGACAGAGGGGTCAGCCCAGCGTGTTGATCGAGTAACTCGCGTTGAGCATCGGCGCGTAAAAGCGAATGATGGGCGTGCTGACCGTGAATGTCACAAAGAAATTCGGCAGCTTCGCGTAATTGCGTGAGTGTGGCGGGTGCGCCATTGATGTAGGCACGTGAGCGGCCATTGCTTTCGACGATGCGGCGTAGCAGGCATTCGCCATCGGGAGTGAAGTCCTGTTCATGCAACCAGATGATCAGTGCGTGTGTTGGGTCAGTCGGAAGATCAAAGCTTGCAGAGATTTCGGCGCGCTCTGCACCGGCGCGTACCACACCCGTTTCGGCGCGTTCGCCCAAGGCCAACGAGAGTGCGTCGATGAGAATGGACTTGCCTGCGCCGGTCTCCCCGGTGAGTGTGGTGAAGCCTGAATCGAATTCGAGTTCGAGGCGGTCAACGATGATGAAGTCGCGGATGTACAGACGGCGCAGCATGGGGAGTGATTTTGGGTTGCGATGGGGATTTCGTTACCGACGCGCCGTTTCGCTCCAGTGCAGCTTTTCACGCAGCATGGCGAAATAGCTGTAGCCGGGCGGGTGCATCAGGGTGATGGCGTGGCGCGAACGTTCGACGCGGAGTTGATCGCCCGCCTGGACGTCAAAGTATTCCTGACCATCAAAGTGGATGCGGGCATCGTATTGGGCGAGTAGGCGAATTTCGATACGGCTACGATCGCTGATGGTGATGGGGCGATTGGTGAGCGAGTGCGGGCATAGCGGCACCAGAGCCACGCCTTGCACGGTGGGGTGCAGGATGGGGCCATTGGCGGCCAGCGCGTAGGCAGTGGAGCCGGTGGGGGTTGCGATAATCATGCCATCAGCACGCAGGACATAAATGAATTCGCCATCGACGCGTACTTCGACTTCAATCATGCGACCGGTGTCCCCCTTGTTGATGACGACATCGTTGAGCGCGACAGTGCTGAAAACGGGCTGGTCATTTCGAAATACCTGGGCATCCAGCAGCAGACGCTGCTCAGGTGCAAACAGTCCATCGAGCAGCCCATCGATGCTTTCCAGCATGGACTGGTGGGCGATGTCGGTCATGAAACCGAGCCGCCCCTGATTGACCCCGGCGAGTGGCACATCGTAGGCCGCCAGTCGTCGTGCGGCATTGAGCATGGTGCCATCCCCCCCGACGACGATCGCGAGGTCGGCACGTTCTCCAATTTGCAGGAAAGAGGCGGTTTGACAGCCATGACAGCCAATCGAGGCAGCCGTGCTGTCCTCAATCAGAACATCGAGGTTTCTGGATAATAGAAATTTAGCCAGATCGCCTAGCGCACCGGTCACTTCCGGGCTCTGGTATTTGCCGATCAGGGCGATGGTGCGAAATGCACCGGGGAGGGACGTTTTTGACATTGCTGAATTAAACCACAAAGCGGCTCGCTGACAGCAGCTCTGAGCAGAGCGAAGCAGCGTGAATTGGCAGAAATGGGAAAAGTGATGCAAGTGGTGCAAAAATTCTTTATGCTTGCCAGCGCAAAATCAATCGATACGATATGACATGACAACCGTTGCCATCATGCAGCCTTATTTCTTGCCATATATAGGCTATTTTCAACTCATTGAGGCCGTAGATGTTTTTGTTGTTTACGACAACATCAAATACACGAAGAAAGGGTGGATCAATCGGAATCGTCTGCTGCAAAACGGGAAGGATGTCATGTTTTCCTTGCCCCTGAAAAAGGATTCGGATGCTCTTGATGTGGTTCAGCGCGAGCTGGCCGCTGATTTCGACCGAAACAAACTGCTCAATCAGTTCATCGAGGTTTATCGTCGTGCGCCTTATTTCGTGCAGGTGTTTCCGTTACTTGAACGTATCGTGCGTTGCACCGAAAGTAATTTGTTTCGGTACATTCATCATTCGATCATTGAAATATGCGCCTATCTTGGCAGCAAAACTGACATACGCATATCGTCAGGAATCAATATCGATCATGCGCTGAAAGGGCAGGATAAGGTGCTTGCAATCTGTGACGCTTTGGGTGCCAGTACTTATGTCAATGCCATCGGGGGGCTTGAACTGTACTCCAGGGAGGTATTCAAAGATCACGGCATCGAGTTGAAGTTCATCAAGTCGAGTCCATTTGAATACCCGCAATTTGGAGCGCCGTTTGTGCCTTTCTTATCCATGATCGATGTCCTCATGTTCAATTCACTTGATGCCGTGCGTACATGTGTCGAACGTAACTATGAATGGGTCTGATCCATGTTTCACTGGAATAAACTCGGCCAGGTATTCATCCCGCAAGAGGTGACCGATCGCCCGTGGTTGAAGGAATTCGCCCAGGCACCTGCGACATTGTTGTTTGATGATGTCGTGCGCATCTATTTTTCCTGTCGTCCTCCGGCTGACGCTAACGGGCAGTATGTGAGTTACTCCGCTTTTGTGGACCTGGATCGTCATGATCTGTTCAAGGTACGGGCAATCGCTGAACAGCCGATATTAGCCCTCGGAGGTTTGGGTGAGTTTGACGAATTCGGTACTTATCCCGTCTCGGTTACCCGCGAAGCTGACGAAATATGGGCTTATTACGCTGGCTGGACACGTTGCGAATCCGTGCCTTTCAATGTCGCGATTGGAGCAGCGATCAGTCGGGACGGTGGGAAGACATTCACGAAGCTCGGTAAAGGTCCGATACTCAGTTATACGTTGGATGAACCTTTTGTATTGAGTGGGCCGAAAGTTCGTCGCTTCAACAATCAATGGCAACTGTTCTACATCGCCGGAAACAAATGGAAAATGGTCGATGGTCGGGCAGAGCCGGTGTACAAAATACGAATGGCGATTTCCGATGATGGTATCCACTGGAACAAGCTCAACAAGAATCTGATCGCGAGTCGTGTCGAAGAAGATGAAGCGCAGGCCAGCCCGGATGTTTTCTTTTCAAACGGCAAATACCACATGTTTTTCTGCTACCGATACAGCAGCCATTATCGAGGAAAGCAAAACGGCTATCGCATCGGTTATGCCTCAAGTACCGATCTGGTCAATTGGGTGCGTGATGATACAAAAGCGGGAATTGATGTGTCGGAAAGTGGCTGGGATGCCGAAATGATCAGTTATCCGCATGTGTTCGAATTGGACGGGAAAATATATATGGCATATCTTGGTAATCAGGTAGGTCGATATGGTTTTGGTTTGGCAGCACTTGAAGGCCGTTTGGAGTGAGCAATGAGGTGGATCAAACGTGGGAAAATATTCGACCCGACACAGCATAAGTTACCCAGTGGCTGCGTAGAGTTTGCAAAGTCGCCGCAAACCTTGTTGTTTGACGATTTTGTTCGTATTTATTTTTCAACGGTTGTTGTCGATCCGACGAATGGCAAATACCTGAGCCAGGTTGCTTTTGTCGATATGCAGAAAAACCTTTGCGACATCATTCGTGTTTCCGATTCAATCGTAATGCCGCTGGGTGCGTTGGGAAGCTTTGATGAACACGGTATTTTTCCGATCAATGTCGTCCGGGACAAAAATCGCATCATCGCCTACACCACAGGCTGGAGTCGCCGGGTATCGGTATCGGTAGAAACGGCCATTGGTCTGGCGATCAGCCATGATTGCGGTCAGACGTTTCATCGAATGGGTGATGGTCCCGTCTTGGCGGCTTCATTGAACGAACCCTGTTTGGTTTGTGACGGCTTTGTGAAAGTCATCGATGATATTTATCACATGTGGTACATCTTCGGGACAGGCTGGACACGGTATGCACCCAATGCCGCACCTGATCGTACATACAAGATTGGCCATGCGACCTCAATGGATGGCATCCATTGGGAAAAGGACGAAGGCCGAAATATTATTTCGGATGTTCTTGGAGCGGAAGAAAGCCAAGCATTGCCGACGGTGATTTGTATCGATGGTCGATATCACATGTTTTTCTGCTATCGCGAATCCTTCGATTTTCGTACAGCAAAAGGTCGGGGTTATCGTATTGGTCATGCGTGGTCAGATGATTTGGTGAGCTGGATACGCGATGACAATAATCCTAAGCTAGCAGGAACACCGGGTGAATGGGACAGCGACATGCAATGCTATCCGCATGTGTTCGAGTGTGAGGGAAAGGTGTTCTTGCTGTATAACGGGAATGAGTTCGGGCGTTACGGTTTTGGTGTGGCAGAGCTTGTCAAATGACGGATTCAATACGGTATTGCGAGAAGATGGCAAGCGGGGATGAGGTTGCTTCACACCTGAGGCAGTGCGATAGCACCTTCGTTCCCCCATTGAGCAGTCGTGTTGATATCGCAAGTTATGCAGACAAGATCGTTCATCATGCGCGGCGATTCGAGGCATGGGGAAACGGGGTTCTGCTGGGTTTGGTCGCCGCATATTGCAATTCTCCCGACAAGATTTCCGCATTCATTACCAGCGTCAGTGTTCTGCCCAGCGAGCAAGGACGAGGCATCGCCTCACATCTGCTGATCGATTGCATCAGGCAGATCAGTAAAATGGGTTTTGCGCAGATTGGCTTAGAGGTGGATTGCAGCAATCATGCGGCCCGTTTGCTTTACCGGAAGCACGGTTTTATCTGTCTGGATGAGTCGCAAGCTATCCTTCGCATGACACTGAATCTGAAAGAGGAACCCGCAATGAACCCGCAACGTGATTACAACGCTGAAACCAGCGATGTCGCTGATCACCGGTACGCATATGGCTTTGATTTCGATGTCATGCACCCTTTCATGGTTCGCACATTCGAGCCATTTTTCCGGGCGGGTAGCCTGCTCGAATTAGGCAGTTTCAAAGGTGATTTCACACGTCGCCTCTTGGCGCATTTCGACGATGTGACGTGTGTTGAGGCATCAGGCGATGCCTTGTCTGAGGCTAAGGAAAAACTCGGCGACAAAGCCACATTCATCCACGCCTTGTTTGAGAATGTTTCCTTACCCCACCGTTACGACAACATCGTTCTGACCCATGTGCTTGAACATCTGGATGATCCGGTTCGTGTGCTCAAGCGTATCAACGATGAGTGGCTTGCTGAAGGAGGGCGTTTCTTTCTGGTATGCCCGAATGCGAATGCACCTTCGCGTCAGATCGCGGTCAAGATGGGACTGATTTCCCATAATACGGCGGTCACTCCAGCCGAAGCCGAGCATGGGCATCGCTGCACTTATACGCTGGATACGCTGGAACGCGATGCTACTTTGGCGGGCTTGAAGGTGGTTCATCGCTCAGGCATTTTTTTCAAGGCACTCGCCAATTTTCAATGGGATCGTTTGCTCAACACCGACATCATTTCTCCGGAGTATTTGGAGGGTTGCTATATGTTAGGTCAGCAATATCCTGATCTTTGTTCGAGCATTTTTCTGCTGTGCGAATCGGGGCGCAATGATGGCTAGGATGGCTAGAGTGGCTAAAACAATCCTCATTTTCCCAGCGGGAATGCCCCGTGCGCTGGCTTACCTTGAGCAGGCTTTGGCCGGTGGGCAGCGTGTCATCGGCTCATCTTCCCTAGGACATGATCCGGCACGGGAGGCTTACCCGGAATGGGCGTTTTTACCTTATGTCTCCGCACCCGATTTCAACGAATCCTTGCGTCGTTTGATTGCTGAATTTGGGATTGATGGCATTTTCACGCCTAATCCGGTGGTTTGGGATTACTTGCATCGTTCTTTGCAAGAAATTTCGCCCGAGGTGGTGCTGGTGAACGCATCGCCTGTCGCCAGTGAGGTTGCTCCTTATCAAAAAGCCATGCAGTTTGCGGCTTCGATTCTGGCAACGCCATTACAGCTTGCGGCTTCTCAGCCCAAGCCCTCGATTTCTGCCTTGGAAATCGCATCGTTGTTTCGTCATGCAGAAACCATCCCCGGCATGTGCGATCACGAAAAAATTCGTGCGCTGTGTGAGATTTTTCGATCGGCACCGCAAGGGGATGTCGTCGAGATCGGGAGCTGGTGGGGGAAATCCGCTTTTGTGTTGACGCGACTGGCGCAGTGTTATGGGGTTGGCAATCTGCTGTGTGTTGACCCTTGGGCTTCTGAAAATCTGATTCAGAATGACGAGAAAGGGTTGATTGATCGGATACCCGTGGATGCGAATGAGGCTTTTTCCATATTCCTGATCAACTTGCTGCCTTACGCCCATGGCACAGTCAATTACCTCCGCTTGCCTTCCGTGGCGGCGGCTGAGGAATATCAGCGTTCCAGAAAGGTATCCACGCCAGAGTTGGGTGATGTTGCGTATTCAGGCAAGATAGCCGTGTTGCACATCGATGGCAATCACAGCGATGAAAATGCCCGTGCGGATGTCGCTGCCTGGGCGAGTCGGGTGATGCCGGGGGGCTGGATGATTGTGGATGATTACATCTGGCCGTATGGCAATGGCCCGCAAAAGGCAGGGGACGAATTCTTGCGGGACAATGCCGATCGAGTGGAATTGTCATTCGTGATGGGGAGTGCCCTGTTCATTCGCTTGCGGCCGCTTTGATCGAGAAATGGCCTGAAATCGCTCTGTGTTCTGGGGAGATTGAGGTGGGCAGGTATAATTATCCGTTTATTTGTTTATCCGGATATTGACCCCCGAGCCCCGCCATGCAGGAAAAATACAGCCCCAATGAGATAGAACAAGCCGCCCAGCAGGATTGGGAGAACACCTCCGCTTTCCGCGCCGTAGTGGATAAGATGGATAAGAGCAGGCCGAAATACTACTGCTTGTCGATGTTCCCTTATCCTTCCGGCAAGCTGCACATGGGGCATGTGCGTAATTACACCATCGGCGATGTGCTTTCGCGCTTTCACCGGATGCGCGGCTACAACGTGTTGCAGCCGATGGGCTGGGATGCCTTTGGCTTGCCCGCTGAAAATGCGGCGATCAAGAATAGTGTGCCGCCCGCGCAATGGACGCGCGAGAACATTGCCCACATGAAAAAGCAGTTGCAGTCGCTGGGCTTTGCCATCGACTGGCAGCGCGAGTTGGCGACTTGTGATGCGGATTATTACAAGTGGAACCAGTGGCTGTTTTTACGCATGCTGGAAAAAGGGGTTGCCTACAAAAAGACCCAGGTGGTGAATTGGGACCCGGTCGATCAGACGGTGCTGGCGAACGAGCAGGTGATTGACGGCCGTGGCTGGCGCACCGGCGCGGTGGTGGAAAAGCGCGAGATTCCCGGCTATTACTTGGGTATCACGCAATACGCCGATGAGCTGCTCAATGATCTCGATACGCTGGATGGCTGGCCGGAGCGCGTCAAGCTGATGCAGGCCAACTGGATCGGCAAGTCGGTCGGCGTGCGCTTTGCCTTCACGCATGAGATTCGTGATGAACAGGGCGCGCTGATTGATGATGGCAAGCTGTGGGTATTCACCACGCGCGCCGATACGATCATGGGCGTGACCTTTTGTGCCGTCGCTGCCGAGCATCCGCTGGCAACCTTCGCGGCACGCGGTAATCCGCAGTTGGCGGCGTTTATCGAGCAGTGCAAGCAAGGTTCGGTGATGGAAGCCGACATGGCGACCATGGAGAAGGAAGGCCAGCCGACGGGCTTGTTTGTCACTCATCCACTGACCGGCGAGCAGGTGCAAGTGTGGGTCGGCAACTATGTGCTGATGAGTTATGGCGACGGCGCGGTGATGGCCGTGCCGGCGCATGATGAGCGCGATTTTGCCTTTGCGAAGAAATACGCTCTGCCGATCAAGCCGGTCATCCAGATGCCCGGGCAAACCTTCTCCACCGAGGCATGGCAGACGAGCTATGGCGACAAGACGCAAGGCGTTTGCGTGAATTCGGGTGCGTTAAATGCGCTGGATGGGTTGGCTTATGGCGCGGCGGTGGATAAGGTTGCCGAGTTGCTCAAGGCGAAAAACCTCGGTGACAAGAAAGTGCAGTGGCGTTTGCGCGACTGGGGTATTTCGCGGCAGCGTTACTGGGGTTGCCCGATTCCCATCATCCATTGTGAAAAGTGTGGCGATGTGCCCGTGCCCGACGATCAGTTGCCGGTGGTGCTGCCCGAAGATTGCGTGCCGGATGGCTCGGGCAATCCGCTCAACAAGCGCGACAGTTTTGTGAATTGTGCTTGCCCAAGCTGCGGTGGCGCGGCAAGGCGCGAGACGGATACGATGGATACCTTCGTCGATTCGTCGTGGTATTACGCGCGTTATGCCAGCGGTTTTTCAGGGCAGGCGATGGTCGATGCCGAGACGGATTACTGGATGACTGTCGATCAGTATATCGGCGGTATCGAGCATGCCATCCTGCATCTGCTCTATTCGCGTTTCTGGACCAAGGTGATGCGCGATGTGGGCTTGGTGAGCTACCGCGAACCCTTTGCCCATCTGCTCACACAGGGCATGGTGCTGAAAACGGCGTTCTTCCACAAGCCGGAAAATGGCGGCAAGAATTATTACTGGGAAGAGGATATCGAGATCAGCCGTGGCGCGCAGGGGCAGATCGTCAGTGCGCAGCTTAAAGATGGCACGCCGCTGGAATTCGAGATGACCACCATGTCGAAATCGAAGAACAACGGCGTTGATCCGCAGCTCATCATCGACCAGTACGGCGCGGATACGGCGCGGCTGTTCATGATGTTTGCCGCGCCGCCGGAGCAGACGCTGGAGTGGTCGGATGCCGGTGTGGAGGGCGCGTATCGCTTTTTGCGTCGTCTGTGGGCGTTTGCTCATGCGCTGCAGGATGTGCTGCGCGCGCCAGAGTCAGCAAGCGCAGCGCAGAAGTTGAGTGAGCCGCTGGCGACGGTGCGCCGTGAGATACACCTGAATCTCAAGCAGGCGAGCTACGATCTGGGCAAACAGCAGTTCAATACGGTGGCCTCGGCGGCGATGAAAATTCTCAACGCGCTGGAGAAAATCCCGCGCGACGCTGAGGGCGCGGGGTTCGTGATTCGTGAAGGCTTGTCCATCCTGCTGCGTCTGCTTTCGCCGATCACGCCGCACATCACGCATACGCTCTGGCGTGAGTCGGGTTATGGCGATGATATTCTCGCGGCAGCCTGGCCGGAGCCGAGCGAGGATGCCTTGGTGCAGGATGAAATCGAGCTGGTGTTGCAGATCAATGGCAAGCATCGCGGCAGCCTGCGCGTGGCGGCGGATGCGTCGAAAGAGGTGATCGAGGCGGCGGCATTGGCTTCTGAAACAGCGCAGAAATACATGGAAGGCAAACCGGCGAAAAAAGTGGTGGTGGTGCCGGGTCGTCTGGTCAATATCGTCGTTTGAATCTGAGCCGAGGCGGATATGAAACGTATTTCCCTGTTCTTGTGGCTGGCCGCATCCTTGTTCATCACAGCGTGTGGCTTTCAGTTGCGCGGGACGTATCCCTTGCCTTTCGATAGCCTCTACATTGCTTTGCCCGATACCGGCGAAATGTACGCGCAACTGAAACGTTCGATCATGGCAGGGAGCGTTGTTCAGATTCTGGACAACTCGAAGGCAGCGCAAGTCACCTTGCAGGTGCTGGACGATCGGCAAGCTAAAAACATCCTGAGTTTGTCGGCCGCAGGTCGGGCCAGTGAATACCAGTTGAGCCGCTCTTTGCTGATACGTCTGGTCGATACGCAGGGGAACGAATGGATGGCACCTAGCCGGATTTCCGTGCATCGTGACATCACTTATAACGATGATCTCGTGCTATCCAAAGAATCCGAAGAAGCCCTGCTCTGGCGCGACATGCAAAATGATCTGGTGCAACAGATATTGCGCCGTTTGTCGGCAACCCATGCCCCCAAGCCTAATGTATCCAATGCACCCAATGCACCCGAAGCCCAGCCGCTCGCCCAGCCGCTCGCCCAGCCCTCGGCGGCGGCACACTAATCTTTTTTCGGACTCCCTGTTCCTGACATGCAGTTGCGTGCCGATCAGCTTGATGCGCATTTGACCCAGCCTTTGGCTGCTTTGTATGTGCTGCATGGCGATGAGCCACTCTTGGTATTGGAAGCGGCGGATGCCTTGCGCCATGCCGCGCGACAGCAAGGCTACGACGAACGTGAGGTGTTGGTGGCAGGTAATGGTTTTCGTTGGGACCAGCTTCAACTGGCGGGTGGAAACTTGTCCTTGTTTGGGGGCAATAAACTGATCGACCTGCGCATTCCGAATGGAAAACCCGGTCGCGAAGGGGGCGATGCTTTACAACGCCATGCCGAGCGGCCGATGGAGGGTGTGCTGACGCTGATTACCTTGCCCTTGCTGGACTGGAAAACAAAGAAAGCAGCATGGTTTACCGCTTTGAGCAAAGTGGCTGTCGTGATCGAACTCAATGCGCCGGAATTGCGACAGCTTCCCGACTGGATTGCTCATCGGCTGGCGCGACAACAACAGTCGGCGGTGCCTGAGGCACTGGATTTCATTGCCTTGCATGTGGAAGGGAATCTGCTGGCGGCGCATCAGGAAATTCAGAAACTGGCCTTGCTCTATCCCGCAGGTCGTTTGACCTTGGAGCAGGTGGAAGACGCCGTGATGGATGTGGCACGGTTTGATGTCGATAAGTTGCGTGCTGCCGTGCTGGCGGGCGAAGCCCCTCGTTGCGCACGTCTGCTGGATGGTTTGCGTGCAGAAGACACTGCACCGCCACTCATACTCTGGGCATTGACACAAGAGATACGCACGCTGGCACAATTACGGGCGGGTCTGGATCGCGGCGAGCGTTTTGATAATCTTTGTCGTGAGGCCAGAGTTTTTGGAAATCGACAAAGTATTTATAAACAGGCTGCACAGCGATGTTCTACGGTGCAGTTGCGTGCGGCGCTCTTGCAGGCGGCGCGTGTCGACCGCATGATCAAGGGACTATTGCGAGGAAATGTGTGGGATGAGTTCTTGCAACTGGTCTTGCGTTTGACGCACACTCGAAACACACAAAACACACGGGCTCATACATCAACATGAATTCGAAAGAAAATATCAGCGCTTACATGGAAAGCCTGGGGCAGGCAGCACGTGCAGCTTCACGCCTGACCGCTGCGGCTTCGACTGCCGTCAAGAATACCGCCCTGCTGGAAATGGCGCGGCAGATTCGCGCCCAGCAGGAGACCTTGCTCGCTGCCAATGCCAGAGATCTGGCCGAGGCGAAAGCCAACGGGCTGGATGCGGCGATGATCGACCGTTTGACACTGACCGCCAAGAGCATCGAGGCCATGGCGCAGGGACTGGAACAGGTCGCTGCGCTGCCCGATCCGGTCGGCGAGATTACCGATGTGAAGCAGCGGCCAAGTGGCATTCAGGTGGGCAAAATGCGCGTGCCGCTGGGGGTGATTGGCATTATTTATGAAGCGAGGCCGAATGTGACGGCCGATGCGGCGGCCTTGTGCCTGAAATCAGGCAATGCCGCGATTTTGCGTGGGGGCAAGGAGGCCTTGCATGCGAATCAGGCGATTGCTGCCTGCGTGCGTGCCGGTCTGAAGGCAGCGGGTTTACCGGAGACGGCAGTGCAGGTGGTGGATACCACCGACCGCGCGGCAGTGGGCGCGCTCATCACCATGCCGCAGTACGTCGATGTCATCGTGCCGCGTGGTGGCAAGGGGCTGATTGAGCGGATTTCGCAGGAAGCGCGCGTGCCGGTCATCAAGCATCTGGATGGTAATTGTCATGTGTATGTCGATGATGCCGCTGATTCGGTGAAGGCACTGAACATCGTTGAAAATTCCAAAACCCAGCGTTATGGCACTTGTAACACCACGGAATCGCTGCTCATTGCACGCGCAGTGGCGGACACGCTGCTGCCGAAAATTGCGGATATGTTGACCGGCAAGGGCGTGGAAATCCGTGGCTGTGAGGCGACGCGTGCCCTGGTTCCGCAGGCGAAGCCTGCCACAGAGCAAGACTGGCATGAGGAGTTTCTCGCACCCATCATCGCGGTGAAGGTGGTGGCTGGGTTGGATGAGGCGATTGAGCATATCAATCGGTATTCTTCACAGCACACCGAGGCGATCGTTACCGAAAATTACACCCATGCCATGCGCTTTTTGCGCGAGGTGGATTCGAGCAGTGTGATGGTGAATGCCTCGACACGTTTTGCCGATGGCTTTGAATACGGGCTGGGGGCGGAAATTGGTATTTCCACCGACAAGATTCATGCACGTGGCCCGGTGGGACTGGATGGGCTGACGAGCCAGAAATGGGTGGTGTTTGGTAACGGCGAAGTTCGGTCATAATCGTTACCTTGTTGTTGCTTTTCCCTCAATCGATTTACGGAGGTCTCATGAAAAAGCTGCTGCTGATCTGTTTGCTGGCATTGACGAGTTGGGCTCATGCCGTTGAAGTGGCCGGTGTTCGCTTTGATGACACGACCCGTCTGGGGACTCAGGAATTGCAACTCAACGGCGCAGGGCTGCGTACACGGTTTTTCATCAAGGTGTATGCAGCGGGCTTGTATCTGCCTGAGAAAAAAAATCAAGCCGCCGATGTGCTGACGCAGGCGGGGACAAAGCGACTGCGGATCGTGATGCTACGTGAGATTTCTGCGAGTCAGTTTGTCGATGCGATGAATGAGGGCTTGAGCAAAAATCTGAGTGAAGTCGAGCTTGCGCCGCTCAAATCGCGAATCGATGAACTCAGTGCTGCGATGCTGACGGCCAAAACAACACAGAAAGGTGACGTCATCCATTTCGACTGGAATCCCGGATCAGGAACGCGGGTGACATTGAACGACAAGCCTCTGGGTAAGGAGATTCCCGGCGATGATCTGTTTCGTGCGGTGATGCGGATCTGGCTGGGCGACAAGCCCGTGCAGGACGATCTCAAGAACGCTTTGCTGGGCAAGACGAAGTAAAACAGCCCGTAAATAACCAAAATAACGCAAAGATCAGATCCATGGTTTTGTCATGATGATGCCCGGGCTCGAACAGGTGATTGCACAGTGCGCACCGAATGTGGCGCCGGTGACGATGATGGCCATCGTCAAGGTGGAATCGGGCGGTAATCCGCTGGCGATCAATGTGAATGGAAAACAGCGTCTGGCGCGACAGCCAAGGTCATTTGTCGAAGCCGTGGCATGGGCAAACTGGCTGGTAGATAAGGGCTATTCCGTGGATCTTGGGCTGGCTCAAGTGAATTCACGTCATTTACGCCGCTTTGGCTTGACTGCTGAGACCTTGTTTTATCCTTGCTACAACATTGCCGCCGGTGCGCAGATTCTTACCGAAAACTACACCAATGCCACAAAGAAGTACGGTGGGGGGCAGTCTGCATTGCGTGCAGCTATTTCTGCCTACAACACGGGCAACCATACTGCGGGTTTCAGTAATGGTTATGTCCGCAAGGTGACGGCGGCTGTGGGGAAAAATGCTGCTCTGAACAGAATTACGCCCACGGCTTCCCCGGAACTGGTCAGTCGCAATCCCTGATTCATCGTTCAACCTAGAAACCGTAGTTGGACGCCTTCGAGTGTGCATTTTATGGGCTGTCTGGCAAGGCGCGATGAGGCGCATGGCCGCTCCCTGCAACGAAGAGCAACGCGGATAGGCAGCCCATAAAATGTGCAATCGACGGCGTAGCGTACTCACCCGCAAGGTGAAGGTAATAGATAATGAAAAATATACAGCATGAGTGGAATTTGTGATGATGATAAGCGGTCAACTGCGGTTTCTAGGTTCAAAGATCGTATGTACTTCATGTCCGCAAGGTGTGAATGAGGACATGGTCTGTTGCATTTCAACCACGTATTCCGTTTCTAGGCTACGATTCGTGAATACGATGTTGTTTTTTTGATAATATGCCGACTTTCATCACGTGGTTATGGAGACTTCATGAAACACATTGCCGCCCGTTCCATCCGTGTTGCGCTTTTCGCCGCTTTCCCCGTATTTGCGATGACACCTTCAGCACATGCGCTTGAAATGGCGACGAATTTTTATGTGGTCGCCTCACTAGGCCAGTCGGATATCGTGAATTCAACGATACAGAGAGACAACGACGCCATCGTATGGGCCAATTTGAGCAACATCAAAAACAATACGATATCGAATATCAGTTCGAGCCGTGACAAGTCGGAGCACGGTGCCAAACTGCAACTGGGTTATCAGTTCGATCCCAACTTCGCGGTAGAAGGGGGATATGTCGATCTGGGTAAAACCAACTATCTGGCCACTTACACGCTGACCCCTCTTTTTGGCACGGCGACTCGAACCAGTTCCACACGTGAGGTTCGAATGACCGGTTGGAATATCTCGGGTGTGGGTATTCTGCCCATCGATGAGCGTTTCTCGCTGTTCGGCAAGCTGGGCATGATCCGTACCCAGGTCAAAACGACCGATAGCGGTGCAGGCTTTGCGACCGGTGGTAACTATACGCATCACAAATGGAGACCGACCTATGGGATTGGGGGTAAATTTGCCTTCAATCAAAACATTGGGATACGTGCTGAACTGGATCGTTACGATGATCTGGGTGAATCCAGTACGACAGGTAAGGCCGATGTCAATCTGTGGTCCTTGGGTGTGGAAGGCCGTTTCTGATTTTGTTTCATTCGGCGAGTATGAAACAAAAACCCCGGCCTGATGCCGGGGTTTTTTGTTTCTACCGCAAGGCGGCTTGCATACGGGTGAGTGCCTCATCAAGTGTGGTGCGTGGACATGCAAAGTTGAGACGGACGTAATGTCTTGACATGTTTTGTGATCTGGTGCCTGTAGCAAAGTCGCTCCCGGCGGATAAACCGACACCGGCTTCCTCGAAGAAATGTTGTGGGGACATCGCTGTGATGCTGCGCGTGGTGTATAGATCACGCGCATCGATCCAGGCAAGATAGGTGGCTTCGACATTGCTCATCGTGAGCCCTGGCATTTGTGCAATGCGTGCTTCTAGCGCATCGCGGTTGCTGCGCAGGACATCGATCATCGCAGCGTGCCAGTCATCGCACTCTGCATAAGCTGCCTCGCAGGCCGCCAGTCCCAAGGCGTGAACGTGAGGGACGATTCCCGTCATGGCGGCTTTGAATATAGTGCGGATACGAGGGTTGGGAATGATGGCAAAGGCGCAGCCCAATCCGGCGATGTTGAACGTTTTGGAGGGTGCCATCAAGGTGATGCTGCGTTGAGCCGCATCGGGCGACAGGGTGGCAAATGGATGATGCGGACGTGAATCCAGTATCAAGCCATTGTGGATTTCATCGGAACAGACGATGAGATCATGACGTTCTGCTAGCCGGGCAATTTCGTGGAGTTCTTCATCGAGCCATGCACGTCCGACAGGATTATGGGGATGACACAGCAAAAACAGTCGCGTATCGGGACGTAATGCGGCTGCCACAGCGGGCATGTCCCATTGCCAATGGTTTTGGTGGCAGGCGAGAGGGGCTGTTGTGAGTTTTTTGCCGCTCAGTGTGGGGGCACTGAGAAAAGGGGGATAGACCGGTGTTGCCGTGAATACGGCACCATCGATGGATCGGCAGGCGACATTCAGACCGGTGACGAGCCCGGGGAGCCAGACAAGCCAGTCGGGGTCGATGAGCCAGTGGTATTTTTCGTGTAAATGACGACAGATCGTATCAATGAGTGATGGCCATGGTTCGGCATAGCCAAAAGAAGCGCGCGTGACACGCTGCTGCAAGGCGTCAACGATCGCGGGCGGTGCGGCAAAATCCATATCGGCAATCCACATCGGCAGGATATCGCGCCCGGCGTAGCGATTCCATTTGACGGAATCCAATCCGAAGTGTGCTGATTGCTTGAAGTCAAAAGCCATTGATGATGTGCACGTAAGGAAAGATCGGATTGTAGCCAACACAAGAACGACAGGGGTGAGAGAAGATGGAAGTGATAAAGGTAGAATACATGCCTTTGCCCCCCAGCATCCCAGCATCCCTGCGTCCCTGTGTCACATTCATGGATTGGAGACCCGATGAAGCTCGAAACCCTTGCCGTACATGGCGGCTATAGCCCGGAACCCACAACAAAGGCAGCGGTGGTACCGATTTATCAAACGACGTCCTATACGTTTGATGATACCCAGCATGGTGCGGATTTGTTCGATTTGAAAGTACCGGGCAATATCTACACACGCATCATGAATCCCACGACTGATGTGCTGGAAAAACGTGTGGCGGCGATGGAGGGTGGGATCGGCGCACTGGCTCTGGCTTCGGGGATGGCAGCGATTACCTATGCCATCATGACCATTGCCGAAGCGGGCGATAACATCATTTCCTCTTCCACACTCTATGGCGGTACTTACAACCTGTTTGCGCACACCTTGCCACAATACGGCATCACGGTGCGCTTTGCCGACGCGACGCAACCCAACAGTTTCGAAAAACTGATCGATGAGCGTACCAAGGCGATTTATGTCGAATCCATCGGTAATCCTCTTGGCAATATCACGGATTTTGAACCGCTTGCAGCGATTGCTCATCGTAATGGTATCCCGCTCATCGTCGATAACACCGTGCCCAGCCCCTATTTGCTGCGACCGTTCGAGCATGGAGCGGATATCGTGGTGCATGCGCTGACCAAGTATCTGGGGGGGCATGGCAATTCGTTGGGCGGTGCCATTGTGGATTCGGGCAAGTTCCCCTGGGCGCAGCACAAACAGAAATTTCGTCGTCTTAATGAGCCAGATCCTTCTTATCATGGTGTGGTCTATACCGAAGCCGTCGGCGCTGCGGCCTACATTGCACGGGCGCGTGTTGTACCGCTGAGAAATACCGGCGCAGCCATTTCACCGTTTAACGCTTTTTTGATTTTGCAGGGGATAGAAACGTTGCCGCTCCGCATGGAGAGGATTTGTGACAATGCGATGAAAGTGGCGCAATTTCTGCAAAAACATCCGAAGGTCACCTGGGTCAATTACGCAGGTTTGCCCGAGCAGCGCGATCATGTCCTGGCACAGAAATACCTCGATGGTCGTCCCTCCGGTTTGCTGACGTTTGGCGTACAAGGGGGCATGGCTGGGGGGGCGCGTTTTCAGGATGCATTGAAGCTCATCATGCGACTGGTCAATATCGGCGATTGCCGGACGCTGGCCTGTCATCCGGCGAGCACCACGCATCGGCAGTTGTCGCCCGAAGAAATGGTGAAGGCGGGGGTGACGGAAGATACGGTACGCTTGTCGATTGGCATCGAGCATATTGACGATTTGCTGGAAGACCTCGGACAGGCATTGGCAACGGCATGATGAAAATGAAGAAAATACAGCGTCTTCGAGGGGCATTTTTGGCAACGACTTTGTTGTTGTGCCTCTCGCCAGAGCTGGCGATGGCCAAGGCGACACCCGAAGACATGGCACGACTGGGCAAGCAGCTCACTTGCATGGGGGCAGAAAAGGCAGGGACGGCCAGTGGTGTCGCGGAATACACCGGAAAATGGCTGGGTGCGGCACCTGGTATGACAGGAGACATTGGGCGGGTCTCTGGGGAACCTTACGCCACTGAAAAACCCTTGTTCACCATTACGGCACAGAACTATGCGCAGTATGCGGATCGCCTGGGTGAAGGTCAGAAAGCGATGTTCCGGAAGTATCCGGCCAGTTTTCGTATGAATGTCTATGCTTCTCACCGTGATTTTCGTTATGACGATTCGATTTGTCGTGTCATTGCGCAGAATGCGGAAGAAGCCGAACTGGGGAGTGAAGGAAAGTCGGTCATCAATGGTCGCATGGGGGCGAGCCCTTTCCCCTTTCCGAAAAACGGTCAGGAGCTGCTCTGGAATTCGGTCATGCCAGCATTGGCCTATGTGGAATATCGCGATACCGATCTTGCCGTGGTGTATCCCAATGGGGGAATTACCTGGGGAGCACAACGGGTCTGGACGCTGACGCGTGCCAATGATCCACAATTGCGTGGAAAAAAATATGAAGGGATTGCCACCCTTGCACGGGGCGTGACCTTGGCACCGGAGCGTGACAAGGGGGTCATGACGCGGGTGATCGACAAGTTTTCGATGGATAAGGAAGCGCGGCTGGCCTGGCAATACATTTCAGCGACACGCCGTATTCGTCAGGCACCGGGCTTTGGTTTTGATATGCCGCTGACTTCATCGGCCAATACGCTCACCATTGACGATGTGCGTCTGTTCAATGGTTCGGGTGAGCGCTATGACTGGAAAATACTGGGCAAACGTGAGGTTTTCATCCCCTATGACAACTATCGTCTTGAACAGAAGTCTGTGGGAGAGAGCCGTTACGCGCGCTTGCTGACACCGCATCACGAGAATCCCGATTTCGTTCGATGGGAAGCACATCGTGTCTGGTTGCTGGAGGCGAAGCTCAAGGAGGGCTATCGACACATTTATCCGCTACGCGTCTTCTATATCGATGAAGACAGTTGGCTATTTACCATGTCCGATACCTTCGATGCTCAGGGTCGGCTCTGGAAATTTAACTGGATCAACAATCTGTATCAGCCGGGCCCTAATATTTTCAACCAGTTTTCGGCGTTTTATCACGATCTGAATTCAGGAACTTATACCGCGATGGACTTGACGCAAGCCAAGTCGCAGGGCGTCATTGTCGATGCGCCGGAAGCTGATTACAGCAAACCGGCGTTTTATTCGATCGACAATCTCCGGAATTCAGGTTTTTGATGGAGGTGTCGGTGCAATGAAGGTGCGGATGAGCCGGTCTGTCAGTTGCCAACGGTGGAATTCTGCGCAGATTTCTTGATCAGATCGGCATCCTGGGATAGCAAGAATCCTTTGACGACCGCTGCATCTGCCGAAGCGTTGACGGCATTGACGTAGGCGGTATGCGTTGGATACAGCGTTTTGAGCTGCGTGGCGTTGAACAGGCTGGTGGTTCCAAAGAGGAAACAAAAGCTTTGTGCAGAATTGCCAATTTCCTGCATGCTGCCGGGTTGTCCATAAGCTGACAGGGTTGCCGTAGGGACATCCACGTAAGGTGTGCGGATGCCCCCCAGGGTATTGCCATAGGCATCCGTTTCAAATCCCGTTCCAGCACGATTGACGGTGAGTCGTGGCGCATTGCTGGGAGGAATGCCGGTTGTGACCCAGCGGTTGAGTGCGGCATAGGCCGCGCTGATGATGAAATGCTGGGGGCCAGAGTTGACGGGTTTGGCGCAATTCACCATGCCGGGCATGGGTTGTTTGTTTTCAGCGACTTCGGCATTTTTGATGTCGGTGCCGTTGATGTCACTCAATCCGGACAGGGTGTAGAGGTCGGCATGGGAGGTTCCTGCCATTTCCCAGAGGCGGAAGTTGTTGCTATCGTCCTGGCGGCTTGGGTAAAAATTGAGCAGGAAGAGATCGCTTTCTGTTTGTGCCGTCAGCACAGGGGCAATATCGGTGCGGACACGCATCACGGCATCGGTGTTGGTATTCACTTCAATCGTATCGGTTGAAAGCGATGCATTGCCGAAAGTACGGCTATGAATCAGATAGCCATCGAACAAGCGCGTGAGAGGTGCAATGCCATTGACGTAAGTCACCATACGCATGGCGGATTGTGATTCACCGCTGGCAATGATTTTCTTGATGGTCAAGCCTTTCAAGGGATTGACGCTCGTGGTGCCCGGATTCACTAAAGCCTGCGCCGCTTGCGAGAAAATGTCATAGGAATAGCGGTTACCCGGATGCACGAGTGAGCCATAGCGTGCGCGGTCAAATGTTTTCAGGGGCAGATTGACCATGCTGATCGCACCGCCGCCGTCGATACCTTCTTTTTGTGCCGAAACACCAACCCAGACATAGCCCTGACGGGTGAGTTCGGTATGTGCGTTGATCCAGCCGGGTGCAGAGTCGAGGCCACCGCTGACGTTGAGCCATTCGACGATCACGGTACCATTGAATTTGGCGGGGTTTGTGGGGCGATACACCACGATGCGTGTCTTGTAGGGTGCTTTGGTGGAGGAGGGATAGACACTCCAGTAACCATCTTCATTCAACGGGCCGTTGGCAAGATAGCTCGTTGCATTGCCCGATACGAAATATTCGGCGCCCGAATAGCCGACTAGTGACAAGGGAAACATGGTCGAGCTCACCGAGATCATGCCGAGCCCGCCACTGATCGGCCCTTCCACCAAGGGGGTGTTGGTAGTCGTTTGGTAGGTTTGTAGTTGTTGCCCCAGCTTATTGGCCGTGTCGACAATCAGGTCTTCTATGGTGTCGCTGCCACACGCTGTCAAAAAAGTGGTGCAGAGCAGTGTCGAAATGAGGCCGGGGGCAAAGAGAGCACGAGATTTCACAATGAGCCTTTCCATGGTTCAGGCAACGGGATTGATGTGAAAACATAGCACGAAATGCAGTTGCTGCGGCGTGAGTGAGTGTTGCACGGATGTGGTGCGCAATGTGTTTGTGACGCACCTTTTTGGGAGTAAAATCGCCCTCCCTTCAATTTCGAGCACAAAAACGGGGCATCTCATGAAATATTCTTCGCTGGAAAGCTTTCTGTCGTATGTTGCTGAACGTAACCCCGGGCAAGCTGAGTTTTTACAAGCCGTGACCGAGGTCATGGAGAGTCTCTGGCCTTTCATCAAGGCGCATCCCCGTTATGCCGAGCATGGTCTGCTCGATCGTCTGGTCGAACCGGAGCGCGTTATCACCTTCCGCGTGTCGTGGGTCAATGACCACGGCGATGTGCAGGTCAATCGTGGTTATCGCATTCAGCATAGTTCCGCCATCGGCCCCTACAAGGGCGGTCTGCGTTTTCACCCGTCGGTGAATTTGTCCATTCTCAAATTCCTCGCCTTTGAACAGACTTTCAAGAACGCCTTGACCACTCTGCCGATGGGCGGTGGCAAGGGCGGTTCCGACTTTGATCCGAAGGGCAAGAGCCCCGGCGAAGTGATGCGTTTTTGCCAGGCGTTCGTCACCGAGTTGTTCCGCCATGTGGGTTCCGATACCGACGTGCCGGCCGGTGATATCGGCGTAGGTGGCCGTGAAGTCGGCTTCATGGCGGGGATGATGAAAAAACTCAGCAATAAGGCGGATTGCGTGTTTACCGGCAAGGGGCTGCCCTATGGTGGTTCGCTGATTCGCCCGGAAGCCACTGGCTATGGCACGGTGTATTTCGCAGAAGAAATGCTCAAACAGCAAGGTCGTAGCTTTGACGGCCTGCGTGTCAGCGTATCGGGTTCCGGCAACGTCGCGCAATACGCGGTGGAGAAGGCCATGGCGCTGGGTGCCAAGGTCATCACCGTGTCTGATTCGAGCGGCACGATTGTTGACGAAGACGGGTTCACCACCGAAAAACTGGCGGAACTGATGGAAGTGAAAAACCATCTGTATGGTCGCGTCAATGATTATGCCCAGCGCGTCAAGGTGAACTTCCAGCCGGGGGTCACGCCGTGGCATGTGCCGGTGGATGTGGCATTGCCCTGTGCCACACAGAACGAGTTGGATGGCAAGGATGCCGAGTTGCTGGTGAAAAATGGCGTACTCTGTGTCGCTGAAGGAGCCAACATGCCGTCGACGCTGGCGGCGGTGAAGGTCTTTGAAAGCAGCAAGGTGCTCTACGCGCCAGGCAAGGCGAGTAACGCGGGCGGCGTGGCGACCTCGGGTCTGGAAATGAGCCAGAACGCGCTGCGCATGTCCTGGACGCGCGATGAAGTCGATCAGCGTCTGCACGGCATCATGACCAGCATTCACGAGGCTTGTCTGCAGCATGGCCGTCGTGCCGATGGCACGGTGAGCTATGTGAATGGCGCGAACGTGGCGGGCTTCGTCAAGGTGGCAGAAGCCATGCTGGCGCAGGGCGTGATTTAAGTAGCCGCGGTGCACCAGACAAGGGCTTGCTGTGGCAAGCCCTTGTTGTTTCTGCTGCCGGATCTAACGACCATGGTAGCCGTCTCTACCCACAGAGGATGAAACAAGCCTTACCCCCATCACGCCTCCATCTTTCACGGATGGGGCGTGATGGGAAAACGCTTCGCTTGTGTCATCCGCTGTGGGCGTGTGCTGGTGAAGAAGCAGGGATTGGTAATAAACTTGACAACAGTCAATCCCCCAGCCAGTTTTCCACCCGCAAGGACGGGATGCGGGAAAACTCATCGACATTGGCTGTGACCAGTACGCACTTGCAGGCGAGGGCTTGCGCTGCGATCAGTAGGTCGTTGGGGTTGATAGGCTGGCCGCTGCGTTCCAGTGTCAGGCGTATTTGTGCGTAGGTGAGGTCGGCAGGCAGATCGAGTGGGAGTATGTCCAGCGCATCCAGTATGGTTTCTACCTGTTGAGTGAGTCTAGGGGCATTGCGTTTGGCTGCACCAAAGCGTAATTCGGCGGCGACGATGATTGAGGTGCATACTGCAGATTCCCCGACAGAGGCAATGCGTGCGGCGATTTTTCCTTGAGGGAAGCGCACCAGATCGGAAAGAATGTTCGTGTCCAGCAGGTAGCGCGGCGAATCTAAATTCGGGTTCACAGTTCGATATCATCCAGCGCGGATGACGGCAGGTCGCTATCAATATCCGGGAAGGTTTCCTGAAGCGTGGGCAAGCTCGCCAGTGTGGCCAGCAGCTTGCTTTTGCGAATCGGTTCGATCACCAACCGGTTGTCCTCGCGCCAGATGCGGGCTTCCTCGGCATCCAATTCGAATTCACGTGGGATGCGGACGGCCTGATTGCGACCATTGCGAAACAGTCTGACATGTCGTTCGGTGAGCATGGGCTGACTCCAAAAGTGTGGCATAGGTCAAGCATAGGTCAAGCATATGCCACGAATGTCTGAATGTCAAAATCTTGGGCGATGTGCTGACATGAAAACGGCCACCCGCAGGTGGCCGCTGGTTCTTTCGGTGCACCTCAGAACTTCACATTGACCCCCGCATACAGCGAACGCCCTATGCCCGGTACGGCAGTTCCCCATGCCATGGGGTCATTGACCGGGTTGAGGCTCATGGTGCGGCCTTGTCCCATGTAGGCGCCGCCGAGCGGTAGTGCGTACTGACGGTTGAGCAGGTTTTCGATGCCGAAGTCGACGCGAATTTTCTCCCAGGTGTAGCTGGCGCGCAGGTGGAGCAGGCTGTAACCGGCGGTGGGGATTTCATTGCGTACGTCAGAGACGGCATTTTTGCGTTGCACGCCTTGCAGTTCGAGGCTGTTATCCCAGCCGCCCAGTTTGTGGGTGAGCGTCAGCTTGGCGTTGAGCGGCATGATGTTGTAGAGCTCGTCGCCCGTGTCACGGTTTGTACCGTTGACGTAACTGAGCACGCCTTTTAGCCCCAGTTCTCCGTAAGCAGTTTTCGCCAGCGGCATGTGCCCCGAGAGGTCAAGGCCAACCAGTCGTGCGGACTGGTTGGCGAAGGCGAGCACATTGAACTTGTTGTTGGCGAAAGTGCCGACCTTGATCGCATCCACATAGTCGGCAACCCGCGTGTAATAAGGCGTGGCGCGCAGTTCCAGGGTGCGGTCGGTGCTGTGCCAATCGAAGGTGGCCGAGACGGTATGGGCGACTTCGGGCTTCAGGTTGATGTTGCCGATGTAACCGTTGCCATCGCCGACGAAGTTATTCATGGTCGCCATCATCGCCGCGCTCGACCAGCTGTAACGCTCGTAAAGATTGGGTGAGCGCACTTTGCGGGCGATGCCGAACTCCATGTCCTGCGTGGCATCAGCGGTGTAGCGGGCGATGGCTGCCAGATCCCAGTTGTGGTCGGTTTTGTCGCGCTGGGCGTTGTTGAATGCGACGGCATCGCGGGTCTGGTTCATCATGTCCATGCCGCCACCCATGCTGCTCATGGGCGCAGTGGCACGGTTGTAGCCATGCACCGGATCGGCGTTGCTCTTGACCTGTTCTGCGCGTATGCCGAGTAGACTATTCCATTGCGCGTTGTATTGTTTTTCCCATTCGCCATAAATGCCGAGGCGGTCGCGCTGGCCGTTGTTTACGTTGATGAAAGCATAGGGGCTCATGCCGCCACCGGAGGCTGGCCACCAGTCATTCAGGCGGTAACGCTGCCATTCTCCGCCGACACGCAACAGATCCTGCTCCGAGAGGGCGATGCTGGCCTTGAGGCTGCTGCCCGTGGTTTTGCTGGCGGTGTTCATCGGCATGCCGGAAGCACAGGTGGGGCCTGTTGGCGCACAGGGTGCGCCAACTGCGCCCGTACCGGATAGCGAGCCGTACCAGTACCGCTTATCCGCGCCGAAATCCATCAGGTGATCGACCTTCTCCTGATAGGCGCGCGCTTCCAGCGTACCCCAGTCAAAGCGGCCGATGTAACGCAGATTCACGCGGTGCTGGGTGTTGCCGGTCAGATCCATGCGCTGGTTTGGATAGAGTTGGTAGGGCATGTCTTGCAAGCCAAATTTGGCTTCAACGAGATGATTGGCAGACTTCATTGCCACGCCCAGCGTGTGGTTGCGCGTCTTGTAGGCGGTGGAGCCGACTTCGTCCAATGCCAGTGCATGCCCCGCCACCCCGCTGACAGTGCTGCGCTTGAAGTCGCGTGCGGCCTTGTAGTTGTCGGCCTCTGCCGTTGCGCCGCTGTAGCTGACATTGAGGGTTTCCGTGGCATAGGTGGCGGCCAGGTTGGCTCCGCGTGCATTGCTGTTGCTACGGTAGAACGTGCCGATTTCGCCCTTGACCAGCGCAGCTTGCCCGGCTGCCGCGAATTCAGGCAGCGGTGTTTCGGCGACGATGGTGCCGGCAATGCTGTCACCGCCGACGCTGACCGGGCTGATGCCGGCATAGACCTTGAGCACGCCGACATTGCCCGGATCGAGATAGGAGAGGGCGGGGTTCATGTGGTTGGGGCAAGCCGAGATTAGGTCCATGCCGTCGACCTTGGTACGCACGCGGTCATCGGCCAGGCCGTGAATGATGGGCAGCGACGAGACGCCGCCTGCGCCTTGCAGGCTCATGCCGGGGACATCGCGCAGCAGGCTGGCGGTGTCGCTGCTGGCCGCACGGTTGGTGGCGATGCTGGTCGCGCTGACGGTGGCGGTGTTGGCCGGCAGGGGACGGTCGACGGGTGCGCTGACGAGAATTTCACCGAGGCGTGTGGGCGAGGTTTGCTGCGCGTGCGAGGGTAAGGCATGAAAGCCGGAAAATGCGCTGGCAATCAACAGGCTCAAGGGGAGGCGTTTGGATCGGGGGAATGACACGATAAGGTTCCTGAAATGAATGTCCGGTGGCAGCAATCAAAACATGTCATTTTAAGATTTGTTTTGTGGGAGAATCTGCGACATATCGTCGCAACCCTTATTGCTATAGTCATGTGTGCCATCGCACAGATGAGTGCGTGAAGCAGGTTGCTCTGGGGGTTTTGACAGTGGTATTGTTCAGCGATTTTGTTTCAAAAATACAATCGGCAATTTGACAATCCATCAGGACAAGCAGGGAGTGTGTCTCTCATGAGTGGTAAACCTCCGTACATTCTGGTCATCGATCACGATGAAAGTGTTTGCACGAAGCTAAGGGCTGTTCTTGAGCAGGAAGGCTTTGAGGTTGCGGTGGCAACGAGCGGGGCAATGGGGGTGCAAGCCTGTCGTGATCGTTGGCCAGATCTCGTGTTGCTTGAAGTGGATATGTCTGAGATGGACGGGATTGCCTGTATTCAGGAAATCCAGAAACTGGGCAAAGCGACGCAACTGCCCATTGCGATGCTCACGGCGACGGATGATGAAACCTCCATTCATCGTGCGTTTGATCTGGGTGCTCTTGATTTCATTTCCAAGCCCATCCACTGGCCGACGTTGGCGTATCGCATACGTTCCATCCTGCGATCTACGGAAACGCTGAATAAACTCTCCAAGAATGAGTTGACGCTGCGTAATGCCCAAAGACTCGCTCGCTTAGGACATTGGGAATGGGATGTGGCTTCCGATCATTTGCGGTGTTCGGAAGAGGCCATGCGTGTGCTGGGATTGCCCAGTCAGACGCTTCAGGAACAGGGCATCGATAATTTATTACGTATCGTCCATGCCAATGATGCAGGCAAGATGCGCAAGGCGGCCATTCATTGCTTGAAAAATGGGGTGCCGTTTAATATGGATTATCGTTGTGTCCATACCGATGGCTCGGAGCATGTCATCCACACGCAAGGCGCGCCCGTCTACGATGAACACGATGCCATCGTCCAGATCAACGGGCTGGTTCAGGATATTACGGAATTTCGCCGCATCGAAGATCAGGTGCGGCTGTTGTCGCATTACGATGGCTTGACGGGGCTTGCCAATCGCACGACGTTCAAGGAAATTTTGACGCAAGGTGTTTCTTACTGCGATCGTTATGGTTCGAAACTGGCGGCTTTGTTTATCAGTATCGATAAGTTCAATCGTATCAACGAGGTTTATGGCCCTGAGGTGGGCGATATCATCCTGCGGCAGTTTACCGAGCGTCTCGAACATACCGTGCGGGCATCCGATTTCATTGCCGTGTCGACGGAAATCAATTACGCCGATGCCACTATTTCACGTCTGGGAGGCAATGAATTCACGGTGCTGACCAATCACATCCGTGATTCTTGTGACATGGTCAAGATTGTCACGCGCCTGATACAGAATTCACGCCAGCCGTATATCGTCGGCGGACACGAGTTGTTTTTGACGGTCAGTATCGGGATCGGTGTTTATCCTGGAGATGGCTTTGATGTCGATAGCTTCATCCAGAATGGCGAATTTGCAATGCGTCATGCACGGGAGCAGGGCGGCAATCATTATGAATTCTTCTCGAAATCACTGAGTGTCGAGGTATTCAAGAAGCTCGCGCTGGAAAGCAGTTTGCGCAAGGCGATGGATCGTAACGAACTGCTGCTGCATTACCAACCCAAGTTCGATGTGACGCAAGGTTGCATGGTGGGGATGGAAGCCCTGATACGCTGGCAACATCCGGAGTTGGGGCTCGTTCCTCCCTTTGAATTCATTCCGCTGGCAGAAGAATCGGGGCTCATCATCCCGATTGGTGAATGGGTCATACAGGAAGCCTGCCGTCAGAACAAGGCGTGGCAAGCAGAGGGGCTGGAGCCGATTCCTGTCGCAGTCAATGTGTCGAGCGTGCAGTTTTCACAGAAGGATTTTGCGGGCAAGGTGGTGGCGATTCTTGAAAGTACGGGGCTCGCACCGTCCTGTCTGGAGCTCGAAATGACCGAGAGCATCCTGATGAGCAATGTATCCAACACGATGCACACGCTCAAACAGCTCAAGGGCATGGGCATCAAGATTAGTGTGGATGACTTTGGAACAGGCTATTCATCCTTGAGTTATCTGAGCAAATTCCCGATCGACGAGCTCAAGGTGGATCGTTCGTTTGTCATGAACGTACCGGATAATCGGAATGACGCTGCAATTGCCGCTGCCATCATTGCTTTGGCGCAATCTCTTGGGCTACAGGTAGTGGCGGAAGGCGTTGAAACACGCGAGCAATCGGAGTTTCTGGTGCGTCATGGTTGCGCGGTGATTCAAGGTTACCTGTATAGCCGGCCTGTCTCCGCACTTCAGATTCCGTCTTTGGCGGCCATGCCTACGGTTTGACTCACTTCATTGCGTCTGCAATCAGTGCGATCGTTCGGTCGCTGGCACCGCGATGATGGGCAGCGAAGTCTTGCCCTTTGTCCGGAGTGGCATGATTAGACGGTCGCATGAGTTGTTGCGCATTGATGAAAATGTCTTCGGCGTTATGAATGGATTGTGCCGCACCCCATTGCAGCGCTGCCTGCGCGGCTTCGGCAAAATTGTAAGTTGAAGGGCCGATCAAGACGGGAGTGCCTACAGCGCAGGCCTCGATGAGATTCTGGCAGCCGTAATCCAGCAGGCTGCCACCGATAAAAGCCACATCGCTGGCGGCGTAATAAGCAAAGAGTTCGCCCATGCTGTCACCCAGCAAAACCTGAGTGTCTGGCGGGATATCCAGCGTTGGATATTGACTGCGCCGTTCGATGCGTAGATTAAAAGCGCGTGCCTGATTTGCCACAGCATCGAAGCGTTGCGGGTGGCGTGGCACGATGATGAGCAGCAGGTCGGCTTGCAGATGGTGCCGATATGCAGCCAGTATCAGTTCTTCCTCTCCTTCGCGTGTCGAGGCGGCAAGCAGTACGCGTCTGGGTTGACCTTCGGCAGTACGCCAGCGATTGCGCCATGCGCGCCCTTGTTCGAGCATGGCAAGCGGCGGCGTAATATCAAATTTCATGTTGCCCGTGACTTCAACATGCGGTGCGCCCAGCATATTGAAACGTTCGGCATCATCCGTGGTTTGTGCTGCGATGACGAAAAGTCGGGCGAGGGTTTTCCTTGTGAGTGTTTGAAACCGGCGATAACCCCGTGCTGATTTTTCTGAAAGACGGGCGTTGACGAGGAGCACTGGAATTTGTTTTTCATGACATGCAGCGATGAGGTTAGGCCAGAGCTCGGTTTCCATGATGATGCCAATCTGCGGAGAAAAATGGCGCAGAAAACGCTGCACAGCGGATGGAAAATCGTAAGGAAGATAGGCATGGGGAATGTCGTCATTCGTGCTTCCATACATTTCCAGCGAGGTCTGGCGACCTGTCGGAGTCATGTGGGTAATCAGGATGCGATGATTCGGCCAGTGCGATCGTATCCGCTGAATCAGCGGGAGTGTGGCGCGGGTTTCGCCGACAGAGACGGCATGGAGCCAGATTGTTCCGGCGTATTTCGATGTGTCTGTCGACCTGCTGTAAAACCCCAGACGTTCAGCCCAGTGTTGTCGATATTCAGGCTGTCGTCGGGCGCGCCAGAGCAGATAGACGGGAATGATCGGTGCGATCAGAAATAGCAGCAGGGTATAGATCAGACGTGCCATTGTGCGGTCAATCAATCAATGACAATGCGGCCTCTGTCACAGTATGCGCATCGGGTGGCATTCCTGCTTGCCCCAGATTGATGACGGGTGTGATGGGTGGATCACCGGCGTAAAGCCCCGTCAGCCCGGGGTTCGATGCGCAGAAAATGGCGAGTGTTGGTCGTCCAATCGCTGTTGCCAGATGAGTGAGGCCGGTGTCGACACCGACAACCAATCGAGCCCCTGCAAATAATTCTGCCAGTTGGGTGATCGATGAGGGAGGTAGTACGCGTGCCATGTCTTTGGGAATGCGGCTTGCAATGCGTTGTGCGCGTTCCCGTTCAATCGGGGTTCCCGAGGGAAGCAGACAGCGCATCCCTTGTGCGCAAAGTGCGGTCATCAATGTGCACCAGTCATTCTCGGGCCAGAGCTTGTCATCGCGACTGGTGGCCGTCAGCAGGACGGCATAAGGTGTTGCATTGGTGGGGTCAAGGGGTGTCGTGGTGATATGGGATAGACCGTAATCGAGCGGCAGGTCGGGCGAGTTATCACAGGCGGCCGCAGCGAGCCATCGGTTGCGTTCGACGGCATGGACATTTTTTGGAATGGCAAAATGCGCATCGTAAAAACGAGCGGCAAGCGGTTCGCGTGCGGCTTCAGCGGCATAACCACAACGCTGGCCGTGGAGGCTGGTGCGACTGAAATGCGTGAGAACCGCACTCTTGATGAGACCTTGTGTATCGATGACCAGATCGTAAGCCGTCTCTTGTAATTGTTGTTTCGCTTGAGCGATTTCATGCCATGTCGAACGCTGGAACACGCGTTTGCGCCATCGTCGCAAGGCGACCGGAATGATCTTGTGTATGGCCGGATGCATCCGTGGGATATCAACGAAGGCTTCTTCAACCACCCAGTCGATACGAGCGTCGGGAAAACGACGTTTCAGATCACTGGCAACGGGAAGATTGTGGATGACATCACCAAGGGATGAGGTCTTGATGAGCAGGATGGTTTGGGGCGCAGCAAGAGGCGAACCAAGGGGCGAACCAAGGGTGGCTGCGACTGTCTCCGACATGCTGGTTTTCCGCCTAGAATGGGTGGTTTGCACTCAATGATTATAAGGCTATAAGGCACCCCATGACCGATGCTTCGATGTGCCGTCAGCGTCTGTCGGCGACCATCATCACACTGAATGCCGCGCGGCATTTGCCAGCTTGCCTGGAGAGCCTCGCTTTTTGTGATGAGATCGTGGTCGTTGATTCGGGAAGCACCGACGAAACCGTGGAGATTGCGCGACAGCGAGGCGCGCGTGTCATTCATCACGATTGGCCGGGATTTGGTCGCCAGAAACAGTATGCCGTCGAGCAGGCGGAAAATGAATGGATTTTGAGTCTGGATGCCGATGAGCGTGTTAGTGATGCGTTACGGATGTCGATTCAGTCTGCATTGATCTGTCCCGAACATGATGTGTATCGTGCATATCGCTTTGCACGATGCAATCGCTTTCTGGGACGCTATTTGCGTCATGGCGAAGGTTATCCAGATTGGAGCTTGCGTCTATTTGATCGACGTCATGCACGATGGTCTGAGGATGCTGTACATGAAAAAGTGTTGGCAGACGCTGCAATCGGTGATTTGAAGGGCGATCTGCTGCATGATTCTGCGGATAGTCTGGAAGCCTACCTGAACAAACAGAATCGCTATACCTCATTAGCCGCTAAAGCGGCATTCGATCAGGGACGAAGGGCACATATCGGACATTTGCTGCTCTCGCCATTTTTTAGATTCCTGAAGTTTTATATTTTCAAACGCGGTTTTCTTGACGGGTTACCCGGCCTGATTCATATCCTGATCGGATGTGCCAATAGTTTTTCAAAATACGCCAAGATGGTTGAGTTGAAGCGCGATCAACCCAGACGTTGATACTACGAAATCAGTTTTTTCGATCCGGGCAATCGGTCTTCAAGCAGTTTGCGTAGAGATACAGGGCATGGGCGTTGATTTCAAAGCCACGTTCTTGTGCAATCACATTCTGGCGCCGCTCTATTTCGGCATCGTGAAACTCTTCGACCTTGCCACATTGCAGGCAAACGAGATGATCGTGATGATGCCCCTCATTCAATTCAAAAACCGCTTTGCCGGATTCGAAGTAATGACGCTGAAGGAGTCCGACCTGTTCAAATTGCGTCAGAACGCGGTAAACCGTGGCAAGCCCGATATCAATGTTTTCAGCGAGTAAATGGCGATAAACATCTTCTGCCGTCATGTGCCGGTTTTTGTCGGCATCATGTTTTCGGAAGAGATCCAGTATCTTGAGCCGGGGTGCGGTGACTTTGAGCCCGGTGCTTTTCAGGTCTTTGCTATGGTTCATGGAATTCATGTCAGCGGGTTGGCGAACAGCTTATAATATATCCTTCATTCCTGTTTTCTCTGCCTTTGTCTCTTTATTTGCCCATGAATCGTGTTTTTTTGCCTTTATTCCTTGTCCTGCTGACGGCTTGTTCCAGCACGCCTGAAATTTCTTCCTTGTTGACACCGTATCGAATCGATATTCGTCAGGGTAACCATATCACGCAGGAAATGGTTTCGCAGCTCAAGCCCGGGCAATCCCGGGATCAGGTTCGTTTTATTCTGGGCACCCCCTTGATTTCTGATCCTTATCATGCCGAACGCTGGGACTATGTTTATCGTTTTCAACCTGGACACGGTGAGGCGCAGCAGCGACGTGTCACGATATTCTTCTCGGATGGAAAACTGTCGCGCATCGCGGGTGATGTGATGGGCAAGGAAACATCGATCACTCAAGGGGTCGTTGAGATTGAACCGCTTGAGAAAACCGGTATGAAGGTCGAAACAGGGATGACGCTACCAAAACCGCAACCGTAACGTTTTCTCTTTCTTATCTCGCTGATTCCGTCATCATGAATAAATCATCCAAAATACGCGTCGCCATTGCCGGGGCTTCTGGGCGCATGGGACGTACATTGATCGAAGCCCTCGCACAAGCGGAAGATGCCGTATTGGCCGCCGCCCTGGATCAATCGGGAAGCTCCTGGCTGGGTAAGGATGCGGGTGAGTTGATCGGGACGCCCTGTGGGGCGAAGATTACGGATGACATTGAATCAGCCTTGAAACAGGCGGATTGCCTGATTGACTTCACCCGTCCGGAAGGGACGCTGCATCACCTTGCCATTTGCCGTCGTCTGGGCGTGCATATGGTGATCGGTACGACGGGCTTCGATGCGGCGGGAAAACAGACGATACAAGAAGCTGCACGCGATATTCCGGTGGTGTTTGCGCCGAATATGGCGGTGGGTGTCAATGCAGTATTTCGCCTGCTGGATGTGGCAGCGCGTATTCTCAACGAAGGTTACGATATTGAAGTGATTGAGGCGCATCATCGCCATAAGGTGGATGCTCCTTCGGGAACGGCACTGCGCATGGGTGAAGTGGTGGCGGCCGCGCTGGGACGCGACTTGTCCGAATGCGCAGTCTATGGTCGCGAAGGACATACCGGTGAGCGTCCGGCCACACAGATTGGTTTTGCCACGGTACGCGGCGGCGATATCGTGGGCGATCACACCGTGCTTTTTGCCGGAACGGGCGAGCGCATCGAAATTACACACAAATCCGCCAGTCGAATGCCTTATGCCAGTGGTTCGCTGCGTGCGGCTCGCTTCATGCAGGGCAAGGCATCGGGGCTGTTTGATATGCAGGATGTGTTGGGACTACGCTGAAAACAGAGTTCAAGGCCAGATTTTTCTGTTAGCCCCAACCTGTAATGTCCGCTTTCTGCCAAGCTGTAATGTCCTCTTTT
>CAYTHB010000020.1:0-41485 GCA_964437515.1 uncultured Sterolibacterium sp.
TGAAACCCCGCCTACGCCCCCTCAAGGGGCGGCTACTAGTTTGCTCGCTACGCTCACATCTTCAACCCGACTCTAATTTTTGTATTTCACGCTAACGTTCATGGTAGCCATCTCCTCCACACACTCCGCCCATCCCACATGATTCAACGTCGCGATTTGCGCCTGCACATCAAACGCTCCTCTCTCCCATGATCCCCCCTCAAGAACTTCTCGTACAACCACCCTATTTCACCGGACTCTGCCTGCTACTAGGGCTCATGGTGGGCAGTTTTCTCAATGTCGTCATTTATCGCCTGCCGCTGATGATGCAGCGCGAATGGGAAGCCCAGTGCGCCGAACTCCGTGGCGAAACGCCTCCCGAGCAGGAACGCTTCAACATTGCCGTCCCCCGCTCGCGCTGCCCCCAATGCGCTCATCCAATTTCTGCACTGGAAAACATCCCGGTTCTCAGCTGGATTTTTCTGCGCGGACGTTGCCGGGGCTGCCAAATGCCCATTTCACCCCGCTATCCGCTCATTGAAGCCTTGTGTGGCCTGCTTTCCGCTTATGCCGCATGGACATTCGGCTTTAGTTGGATCACCTTCGGGGCACTGCTGTTTCTCTGGGCCATGATCGCACTGACCTTCATCGATTTCGATACCCAACTCCTGCCTGACGACATCACGCTTCCCTTGCTGTGGCTGGGCTTGATACTCAACACAATGGGCATCTATACCGATCTGAAAAGTGCCGTCATCGGTGCTGTGGCGGGCTACCTCGCCCTTTGGAGTGTGTATTGGGGCTTCAAGCTGGCAACCGGCAAGGAAGGCATGGGGTATGGAGATTTCAAACTCTTGGCCGCCATTGGTGCGTGGTTTGGCTGGCAGTTGCTACCCATGACCATACTGCTTTCCTCCGTCGTGGGAGCCATCGTGGGCATCAGCCTGATCGTGTTTGCACGTCATGGCCGGAGCACCCCGATTCCTTTTGGCCCTTATCTGGCCACCGCCGGTGTGATCGCATTATTCTGGGGAAAACCCTTGAGCCAGATGATGCTGCCGAACACCTGACCCTCCGCAAGGAATCGACCCGCTTCGGTTATAATTTTCGTCTTTTGTTCCGGAGCACCCCATGCCTATCTATGCCTACCGTTGCAGCAACTGCGGCCACGAGGCTGACGTTCTGCAGAAGATGAGCGACCCTCTGCTCACCACCTGCCCGGCTTGCAAGGCAGATTCTTTCAGCAAACAACTCACGGCACCCGGCTTTCAACTCAAAGGCAGTGGCTGGTATGCCACTGACTTCAAGGGAGGAAGCAGCGCATCAAATGCAGCGACGTCAACAGCCTCCTCCGATGACGCACCTGCCGCACCGCCGCCCTGTCAGGGTGGGCAGGGTGCCTGTGGTTGCGGCTAACCGGATTGTTTTTACTCACAACCTGACTGCACATTGCAGATAGCGGCAGCTGCCTTGCTCAAAAAATACTTCATCACCGGTCTGCTAATCTGGATTCCCGTTGCCATTACGGCATGGGTGTTGGCGATGATCGTCAACATCATGGATCAGTCGCTCCTGCTTCTGCCCCCGACCATCCGCCCTGAAGTCTTGATAGGCTTTTACATCCCCGGGGTCGGTGCCATTCTCACACTGCTGGTTGTTTTCATTACAGGGCTGGTGGCCACCAACATCATCGGTCAGCGGCTAATCCTTTTTTGGGAAGGTGTGTTGACACGTATTCCGGTCGTCAAGTCGATTTATTACAGCGTCAAACAAATCAGCGACACGCTGTTTTCGGGCAGTGGCGAGGCTTTTCGCAAAGTATTGCTGGTGCGCTATCCGCATCCCAACGCCTGGTCGGTCGCTTTTCTCACCAGCACACCCGCTGCCAGTATTGCAACAGTTGTTGATGAAGAACATGTAGGTGTTTTCATTCCGACCACGCCCAGTCCGGTCAATGGCTTCTTTTTCTTTGTCAAAAAGAGCGACACCATTGAACTCGACATGAGCGTCGATGAAGCCCTCAAATACATCATCTCCATGGGGGTGGTCGCACCGGCAACTCCATCCATGCTGCCACGCTCACCAGGTGAGTTGATGGGGCGTGCCCAGAACGAATAATTTTATTTTTACGGAAACAAGGAATCATGCGCACTCATTACTGCGGCCAGGTCAACGCCAGCCATATCGACCAGATCGTTACCCTTTGCGGCTGGAACCATCGTCGCCGCGATCATGGCGGAGTTATTTTCATCGACCTGCGCGACCGTGAAGGTCTGGCACAGGTGGTCTGCGATCCGGATCGTCCGGAAATGTTCAAACTGGCCGAAGAAGTACGCAACGAATATGTACTGAAAATTACTGGCAAGGTACGCCGTCGCCCGGCAGGCACGGAAAATCCGAATCTCGCCTCAGGGGAAATCGAAATCCTTTGTCAGGATATTGAAATCCTCAATGCTGCTGCCACACCCCCCTTCCAGCTCGATGAAGATAATCTCTCCGAGAACGTGCGCCTGACCCATCGCGTCATTGATCTGCGTCGCCCGCAGATGCAGAAGAACCTGATGCTGCGCTACAAGACGGCGATGTCCTGCCGTCGCTTCCTCGATGACAATGGCTTCATCGACATCGAAACGCCGATGCTCACCAAATCCACACCCGAAGGTGCGCGCGATTATCTGGTGCCTTCCCGCGTGCATCCCGGTCAGTTCTTTGCCCTGCCGCAGTCGCCGCAACTGTTCAAGCAGTTGCTGATGGTGGCGGGTTACGATCGTTACTACCAGATCGTCAAATGCTTCCGTGACGAAGACCTGCGCGCTGACCGTCAGCCTGAATTCACCCAAATTGATATTGAAACTTCCTTCATGGGTGAAGCACAGATCACCGCGATGATGGAAAAGATGATCTGCACCGTATTCCGCGAAGCTTTGGACGTTGAATTGCCCGGTCCCTTCCCGCGCATCACCTATGCCGAAGCCATGCGTCGTTATGGTTCGGACAAGCCCGATCTGCGCGTGACGCTGGAGCTCACCGAGCTTACCGATGTGGTCAAGGATGTCGGCTTCAAGGTCTTCAGTGGCCCCGCCAATGATGCCAATGGCCGTGTGGCCGGTCTGCGTATTCCCGGAGGTGCTGCGCTCACGCGCGGTGAAATCGACGCTTACACCGACTTCGTCAAAATTTACGGTGCCAAGGGGCTGGCTTACATCAAGGTGAATGATGCGAGCCAACCGAATGAAACTGGCTTGCAATCGCCCATCGTCAAGAACCTGCACGAAGCTGCGTTGAAGACCATCATCGAGCGTACCTGCGCGCAAAGTGGCGACCTGATTTTCTTCGGTGCGGACAAGGCCAAAGTGGTGAATGACGCGCTCGGCGCGTTGCGGGTGAAGCTCGGTCATGAAAAGAATTATCTGACGGGTGATGCCTGGCGGCCGCTGTGGGTGGTCGATTTCCCGATGTTCGAATACGACGAAGAAAACAAACGCTGGACGGCCTGCCACCACCCCTTCACTTCCCCCAAGGATGGTCACGAAGACTTGCTGGAAACCGATCCCGGCGCGTGCCTCGCCAAGGCCTATGACCTCGCCCTCAACGGCTGGGAGATTGGCGGCGGCTCGGTGCGTATCCACCGCGAAGCCGTGCAGAGCAAAGTGTTCCGCGCGCTGGGCATCAACGCCGAAGAAGCGCAAATCAAGTTCGGCTTCCTCCTCGACGCGCTCAAATACGGCGCGCCACCGCACGGCGGGCTGGCCTTCGGTCTGGATCGTATCGTCACCATGATGGCCGGTGCCGAGTCAATCCGTGATGTCATCGCCTTCCCCAAGACGCAACGTGCCCAATGTCTGCTCACCGATGCACCGTCGGATGTTGATGAAAAGCAGTTGCGCGAATTGCATATTCGTTTGCGTCAGAAAGTGGAAGCGCAGATCGAGGTTAATAAAGGCTGATGCGCCGCCTGCTACTTGCTTTCTGGCTGGTATGCCTAGCCAGCCTGACGTGCTCTGGCATCGCCCAAGCACGTCAGCCGCATGTGGCTGCGCCCATTGCTTGGGTCGAACTTGCCGATTTACCCCACGAAGCGCGCGTTACCTTGCGCCTCATCGACAGTCGCGGCCCCTTTCCCTATCCGCGTGACGGCATCGTCTTTGGCAACTATGAACGCATCCTGCCGCCACAAGCGCGTGGCTACTACCACGAATACACCGTCCCCACGCCCGGCGCACACACGCGCGGCGCGCGACGCATCGTCAGTGGGGGGGCGGGAGAACGCTATTACACGGCGGATCACTATCGCAGTTTCAGCCGCATCCGCACCCATACGAATCCGTAACCCCATGACCCACACCTCTCCAGAACATCAGCAGGACTTTCAGGGGCTGCTCTCGGATACCCTCCGTGCAGGGGTCTATTCGCTACCAACAGGAACACTTGCTGAAATCATCCGTGCTGCAGAAGCCTGTGCCTACATGGTTTTTCGTATCGACCTGAGCCGGGCTCGCGACAAGGAAAGTCTGCTCAAAATTATCGGTCATGACATGGCCATCCCCGAATGGTTTGGCTATAACTGGGATGCCTTGGCAGACAACCTGGGAGACTTGGGCTGGCGTCCTGCTGCAGGCTATCTGGTCATCCTTGAAAACAGTGGGCGTTCGCATAGCCGTGCTCATGACGATTTCACCACCCTGCTGCAAATATTTTCAGCCGCAGCCGACGAGTGGCGTGCGCGGGGCAGCGCGTTCTGGTGTTTGACGGATGCTCATGCAGACGACATCACACCGTTACCTGCCATTTAGTTTCGTTCTATTGCTCCATCGCCATGCCCGGCACAAAAAAACCGGTTTCCGTTCTCGTTCTCATCCATACGCCCAACCTTGAGGTGCTATTGCTGGAACGTGCGGCGCATCCCGGTTTCTGGCAATCCGTCACAGGCAGTCAGGAAGACGACGAATCACTTTGCCACACCGCATGTCGCGAAGTGTTTGAAGAAACCGGCATCCGCATGACAAGCGGTCAGCTTCACGACTGGAAAACAATCAATCGCTACGAAATTTTTCTGGAATGGCGACACCGCTATCCGGAAGGGGTCACGCACAACCACGAGCATGTGTATAGCCTGTGCGTTCCCCACGCAACGCCGGTCACGCTTCATGCCACTGAACACAGAAGCCAATGCTGGCTGCCCTGGAAAGAGGCCGCCTCTCGTGTTTTCTCGTGGAGCAATCGCGATGCCATTTTGATGCTGCCCTTGCTACGGCGCTGAGCGATTTCATCTACAGCTAGATTTTTTGCGCTTTCAAACGTCACTCACGCGTCTTTTTTGACGACTGCAAAGCCAGCAATTCCTCCAGGCAGTTTTTGCAATAACACACGGGGGATTCGTCAGAATGCGTCTGCAATACTGGCATGTCACTACACCAGCAGAAATCCATTTTTGATTCCATCCCGCACACCCGTTCATTTCCGCAACGCGGACATTGATTCTGGTCATTCATCATTCACACTCACCACACAACAACTAAACAACGACATCGCAGCATTCCGCTTACAATGAAACTTCCATGCGGCCATTCTGCATTCTGCATTCCGACATGTCACGCGAATTTCACGAACAGCATTATCTCAAGCCACTCTTCGATCCAGGCTCCATCGCACTGATCGGTGCCTCAGAAACGGAAGGATCGATTGGCTCGATATTGGTGCGTAACATGCTGGACATGGGCTATCGCGGACGTTTGTTCTTCGTCAACCCGAAACACAAGACGCTCTATGGTCAGCCTTGCTACGCGCACATTGAGGACGTTCCCCAGCGAATAGATCTTGCCGTGCTATGCACACCGGCGCGCACCATCCCTGATCTGATTGACGCCTGTGGTCAGGCAGGAACACGCAGTGCCATGATCATCTCCAGCGGATTTTCAGAAAGTGGACCGCATGGCGCTTTGCTGGAACGACGCCTGCTGGAACACGCACACCGTCATCGACTCAGGGTTCTCGGGCCCAATTGCCTCGGATATACGCGCCCTTCAGCCAACATCAACCTGACCTACACCCATAGCCGCATTCATGCAGGACATATTGGCTTGATCTCGCAATCCGGAGCTTTATGTGCCGCCGTACTGGATTGGGCTCAGGCGCATCATGTCGGATTTTCCAGTGTCATTGCTCTCGGGACATCCAGTGATGTCGATTTCGGTGAAGCGCTGGATTATCTGGTCAATGATCCCGACACACGAACCATTTTTTTATACATTGAAGGCATACGTCAGGCGCGTCGTTTCATGAGCGCACTTCGTACTGCAGCACGTTGCAAGCCTGTGTTGATAATCAAAACGGGGCGTTATCCCTCTGGCGAGCAGGCGGCCATGACGCATACGCAGGTGGCCGTTGGTGATGACGATATTTTTGATGCGGCTGTTCGTCGCGTTGGCGTCGTTCGCCTTTTCACCGTGGGACAAATGTACGCGACAGCGCAAGCCCTGTCGGCACATTTTCGTCCTCGTGGGAATCGTCTGGCCATCATGACAAATGGGGGCGGGCTGGGCGTCATGGCGGCAGACCATGCAGAAAGCATCGATCTGAACTTGGCGAGTCTGGAATCTCACACCATCACACGACTCGATGATCTATTGCCGCGTGGCTGGTCTCGTCGCAATCCATTGGATATCGGTGGTGAAGCCACCCCCACACATTACGCGACAACGCTGGAAGTTCTGCAATCCGACCGGCATGTCGATGGCATTCTTGCGATCCTCGCACCTCATGCCAAAAGCGATGCCACACAAGCGGCACGCCTGATGATCGAAGCTGCCCGAAAATCGGACAAGCCACTGGTAGCCTGCTGGATGGGGGAAACGCAGGTGGCAGAAGCCCGTCAATTATTCAAGGGGGCTGGGGTTCCCTGCTTCAGAACACCCGAATCTGCCGTCGATCTGTTTTCGCATCTGAGTCATTACTTTCACAACCAGACCCTATTACAGCAAGTCCCTGCGGCCAGCATCGACAATGGGGATGCACATCACCCCACACGACTTCCGCCACCGCGTCTTGAAAATGCAAAACTGCTTATTGAAACTGCTTTGTCGGAAGGTCGCCATCGTTTGAGTGAAATGGAATCCAAGGCACTGCTGGCGGCCTTCCACATTCCCATTGCGACGACGATGCGTGCACACTCGCTCTCCGAAGCCATCGTTCTGGCCGAAGAAATCGGATTGCCTGTCGCCATGAAAGTAGACTCTCCACACATCACCGAAAAGTCACTCTGCGGTGGTGTTCGCCTCAATCTGACCACACTGACAGCCGTCAAGGAAGCCTACCTCGCCATTCAGGCCGATGTGCTCCGCCATCAGCCTGAAGCCTCTTTGGTCGGGATGGCCATCGAACCCATGGTGATCAAACCCAATGGTCGTGAATTACGTATACAGATCATTCAGGATACCGTGTTCGGCCCCGTCATCACAATTGCCGCAGGGGGAAGAAGGCTTGTTGAAACCCGATCAAGTCGAGGACGATTCCATGAACAACGTGGGGTTGCCTTGCCACCGCTCAACGGAGTATTGATCCATGACATGCTGACAGCCTCACATCTGGAACCCCATCTCGTCGCCTACCCGCCCTTACCCGCAGTTTGCCGCGATGCGCTCGAAGAAATTTTGCTGCATGTTTCCGAAATGGCCTGTGAATTGCCGTGGATCCATACGCTGGAGATCAACCCCCTGATTATCGATGAACAAGGTGCGATCGTTGCCGATGCCCACATCGTCATTCAGGCACGCCCGCAGAATGTCGCCCCTTACGCGCACATGGCGATACACCCTTATCCATCAGCACTCATCAGTACTTTTCAAACACGCAGCGGCAAGCAAATTTGCATTCGTCCCATCAAGCCTGAAGACGCATCGCTCGAACAGACTTTTGTACAAAACCTGTCGCCAGAGTCTCGTCATTTTCGTTTCATGAACGCATTGCGTGAGCTCTCCCCCAATCAACTGGCTCGCCTCACACAAATTGATTACGACCGTGAAATGGCCTTCATCGCCACCGTGCATGAAAAGGAGAGCACCCAGGAAATTCAGATCGGTGTGGCACGCTACGCCATCAACCCGGACAACACATCTTGCGAATTCGCCATCGTCGTTGCCGATGACTGGCAAGGTGAAGGACTCGCGCGACGCTTGATGGAAACCCTGATCGAAACAGCCCACAAACAGCCTGACTTACACACCATGCATGGCGATTTTCTGGTCGACAACCAGCGCATGATCCATCTCGCCTCCCGTCTGGGTTTCGCCATCTCGGCGCATCCCGATGATGCCGGACTCAAACGTGGAACATTGGCGCTGACATGAATACTGGCAACAGCACACACACTCGCATACGCTGTGGCTGGTGTGAAGCCGGCCGTCAGAAGCCTGATCCGCTTTATATCAACTATCACGATCATGAGTGGGGCGTGCCTCAACATGATGAACATCGGCTTTTCGAGTTTCTCATTCTGGAAGGTGCGCAAGCCGGACTATCGTGGCTGACCATCCTCAGGAAGCGCGAAAACTATCGCACCGCATTTGCTTATTTTGATCCACATCAAGTGGCACGATTTACTGCGCAGGATGAGGCTCGACTACTTGCCGATGCCGGCATCATCCGCAATCGATTGAAAATTTCAGCCGCCATCAATAATGCCCGCAGCTTCCTTGCAGTGCAGGAACGTCATGGCTCCTTTGATCGCTTTCTTTGGGATTTTGTGGACGGTCGTCCCAAGATCAATCATTGGCGCACATTGGCTGAAGTCCCCGTATCCACGCCGCTGGCCGAAAAACTCTCAAAAAGCCTGAAACACCAAGGCTTTCGGTTTGTCGGCCCGACCATCTGCTATTCTCTGATGCAAGCCGTAGGACTCGTCAATGACCATCTGGTGTCCTGCTTTCGCCACGCCGAAATTAAACAACACGTATCCCTTTCATGACACACCACAGCTCTTACGCCTCTTACTCCACTCACTACCCAGCCCTGCTACAACGGATTGACGCATCCCATGCCTCGGACCCCCATCTTGAGCTGGATACCGCCACAGGACAGCAACAGCCCAAGGAAAGCCTGTACGCCCAGCGCATGACCAATATGCTGACTCGCTTTTCACCCGAAGCCTCCGAAGCCGTGCATATCAGCGTCCGAGCACAGCATATCCAACGCTGGATGATTCCACGCAGTGATTTCCCCATGACGACCTTGGGATACAAACAATGGCGAGCCCGTTTATATAAGTACCACGCCGACGTAACCGGAGAGTTGATGCATCAAGTGGGCTATGACGACGATACCATTGCCCAGGTCAAAGCCATCGTGGGCAAACGGGGCATCAAGGTCAATCCGGAAGCGCAATTGCTTGAAGATGTGGCCAGCTTGGTCTTTCTTGAACATTACTTGGTTAATTTCGTCGCCGCACACCCTGAATACGACGCTGAAAAATGGCAAGGCATCCTGCGCAAAACATGGGTCAAAATGTCAGATCGCGGTCAATCTTTTGCTCTAACGGAAATCCATCTGCCCGTTCATCTACGATCGCTCATCCTGAACGCAACGCAGGGCGAGTCTCCATTGCACAATGATTCCAACACCAGATAGCCCTGTTTTCAGTACGGTAGAAATGTTGCTGTACTCTGTCGCATAATCCTCCCTTTAATTCTCTGGAAGAAACTCATCATGAGCGAGACAAGCACGACAACGACTGAAAGCGGCCTGGGCATTGAAGATGTCATCGTGGGCGAAGGTATCGAAGCACAACACGGCCAGATTGTGACAGTACATTACACCGGCTGGTTGATGGATGGCCGCAAGTTTGATTCAAGCAAGGATCGCAACGAACCTTTCCAGTTTCATCTGGGTGGTCGCGAAGTCATCGCTGGATGGGATGAGGGTGTTGCAGGCATGAAAATCGGCGGAACGCGCAAACTGACCATCCCACCGCATCTCGGCTATGGCCCACGCGGTGCGGGAGGTGTCATCCCCCCCAATGCAACACTGCTCTTTGAAGTTGAGTTGCTGGGATTGAACTAACGATCATGGTGACCATCTCCACCCGCAGAGGATGAAATAATCGTTACCCGATACCAAATACGCCTACCCCACCCATCCGCCCCTCAAGGGGCGGCTACTGATTGGCTCGCTACGCTCGTAGCTTCAACCCGACTCTGATTTTTGTATTTCACGCTAAACGGCTGTTAATTTTTCATCACGGCAACAATAGCGAAAAGCACGCCCCCGTTTCGCCGTTCACGTTCTTGTTGGCAAGTTCCAACCGACCACACCGTCCCCCGGGGGCTTGATGGCGTTCGGCGATCAGTCGGGCAAAGCTCAAACCCAGTCCACTCCCGTGAGTATCCATGCCCGCCTTCATTGGGACGTTCTGCATTGAGTCCAGAAAGCTATCCGGATAGCCCGAACCATCATCCTCGATGGAGAACCGAAGGCCGCCACAGGCATCGTGTGACACACTGAAGTGAATTTGATGACGCGCATGGCGCAGTGCATTACGTAAAGCATCCAGCAATACAAATTTCACCAGATAGCCATCAAACGCCCAGACATCAATCACCTTGTCCGCCACCATGGTCGTAACTGAGATGGATGAATGCACAGGATTCATCGCTGTAAATTCTTTCATGGTATCGGCCACAAAATCATCCAGTCGATGATCTTCAATGGTCATGTGCAATGTACCTTCGCCAGCCCGATAAAGTGCCAGTAACTTGACCAGTTGCCCCGTCAGACTTTCTGTCAATGCCTCGGCCTGCTGCAAGGCCGGGATTTCCATACCACTCGTTTGTGCAGCATGTTCACGACGAGCCTGCCTCAAACACACACCCAATGTATTCAGCGAGTTCTTCGCATCATGAATGACGGTGGCAACCAGGCTATCCATTTGTCTTACGTGTTATCTCAACATGGGAAAAGGTGCGCCTTCAGGAGCAATCTTCTTGTAAAAAGCGACGGCAGCAGCCAGCTTGGGATGTTCCGGATTGGCGGCAGCTGCCTGCTCGATATAACCTCGCGCTTGCGCCAGTTGCTCAGTATCCATACCCTGTTTCGAGATCCGCATCAAAATAGCCTGAGCCGCATTGATAGCTACTTGAGTGTTGTTACGCAAGCGGCTTGCTGCCTGAGCCAGCATATCAACGGCTTGATCCAGCTCTCCTCGTTTAGCAAGTGCCACAGCTTCGTTGTTCAGTGCAATCATGCGTTTGCCTGCCGCATCCAGGAATTCGACACCTTCATTTTCAAGGCCTGCCGTTTTGAATACCGCACGCGCAAGGCTTAGAACCTCCGGGTTTTCCTGATAATCTTCGGCGACGGTCTGAAGAATTTGTCGTGCTTCGTCATCTTTCCCCATGACAAAACAGGATTGCGCAACTTCAAGCGCAGTCTTTGCATCCAGCCCCCCTTGCTGCTGTATTTCACTGGCGCGTGTCAGTGCCTGCTGAGCCGCTTCCGGATTACCCGCTTTCATTTGAACCTGACACTCCAACGCCGCTTGCCGCGCCTTCAGATCGAGGGTATTGGAAAGATGCATCCCCATATCCTTGACAGCGGTCAGTGCCTCCTGATATTTCTCCTGCTCGGTGCAACTTTTCGCGAGCAAGGCATAATCATCCTGACTTTTGAAAAATCCGGTTCTATCCTTCTCGACAGCAATACGCAAAGCCGTTTCAGCACGGGCGTAATCCTTGTTTTCCAAAGCCAGCGTTCCCAGCTCACGTTGGCGTTGCGTGGATGCTGACACTTTCAATGCAGATTCAACGACTCCCTGTGCTGCGACCTTATCCGTCTTGGCCAACAACTCTGCCAACTCATCATAAGCCACCAGAAAATTGGGATAGGCTTCCAGCGAATCCTTCAATGCAGCGATGGCCTCTTCATCACGATTCAGTGCCTTAAGCGCCAAAGCACGTCCGACGACCGCCCAAGGGGTCATACGCTGCGCCAGGATTTCTTCGTAAAGGGCAAAAGCTTCATCATATTGGTTCGTCTCCAGAAGCAGTTCGCCTTTGAGCCGCTGAACTTCGGAAAGATAGCGCGTTCCTGATTGCAAGGCCGCGTTACAAGCCTCCAATGCCTTCAAGCGATTCCCTTTGGGTACCATGTGCTGATGAATGGATTTCAACGCTTCCTTTTTCTCAAGAACACGCATCAAGCGAACAGCCAGTACATCCGAGGTAAAGGGCTTGAGCAGATAATCATCGGGAGAATACTCGGCAGCCGTCGACACCTGCTGATAATTCGATTCGCCCGTCACCATCAGGAACGCCGTTGATAAAGGCAGCACCTGCTTGCGACGCATGAGTTCCAGAAGCTGCTGACCATCCGTCCCCTGTCCCAGGTTGTAATCGCTGATCACAACATCAAACTTTTCGTCTGCCAGACGGGTGATGGCTTCCTTCACATTGCGAACAGGCACGCAATACCGCAAGCCACATTCGGACAATTGCATGCGCATGGAATTACGCATCTCGGGATTGTCATCAAGGAAGAGTATCCGCTTGTTTTCCAGATTCATGCAGTCACTCGACGGGTCAGTATTAAATTGAAATAACTGAAGAACATCATGATTCCAGCATGCGTCGTATCACCCCGTTGAAGGGGGAAATCCATTCCGCGGCAAACTGGCTGTCGCAGGCATTGATTTCTGCAATCGCTCTCAGAATGGAACGTGATGTCCCACGATCGCTGTGCTTGAGCATGACGGCTTCAAAAGCATCCACGATAGCCAATAATTTGGCACCCGGACAAATCTGATTTGACGTGAGATGGCGAGGATAGCCCGCCCCATCGGGCATTTCGTGATGCTGCGCCACCATCTCGGCAGCCCCCGACCATCCATCCATCCGTTCGAGTAAACCTGCCGACAAGGTAGGATGCACCTGCATCTGCATACGCTCTTCTTCCGTGAGTTGCCCTGTTTTCAGCCACAAAGACTCTGGAAGAAACATCATTCCGACATCATGCATATAAACAGCCGCCTCTAGCTGGACAGGATCTACGGGGTTTCCCGCACGTTCATTGGTATCCAGTGCCAGATGCAACAAGCGTTGCCGTCGCCCTTTGAAAAAACTCGAACGTGTTTCATATTGTTTGTTGAGCGAACGGAAAAACAATAGATCCGCTGCAACCTGTTCTGAGCTGCGCGCAATGGCAGAAGAAGGCGGCTTGGGATTGCTGAGCGTCACCTTGGGTCGAAAACCTGTGATCTTGGCGATCAACTCGATCGCCTGCTCATCAAACTGATGCAGGGAATGTGTCGAAAGTGTCTGCAACCCCTGTATCAGCTCAGGCAATTTGAGCTGTGTCAGCGGGCGCTGACCATGCAAGGCCTCTACCGCCAACTCAAGACGATCCAGTGCCAACAACACCAGTTCTCCGTAAAGCTCCGAAAAAAGCAGTTCTCCCGTTTGCACACGCATCAAGATGGTTTCGATCGGCGCGGCAATCATGGCTGCCAAACCGATCTCGCAATCGTAGGCCTGCTCAACAATGTCATGCAGCCCTGCAACGAGATCCTCAACCAGAACATGATCATCCGGCTTGCGCTTGAGCTGTGCAATGCCACGTTCAATGGGAGGAATCTGGTTGATCAGGTGATTGATGAACTCGGGTAAGGAAGCCGTTGAATAATCCTGATGTTGGAGTAGATCAGACAGGTTCATGGTTCACGAAATCAGTTCAATAATGAAGTATTGATAATGATAGCCTACAAATATAACTTTCGAATAGCCATTCATTAGCGGATTGCACGATACAGTGCACAAAACAAAACGCCCGACACTCGGCATGATCCAGCCGTTGTCGGGCGTTTCCCGGGCGTGAGTCACCTCACGTCCACATGATTCAGTTGATGGTAAAGGGAACGCGTGTCACATTGCCCTTCGGGGTCGTCACCAGCAGATCAAAAGTACCCGCCGGGAACTTCTGGGGATCCAGACCTGGGCAATCCGTATTGCCACCGTCGACCGTAAAGCTGTGCCAGGTTCCTCCCACCGCATTGGTATCCTGAACAGTGGCATCATTGATCTTGATGGTGGCATTCATCGGTTTGCCTGAAGATGTGCCAATGAACAACACGTTTTCGTTATCGGCCGACAGCACGGTTCCCATGGGCATCGGGTTGTTATTGACATCTGCCATACGGAAAGTAAATGATTGGCGGCAACTGGAATTCATGTTGTACGGCGTTTGTGTCACAACGGCTTGAGAGCCCGAGAACGTCAACACACCCAAACGACGAACATAAGCACGGATACTGGAGCCTGACATCGAAGCATTACATGTGCTGGCTTTGCCAGGAGCATCCAGATAATTGGTGGGGTAAGACGACACGGTATTCACACCATCGATGTGAGCACCACACGCCTGAGTCCCCGAGGCATAAGACCAGCTTTGCTCACCGCTATCCCATGAACCACTTTCGTTGTCATCGATAAAGGGATCACCCAGATCATAATAGCTCTCATCGGAATCCCATGTGTTGTTGGCATTTTTATCAGTAAAGCTCTTTTCACCCAATGCATAGGCCAGTATCGTCACACGCCCATCGGCAGGTCGGAAATTGGCACTCTTCAAGGTCAGGCTGCAAGCACCCGCTTGTGTCGCACAGGTTGCCTGACCATTGGTACCCCCTTGAATCTGCCCCCCCTCGGTGACAAAGTTGATGGCAGTATTATCAGGTACGGGGTTACCCAGACGATCTGAAGCAATGATCGTGATCGTAGAGGGTGTTCCGTCATAAGACCAACCTTCAATGTTATGCGTCGAAATACTGAGTGAAAAGAAATTCTGCGTGGGTAACCCCGTTGTGACAGTGAGCGCGGTCGATTGGCTTTTGAGGGAGGGGCTGTCCGCCAATGTTGCCACCACCCAGACGGGGGTCGGCACTGTACCTGCCGTCAGCGATACGCTAACTTCACCATTGGCATCACTGCTGCCATTTGTAGAAGAGAGCGCCACACTTCCGGCCGCTAACGGGGGTGTCACGGTGAAATTGACTGCTTTACCAGCCACACCATTATTATTGGCATCCACGACCTTGAATTTCACAACGGAACTCGTAGACAAGCCAGTTCCTGTAATCCCGATAACATTCGGTGAGGCTGAACTGAAGGTAATGTTGTTGGCTACAGGCACAGAAACATTGATACTTCCCGTTGCCAATGCCGAAGTCCCCGGAACAGACGCAGTAATCGTATCGGTGCTGGCACAAGAGTTGGTATCTTTGTAAGTCGTGGTAGCTACCCCATTGACCGTCGTTACGGGTGAAGACAGGGAGGACTTCCCACTCCCGGTACAACCCGAAGTAAATGCAACGGAAATGGGTACCGTGGCTGGACTCCCATTCACTAGAACAGGGACACTGATCGTTGCAGAGCCATAAGCAGAAATAACCGATGGATTGATGCTGATCGCACCAAAGCTCACGGATGCGCTACCGACAGCAAATCCCAGTGGTGCGCTTGTAACCGTATAAGAGGCACTTCCCCCTCCCCAGGAAGCAGCAGCTGTCGCTGCCCCCGCACCGGCAACCATGGCACCGGCCACATCCATCTGGACTGATGCCAAACCATTGCTGTCCGTCAGGGCAGTTCCTAACGAGGGTGTCAATACCGCTAGGGTACTCGGCACGGTAAATGTCACGACGGCACCACTCACGGCTGCACCTTTTGCATCCTTGAGCGTTGCATTCAGAAAAACCGAGGTACCCGCCGTGACTGAATTGACGGAAGTTGTTCCACCTTTGGTCGTTGTCATCGTCAATGCAAGCGTTCCATCCTGAGGCGTCGTACTTCCGCTACCACCGGTTGTCCCTCCCGAGCTTCCAGTACTGGCACCTGCCGATCCAGAAGCCCCCCCGCCTCCGGAACAGGCGGCAAGCCATCCACAAACGCAAACCATCATTATGATGGTCATATAGTGCTTCAATCTGGCTGTACTCATGTTTTCTCTTTCATTACAAATTTCATCATCAACGGTCGATGCTTATCGAGGAGCTGCGCGTGATAGCCCTCGTTACTTTTACTTCCCCATGATCTGTATCTGCTCATCGATAATCTTGGGCGTGATGAACACCAAGAGCTCCTTGCGTGTCTGAGTCCGGGAGTTACTCTTGAACAGATTGCCGACAACCGGTAGATCCCCCAAGAGAGGAACCTTGTTGGTGGTATCCAGATCGGTTTGTTGATAGACCCCGCCCAGAACAATCGTGCCCCCATTTTCGACCGTCACCTTGGTCTTGATACTCTTGGTATTGATCGACACCCCATCGGCGTAGATGGCACCGACCTCGTCATTGGAAACATCCAGATCCAGCACCACGGTTCCATCGGTGGTGATTTGAGGCGTTACATTGAGTTTCAGTGCAGCTTTCTTGAAGTTGGTGACCGGGCCATTCGTCGTCAGCGTGGTGTAAGGAATCTCAACCCCCTGAAGAATTTCAGCCTGACGTGCATTGGCCGTCACGACGCGCGGGCTGGCAATACTCTTGACACGACCATCCGTTTCAGCTGCCTGCAACTCCAGATTGATGAAGCTAGCCAGCCCTGTTTTGAACAGGCTCACGGCAAAGGTACTCGGAGCTACGCCACCTTGTGTTGTCGCAGGTAAATTGACGAAGGTGCTTTGTGTCAGAGTGGCCGGAGAGCCCGATGCTGCACCACCCCCTTTGTCTTGCCCCGTCTGAGTAAAGACGCCTTCCAGCGTGCCACTCAACGTCGAGTAAGTCGATTTTGTTCCTGGAATCTTGGTTCCTACACCCAAACCCGCAACCGTCGAACTCAGGTCGTTATATCCCAAGCGAACCCCTAGACTACGACCAAAATTATCTTCTGCACTGACAATCCGCGCCTCAATCAAGACTTGCTTGACCGGCTTATCAACCTGCCCTATCAGGGCGCGAATACGCTCCAGATACTGCGGATAATCCGTCACAAAAATCTGATTGGTACGCACATCCAGTGTCACCGCACCAAATGGTGACAAATAGCTCCCCAGCTCCGCTGCTGCTGCAATGGCCCCCTTGATTTTCGGTGCATCGCCCGAAACCCCTGCGACCGAACCCGATTGATCGGTGACCTGCTGCCGCTTGACGAGATCGCCTGTAATCAGTTTGACGATATCCTCCGCTTTGGCATAGCTCAAACTGAAAGACTGCGTCTGCATCGGCTCCGCAATGCTCGAAGCCTGCCGCGAACGGGACTGGTATTCATCACGATCGATGATTTCCTTGTCAGGTGCAATCCAGATGACATTACCATTCTTGCGCATACCCAGTCCCTTGGATTGCAGAATGATGTCCAGTGCCTGATCCCAAGGGACATCCTTCAGTCTCAAAGTAACATTACCCGTCACCGTATCGCTCGTGATGATGTTGAAATTCGTGAAGTCCGCAATCACCTGCAAAACAGCGCGCACCTCGATATTCTGGAAGTTGAGGGACAACTTCTCGCCATGCGCCCCCATGCTGCTCCCCTGGACGAGCTGGTTTGGATTTTCAACCACTGGACGCACTTCAACAACAAACTGGTTATCGCTCTGATACGCGTTGTGCTCCCACAAGCCATGAGGAGTGATCGCCATCTGCACATTCTCACCCAATGTCTGGGTATTCACGCTGGTCACAGGTGTGGCGAAATCAGTGACATCCAGACGACGATTGAGGCTTGCAGGTAAACTGGCTTTCTTGAAGGTCACCAGCAGATTCTTGCCCTGTTTCTGCAAGTCGATACCAACATTGGCATCTGACAAATCGACGATGATACGTGCCTCTCCGGATTTACCACGGCGGAAACTGATATCCCGGATACTCTGAGATGCCATTTGTGGTCGAACGACAGAAAACTGAGCTGCTTCAGCACTCATCACAGAAGCCGCCGGCAATGGCTTTGCATTGGTCAAGGTCACATAAAGCACCGAACCTTCAATTCGGGACTCATAGGGTGACATTCGACTCAGATTCAATACCAATCGTGTTCTGTCACCCACCTGTACTACATTGACACTCCGAATATCGCCCTGATTGACTGCCTGAGCATTTCGCCCCAGATTATTGGCGGTTCCGGGAAAATCAAAAGCAATTCGAGCGGGATTGGCAATGCTGAAACTCACGGGCTTTGCAGCAAGTGGTTGCTTCATGATCAATTTGAGAATGGTCACGCCTTCTGACTGATTGACCTGCAAATTTTCGATGCTGTTGGATGCAGGCGCAGGGGTTTCCGGAGCAACGGCATTGGCAGGCTCATCACTTTGCTGAGCCATGAGGGTTGCTGGCACACAAATCAAACAACAGCCAAGAGCCGTGCCACCCAGCCATCGCATCATTTTGACAAAGGGTTTCATTTCGGGGTCTCCTGTTCCTGCAGTTGCAACGAAGTGCTTCGTTCAACCCAGTCATTATTGGGGTCTTGCACCAGTTCTCTAAGCTGTACTTCCGCATCGCTTATCCGTGTAATCATGCCGAAGTTCTGCCCCATGTAGTTACCTGCATGTACTGTATAAACATTCTTGTCTGCCTGAATAATGGCCTGCATTCTGCCCTTCTCTTTCAGTACCCCCACCATCTTGAGCGATTCCAACGGGAAGGACTCAAGAGGCTCGCGATAACGATTCAAATCGGGTTGCAATCCCCCCTGTCCAGCGGATAGTTTTCTATCAGACACAATCTTGTTTGGACTGAAGGGATCAATCAAATCCTCTCCTTCATAGGAAACGATAGGAAAGGGCTTGATCTCTGGCAGGGGCGGGATACGCCCCTTGATGTCTTTGGAAGACTCCTGCATCCACGCCTTGATGTCCTGATGCTCATCTGTGGCGCATGCGGTCAGGATCAAGGCAGCCAACAACCCCAAGCTCGCGGTGAGAGTTCGCCTCATCATTTTGCCCCGCCTTTTTTCTGTGCTGCCTTTTCACGCTTCTGCTTGGCAACCTCGGCATCATCAAGATAACGGAATGTTTTGGCCACCATGGTCATGGACAGCGTGTCATCCTTGACAGCACTCACATCGATATCATTCAGCGTCACGATGCGCGACAGCTTGGCCACGTCGCCCGTAAATGCACCCAGATCGTGATATTTACCAACCAGCTTGATGGTAATCGGCAGTTCGGCATAAAAATCCTTGGCACCTTCGGCACCGGGCTTGAATAACTCGAACTTGAGCCCACGTCCGACCCCCGACTGATTGATATCCACCAGCATGGATTCCATCTCAGCCTTGTTGGGCAACTGTCTTAGCAAGGCACCAAAGGAGCGATCAATCTCAGCGAGCTGCTTCTTGTACGCCTCCAGATTAGCTGCACTCTTCTTCTTGTCCAGCCAGTCTTCCTTCAGCTTGGCTTCCTCCTGACGCTTGGTCTCAAGCTCAGCGAATTGAGGGTTCCAGCCAAACCACCAAGCCGCAACAACCAAAAACAGGAATATGCTAATCAAAATGACAATACGCGGTGCCAGAGGCCATAGACCCGGATCTTTGGGATCCAGCGTTTTGAATTCTTCAGCCAGCTTCTTGAAATCAACAGCAGGCAGCGAGGGCATGGTCTTCATGGCTTATCCTTCGCAGCAGATTCGGCTCCCTGATTCTTCTTTTTGGCATCTTCTGTGGTTTGCCGAGTAAAGAAGACATCCAGATTAAATTGGTTGAGCGGTCTTGACCCTACCGTCACCAACTGTATTTCAATCAGGCCGGGTCTTTCCAGCAAGGGGGAGGCATCAAGATTGCGCATCAACGCAGATACGCGAGAGTTGCTTTGCGCGTACCCTGTCAAGTTGATTTTGTCTCCCGCTTGCTTGATTTCCTTGAGATAAACGCCTTCGGGAATTTGTCGTGCGAGCTCATTGAACAAATGCACCGTCTCGGCACGGTTGGCCTGCAAGGATTCAATGATACGTTTGCGGGAAAGCAAGGCATCCGTTTGTTCCTTCAGACGCTTGATCTCCTCGATATCCTTGTCCAGCAGTGCAATCTGCGCCGTCAAAAAAGCGTTTTTTTCGTTCTGTGTGTTGATGTAGCCATTGATCAAGCTGTAGCCCAGAAACCAGACCACCCCAGCCAATGCAGCGACCAGCCCCAGCAAGGCATAAAACTGCTGCCGACGTGCCGCACGTTTTTCCGCACGATGAGGTAAAAGATTGATGCGGATCATTGATCAAACCTCCGCATGGCCAAGCCACAGGAAACAAGTAACGAAGGGGCATCTGCAAGTAGCTGCTTGGGGCGAATGCGCGACGACAAGCGCATATTGAGGAATGGATTGGCCACTAGCGTATTGATATTCGTGCGTTCCTTGACCGCCACATCCAGCCCATCGATGACGGAAGAACCACCCGACAGGATGATTTGATCCACATGCGTGTATTGCGACTGACCCGACGTAAAGAAAATCTGCAATGAACGAGAAATTTCCAGTGCAAGGTTATCCATGAATGGCCGCAACAAATCGGCTTCATAGTTCTCAGGCAAGCTATGCGTACGCTTTGCAGTATCGGCTTCCTCATGACTCATACCATACGTCCGCATAATCTCTTGCGTCAGTTGAGATCCGCCAAACGCCTGCTCCCGCGAATAGATCTGCACGCCATTGCGTAACATGGTCACAGTCATGACATTGGCACCCACATCCACGAGCGCAATCAGCAGGTCAAGCCCCTCTCCCGGCAACTGACGTTCTATCAGTTCAAACGCAGCCTGTGCTGCGTAGGATTCAACATCCACAACAAGCGCCTTGAGACCCGCTGCCTCGGCACTCGCGACTCGGTCTTCGACTTTCTCCTTGCGCGAAGCAGCGATCAACACCTCGACCTCATCCTGACTAGAGGGTGCCGGGCCAATCACTTGGAAGTCCAGATTAACTTCCTCCAACGCAAAAGGAATGTACTGATTTGCCTCGGACTCGACCTGTATTTCCATTTCCTGCTCACGCAGTCCCGCCGGCAAAATGATTTTTTTCGTAATCACCGCAGAGGATGGCAGAGCCAGCGCCACATTACGCGTCGAAGAGCCCAGACGTTTCCATGCGCGCTTCACACTCTCGGCAACCTGTTCAAGATTGACGATATTGCCATCCGCCACCGCATCACGCGGCAAGGGCTCGATGACATAACGCTCAAGACGTAGAACGCCCTTGCCCTCATCCACCAGCTCAACCATCTTGATTGACGACGAACTGATATCCACGCCAATCAAGGGGCGCGCGCTGGGATTAAAAATTGACAGGTCAATCTGCAAGAAAAATATCCTTATAAAATCTTGCGTTAGACAGTTTATGCATAATTTGGATTAAATCCTAGCAACAAGGTCAATATCTGTAAACAATTTTTTGATAAAAAAATTCATTTTGTATCATTTCGTGAACTCGTGATGTCCTGGCAGCGTCATGGATGCAAGCCACCACTCCTCCGTATCTGCCGACCCGCTGCTTCTTCCATGCTACGCCCCTCATCCACACAAATCTGCGTAAATAAGCGACGAGCCCGCGTAATGCCGGTATAGATCAATTCACGCGTCAACACTGGATGAGTGCCCGGTGGCAATAGCAATACGCAATGTTCAAATTCTGAGCCCTGCGACTTATGGACGGTCAAGGCATAAACACTCTCTACCGCCGTCAATCGACTGGGCAGCACCCAATGCACGCCGTCTCCCTCATTACGCAGGAACGCAACCCGCCGTTCCCATCTCAGCTCTCCCCGAGATTCACGACGCGTCGGCTTTGACAAGGTGACACCGATATCGCCGTTCATCAAACCGAGCGCATATTCGTTCCGCGTCACCAGTACGGGGCGACCTTCGTACCATGAATTCTCGGCAAAAGGATCCTCATCGGGCGCAACAAGACCCTTTCGTTTGAGAATCTGCTCTATGCGTTCATTCAAACCCCGAACTCCATAAGGGCCATTTCGCAAGGCGCACAAAAGCTGAAACCTAGCCTGAGCCTCCAGCACGGAACGCGCCCACGTATCGAATGCCTCACTCTGTGCATCCAATGCCGGGCGATCCTTTTTGATCTGCAATAGATATGAGCTCAATCCAACAGAAGAAGGCTTATCAGGATGAACCTCTGCCCCTCCCAACAGAACGGATTCCAGTCGCGCATCTTCCAGATCATTCAGGCTTATACATGCGAGATCAGCGTAGTTCTGAGTCCCTATCTGGCGCATGAGCGGCACGTTGCCTTCATTGACGGCCAAAGCCAGTCGCCCAATGCCGCTCTTCTGATCAAACCGGAAACTATCCCGCAGCATCACCACATGCTGATCCAATGCGGTACCTGATTCATCCTGCAAGTCAGGATGAATCACGGTATGGCACATGCGCTCCAGCCACTGCACGGTTGCTGGAAGATAATGTGCAGTGGCTGCCCGATGACATAAGCGACCCAGCACGGCGCCCGCTTCAACAGAAGCCAGTTGATCCTTGTCGCCCAGCAATATCAGACGTGCCTGTTCTGGTAATGCCTGAAGCACGGATGCCATCATTTCCAAATCAATCATCGACGCTTCATCCACGACCAGCACATCGATCAGCAAGGGATGATGGGCATCATGGCGAAACTGGCGTGTACCCGGTCGCGTTCCTAGCAAGCGATGCAAGGTCACTACTTCATTTGGAATGTATTTTTTCAACCCGGGATGACCCAAGGCATCCTCTGGCAGCAAATCAATGGCATGGGCAATGGAAGTTCTTAATCGCGCGGCTGCCTTGCCCGTCGGAGCGGCCAGGCCAATCCGCAGGGCGTTTTTTTCGCCCTTCATTGCTTCAAACGAAAGTGCTTGCAACAACGCCAGCAGACGCACCACCGTGGTGGTCTTTCCGGTTCCTGGCCCCCCCGTAATCACACAAAAGGCACTGCGTGCTGCCAAGGCGCAGGCCATTTTTTGCCAGTCCGCATGAACTGCTGGATCCTGTTTTTGGAAAAGAACCTCCAGCATTTTCTGACAGCGCGTTTCAGGAATACCTTGTGCGATTTCATCACTACGCGCCATACGCTGTCGTATCGCATGTTCAATCTGATGCTCGTAATGCCAATAACGTCGCAAATATAAACGATGACCGTCCAGAACCAGCGGCTCATTCCCCTCACCCCGTCCTATCCACTTCGATGCGATCAAACGATCTTCAATATTGTGCAAATCCAACGCACCCAGGAATTTCAGGATTTCAGAAAGAGATGCCTCAAGGAAATCGCCTCTGCGGGGAATCGTATCCGATGAAACGTCTACCCGCTTCTCCCGATGGGAAGCAATAGCCAGCACCGCATCGGGATCCTGAACAACAACTTCCAGATCCAGACAAACGTGACCCTCTCCCAACTGGCGACTTGTCAACGCGGCCAGCAATATTGATAAAGGATCCGCCTCTGGTGAAACATCCTGCAAGAAACATGCAAAAACACGATCCAGCTCGCGCATCCAGCCCATCAACACCCAGCGATCCAGCAGTGCCATGATGTCGTCTGCATTCTTTGACACTTTCATGACACCCCCTCTATCGCACATCCGCTGAACATTGCATCAAGTGCATGAATCAATGACACAGGAGGACGCTCAAAATGCACACCGGCTGTTGATGCCTCAATGCCTCGAACGAACAAATACAAGGCTCCACCAACATGAGTGTCATAGTCATAATCGGGTAGCCGTACTTTCAATAAACGGTGCAGTGCCAGCAGATAGAGCACATATTGAACATCATAGCGATGTGTACAAATCGCTTCCTCCATGGCATCGCGTGTGTAGAAGGTATCGTCAACTCCCAGCCAGTTCGATTTGTAATCGGCAATGTAGTAGCGACCATCGCACTCAAAAATCAGATCGATATAGCCTTTGAGCATCCCGTTGAGCTGCTCATGTAAAAGCGCGGGACGCTCACGTCCTGACAGCGTACTTTTTTTCACGAGGTCATCCATCCGCCCCAGATTGACACGTCGCGCCTCAAACAAGAACTCCATTTCTGGGCGCACAAGGGCAAGCTCAGAAAAACACACAGTCTTCTCCATCCCTGTTAAAGGCAAAGAAGTCGACAACATTTTTTTCATCCAGTCCGTCAGTGCTTTTTCCCATTGCGGCCAGCCCCACGCATGACAGGCTTCCCGAATGAAACAAGGTGACGCTTCACTTTCTTTGATGGACTTCAGTACGGGTGCAAATCCTTTGCGTGCCGCCCCCTCCATCAGTTCATGCAAAAATGTTCCGGCTTGCGCCCCTTTGTAAAAATCATGGATACCCACAGTGAATTCATGAGATGGGGATGGGTACGAACGACGCAAGAAAGGTGCCATTGAATTGCCATCGAGCTCAGTTTCCTGCTGTACCTCCAGCATATTCCCGATCTGTGCTGACGACTCCGGTAATAGGGCAGCCATCGCCTGACGATCTGCATGATGACCTTCATATAGAATGGCGGAATAACTTCCAATCCACCAAGGCTCACGCAAGATTTTTTTCATCTGCCTTGCCTGCCCGGAAGAACGCTTTTCCGTGGCGGGGGAAAAACGATCCTGATTTTCCTGAAAATAATCCAAGGCCAAGTCCAAGTTCGATCGTCCTGCAACAAACGCATTGATGGCTTGTTGATAGCGATCCATTGTCGGCTGCGTATCCAGCAGAGAGGCTATCGCGCTGCTCCCCCATTCTTTCAAAGGTGCCAGCCCCATCCAGGTCATATAGCGTGCTCGGGTCAATGCCACATAGAGCTTGCGTACATCCTCTGCCAGCCTCTCCTCATCCGCACACTTCAAGATATCCGGCTCGCCCTTCAAAGCCAGTTTGAGATGGCCGTCGGTATCATGCCATTTCAATGGAACGTCCTCTTTCTTCACGGTGCGAACTGAACAGATGAAGGGCAGAAACACCAAGGGATATTCCAGTCCTTTCGATTTATGAATCGTGACGATCTGGACGAGATCGGCATCGCTTTCAAGGCGGAGACGGAGTTGACGCCTTTCGGCATCGCCTGCTGGAAGCGTCATCTGCTCCGAAAGAAAACGTATCAAAGCCTGCTCGCCCTCCAGCGTAAAACTCGCCTGTTGCAGCAGCTCCGCCAGATGCAGAAAATCCGTCAGCCGTCGTTCTCCCGTATTTCCATTGGCATCCAGCCCTTGAGTCAGGAAACGGTGAGGACAATCAAAATCAAAAAGGATGCGCCTCAACATGGGCAAGACACCGTGGATACGCCAAACCTCGCGATACGACTTGAACTGAATGACACGTGACTCCCAGATCGCCTCGTCATTCAGCAAACCTTCCAGCTCATGCCAACTCAAACCCAGAGCGGCGGTTGACAGTGCCGCACGCAACAAACGTCCATCATCCGGCGCAGCACACGCCAATAGCCACTGAAGCACTTCCACCGCTTGGGTTGTTGAGAAAATACTCTCCTGATCGGAAAGATAGACCGATCGCACCCCCCGCTTTGCCAATGCCTGCCGGATATACGCCGCTTCGCTCCGGCCATTGACCAGCACAGCAATGTCACCGGGCTTCAAGGGCTTTAACTCTTGGGATGATGAAGAGTTTTTATCACCCTGTTTGTTCTCATCGTCTTTAGAAACAAAGCCCGCCTTCCCCTGGCTTCCAGCATTGAGCCATCCCACGATACGAGTGGCACAGAGCGCTGCCATCCGCACAAAATAATCCGTTTTGGATACTGGCTTCCCTTTCGGCAAAGGGGGCAGTGCCGCCAGCATCAAGGCAGCAATCGTCTCACCTTCCATCCAAAAATCCTGCGAACGGCCACGCGCCCGAACAGGATGAAAGGGCACAGGATTGCCCTGATCTGTTCTAAAAAGAAAAGCACCTTTTCCTTCCGTGCGAGATTCGGCATACGAGAAACAGTGATTGACTGCATCCACCATCGCAGATGTCGAACGGAAATTTTCATCCAGCGTATGAAGTCGCCCCTCCATCACCTGCCGCGCTTGAAGGTAGGTATAAATGTCCGCACCTCGAAAGCCATAAATCGCCTGCTTCGGATCGCCGATCAGGATCAAAGCGCTATCCTGTCGATTTTCCGCAGGCTCATAGATGCGATTGAAAATGGCATATTGAACGGGATCCGTATCCTGAAACTCATCGATCAATGCCACCGGAAATTGTTGTCGAATCGTCTGTGCCAGTCGTTTCCCATTACCCCCTTTCAATGCCGCATCCAGCGTGGTCAGAAGATCATCAAAGCCCATGCTTGCCCGCTGTTTGCAGGCGGTTTCGAAACGCTCCGTAATCCAGTGTGCGGCATGACTCAGCAGGGCGACTTCAGGCGTGGGCAGATTTTCAAATGAACATTTGAGTGAGGTAATGGCATCAAAAGCGGGATGCTCAGGCAAGGGAGTTGCTGCGGTCCAGGCATCCCTCATTCCGTCAATCGTCAGCCGCGTCCATCCCATCTTGATATCGAGTGTTTCCAGCACCGGATCATTAGCCCAACGGGAAATCTCTTCTAGCCAAGGGTTATAAATACGTGCCTGCAACTTCCTGGCATTCACCTGCTTCTGCGCCACGGCCTGATCCAGAATTGTCTTTAATTCACCCACCCATTTCAGCCACGGTGCTTTGAGCGCAGCCAGCGTCTGCTGTCTATCCTTCAGTGCAGTGCTTATCGCGTCGCTCAGGTTCTCCTCGTGTGGCAAGGCATCCACACCCCCGAGCAAAGGCTGGATACGTTTTTGAAGCTCAAGCGGATCAGTCCAGTACGCGGCAACCCACTCCGCTTCCACGATGTTCATCGGATAATAAAAAATCCGCCAGTAATCGCGCACGGCTTCTGCCAGCCATTCACTCTGGTCAGTTTCCAGTGTCTGATCAAACAAACTCAGGCTATCGAAAGCATGTTCGCGCAACATGCGATAACACCATGCATGAATCGTCGACACCGCCGCTTCATCCATCCATTCGGCCGCCTGCTTCAAGCGATGCGCGCAATCGGGCCAGTCTGCCTGCGGATAGCCCTCACGCAAGGCCTTCAATTGCACGGGAATACTGTCCGTACTTGAGGTTTCGTCACTGAAATACCGCGCCGCTTCGGCCAGACGCACCCGGATACGATCGCGCAGCTCACGTGTTGCAGCTTCGGTAAAGGTAACGACCAGAATTTCCGGAGGAATCAAGGGCTGCGGATTTTCCACACCCTGCCCCAACACCAGCCGAACATACAGCAATGCGATGGTGAAGGTCTTGCCCGTTCCAGCACTGGCTTCGATCAAATGGCTTCCTCGCAAAGGCAGTGTCAGTGCAATATCTTGTGCCATGGGCAAAATATCTGCCCCATTGGTCATCTGCTTATTAACGCTCATGAGGCATCCTTTGCATCTTTTGACTTGCCAAGATGAGACAGCATCGGAGCCAGCACACGTTCGCTCCAATGCTTCAGCCCTGCGTCCTCCAACAAAGCGAAATCCGGATAAGCGCGACACACATAGTCATTGCGATGGATTTCTCCATCGTTGTAGTCATCCCCTTCATAAATCCTGCAGGCCGCCCCCCGTCCCTCTTTTTCAAGCAAGGCAAAGCCTGTCTTGGGCTCCAAAGGCAGAGGCATACACAAGGCAGAGAGATAAGCCTTCACGATCTCCGAGAAGTAGCCTTGCGCATCCTCAAAACGCAGCGGCGGAAATTCAATCTTTCCATTCTTGCTGACGAGTATCGTCTTGGCAGTTTTTTCATCCGACGCGCCCATCGCTATCTGCAATGCCAGATGCCTCACCCACATCGGGAGCAACTTTTCATTGCAATAGTGATTTTTCTTGATCAAGGTACTCGAAACCAGCTGGATACAGGCAAGCCCCTCCTGTCCCTCACATATCTGATTCAAAGTTCCCTGTATCTGCAAGGTCTCCGCTGCCTCGCCCTTGTGTTCATAAACGAAATCAATATCGTCATACTCTTGGGGATACTGGCTTACCGCCTCTCGATACAGCTTGAACATCGGCTCCATAGGCTCAAGCAAAGCTGTTTTCTGTCGCTGTCCCATGGCACCGATGGGAAAAACACCCTGACGTTGAAACCGATTTATTTCTCGTTCAATCAGCGCGCTCTCCGCTGTCTCGTCTAACGCTTCATCTTCTTTTATCGCGTTGAGCCAACCGGTAATGAGTTGATCCTGAACACTCCAGGAGTCCAATCTATCCAACTTGAAGGGCTCTTGATCTGTACTCGCCAACTCAGCACGCTCATAATGAACGCCCAGCCTTTCCTGAAAAAAAGTCCGCACCGGATTTTTCAGAAATTTCGATAGTTGATCCAGCGTGATGGGCGCAGCCAGCACAGGAAAAGGCAAAGAATCTGTTGGCAGGCTATTGGGGTTCGGCGCACGAGGCACCCATTCATGTGCATAGGTATACAACCGTGAGTCGAGCGAGGTTTGAAAATACGCAGGACTAAACGGTTGCAAACGATGCTCAACCGTCAAAGCAGCGAGTATCGAGGTTCCTTGCAAAGCATGTTGTTCAGGCCAGCACCTCACGATGTGATCGCGCAACTGGCTGACCAGTACAGAGGGAGGACGCTCGGCATTGTCAATGATGCTGCGTCCAACCCAACTGATATGCAGGTGTTCACGCGCTGATAACAGGGCTTCCAGAAACAGGTAGCGGTCATCCTCCCGACGCGAACGATCACCTGGACGAACGTGCTTCGCCATCAGGTCGAAATCCAGCGGCGGATGTGAGCGGGGATAATCGCCATCATTCATGCCCAGCAAACCAATCCATCGATAAGGAATGGCACGCATGGGCATGAGCGTGGCAAAGGTGACACGTCCCACCATGAAACGCTGCCCCAGATTCGGTTGATCGACCTGCGATAGCCAATGGTCGCGCACGACCTCCAGTGGCAAGTCCTCCTGTAAGCCTGCCTGCGCACAATCCTTCAGCCACGCCACAAGACTGTGACTCATCTGCTGAAGCAGCACCTCATCCTCCGGCGTTTGGCAATCAAAGAAATCAGCCAGCAAAGCGTGGAGTCGCTGCCCCCATATTTCCGGCGTTGCAGGCTGTTCCAGATCACGCGACAAACGCTCCAGCTCTTCCATCAGCCGTGCAAGGCGGCCTGCCAAGACTGCCGACAAACCCGCCACTTCGCCATAGGGTTCGATGTCATGCCATGAACCCTGATGGTCTGTCTTGTCACCCACCGCATACCCTAACAACATCTGTCTCAGGCCGTGCTGCCAGGTATTCTGATCTTCACATTGTTCCTGCCCAAGAACGCGTTCCCGATGGGCTTTATCCAACCCCCAGCGGATATGCGTTTGCTGTACCCATTGTCGGAGTATCGGCAGATCCTGCTCCTCTATCGCGAAACGTGCCCTGACCGCAGGCACATCGAGAAGATCGAACAATTCGCTAACCGTTATCCGCGCCTCTGGAACGCCCAGAAGAAACGCCAGTGCAAACACCATGGGCGCTTGGTAGCGCACACCCAAGTCCGTCATCGAATAAGGAATATGACGTGCATCCTCGCGGCCCAGATGACCAAAAACAGCCTCGATATGCGGAGCGTAGTGCTGAATATCCGGAACCATGATGATGACATCACGCGGCTGTAGCGTCGCATCCCGCTCAAAAGCATCCAGCAAACAATCATGCAACACTTCAAGCTCACGTTGCGGGCTATGCACCACATGAAATCGCAGCGTGGCATCCTGTCCATCGTCTGCGGGCTTCCAGCGTTCCCGCGATTCCTGCACCGTTCTGAGCTGAAAAATATCGTCCTGTAACCAGTGCAGCAACCCCGGATGAGCGACGCTGAGGTTCTCCAAGGGGCTTTCCCATAAATCGATCTTTTGCCCTGCCTGAAGAAACATGGCGTGATACTGTTCCGGCGTATCCATCTCGTCGAGCAAGGTGATGTAATCCCGTCCTTGCCGCCCCCATGAAGCCAGCAGAGGATGGGCATCAGGCGCACGCATTGAATGTTGTTTTGACGGCGAAGCCATTGCTTGTCGCTTCTGCCAGTGAGCACGCATCGACTGTTCACGCTCACCCTGAGCATCCGCCCAATAAAGCTCACAAGGATTGTGCACACAAAGCATGACTTGCGTATGTCGTGACAATGCCTGCAATACATCGAGAAACTGACGGGGAAGTGACGAGATACCAAACACCGTGACCCGCCTCGGCCAGCCTTCGGGACGCGCAGTACAGGTTGTGGCTTTCTGCAGGAACTGCTGATGCAGGAAAGCACGGCTCGTTTTGCTGGCTGCATCATTTTCTGTCTGACGGATATCCTCAATGAGCCTGCGCCATAAATCAGGCTGCCAAAGCTGTGCCTCCTCCAATGCCAATGATGATGACAATGAAGCCCATTGTTGATGGGGCAATTCATTCCTCCCCGCCGCCCACACTTCGAGCCAGTCTGCGCGATAAACCTGATATTGATCGAACAAATCTGCAATTTTTTGCGCAAGCTGATAGCGTTTTCGCATCCCGCTGTCATCGGCCAGAAAGCCCGCCAGTGAGGCATAGACCGGCTCTTTCAATAACGCAGGCAAAAGTCGCATCAAACGCCAAAGCAAGGGCGATTTATCGAAAGGAGAAAGCTCGGGCACTGCCTCGTGTCCGAGCAGGCTTCGATAGATGTTCCATGAAAAGCGTGCGGGTAATTGCAAATCAAATGCTGCGGCAATGCCCAAGCCGACATCTGAACACCCTGTTCCGCCCTGCGCCAGCGCCAGCTTGAGCCATTGCGCCATGCCATTGCTCTGCACCAGGATGACTTCGTCTTCGAGGGGTGCCAGTGGATGCTGCCGATACCAGTGAACCAGTAGCTCCCGCAACAACTCAGGACGATTGCCATGAAGAATCATGAACCCAGAGGACACGGTATTTTTCATAATGACGAAGTGAGATGGTGTAGTCTTACTGCCTGGACAATCCGGCCTCTGGCTCGTATCCCTCAGAGCATCCTTCTTTCAGCCTTGGGCGGTCATCCCCTGCTGATAGAAGCGATATTGTCCCAGACCCGAATGCTTGGCATGATACATGGCGACGTCTGCCTGATGAAGTAATCCAGCGGCAGTCACGTCGTTCTGGGGATAAAGGCTGATTCCAATGCTCGTACTCGATTCAACTGTGATTCCTTCAAGAAGATACGGCTGACCCAGACATTCAACGATTTTTTCGGCCACGGTCACGGCAGACCGCACATCCGGTAACGCTGTCAGAACGACAACGAACTCATCCCCCCCGAGACGTGCCACGATATCGCTCGCACGAACACAGTTCAATAATCGGCGCGCAACCTCGATGAGCAGCAGATCGCCCACATGATGCCCCAGGCTATCATTGACCTGTTTGAAGCGATTCATGTCCAGAAACATGAGTGCCAGCCTTCCTGAGTTCCGGCAAGCAGTCTCCAGCACCTGCTGCAAACGCTGATCCAGACTGAATCGGTTGAGCAGCCCCGTCAAAGTATCGTGATACGCGATTTGCGCCACCCGCTCCTCCGCCGCCTTGCGTTCGCTGATATCTGAAAATGTGGCGTAATAGTTGATGATTTCACCATATTGGTCACGAAGAACTGCCAACGAAGCCCACTTCGGATAGACCTCGCCGTTCTTGCGCTTGTCCCACAACTCACCACTCCATATGCCCCGCTCCTGGAGCGATTGCCACATGTCGCGATAAGTCGTCTCGGGCGTTCGCCCCGAAGCCAGGATGCTCGGATTTTTTCCGCGAACCTCGTCCAGCGTATAACCGCTAATCTGCGTAAACGCCGAATTGACTTCGATGATATTGACATCCCGGTCGGTTACGATGATAGCTTCACCCGTCTGACTGAAGATCCGCGCATACAGCGTCAATCGCTCTTCAAAATGAACCATCGGCGTCACATCCAACAGCGTGCCGTAATACTCAATCAGGCGACCCGAAGCATTACGTCGGAACTCTCCCCGTGCACGGACATGTTTCACGCGACCATCCGGAAACACCAGCCGATGCGTGCATTCATACGGCAGATTCCGTGCAATCGCCTGGGCATAGGTTTCCTTGATCAACGACCGGTCATCCGGATGAACCCGTTCCAGAAACAGGGATTCATTCGGGCTGACCCGCCCCGAATCAAGTTCCAGCATGCGATAGATTTCGTCCGACCATTCAAGACGTTTTTGAGGAAAGGTCAGCGTCCAGCTTCCCAGATTGGCAATACGTTGCGCTTCACTGAGCTGACGGTGCCGGTCATCCAGACGAACTTCAATGGTCTTGCATTCCGCAATCAGCGCACTCACGAATTGCCCTGTCAGTGCCAAACTCAGGAACAGCAGATCAAACCCCAAAAAGTTTTGCCCCTGAAGGCCGAATGCCCCAAGGCTCATCCACGAGCCCCACTGCAAGGCAAACACCATCGCGAGCGTGAATGCCGTCGTGACGCGCATCCCATAATAGGCCGCTAGCAACACCATCAGTGGCGCAAGCATTGCAAACCCCAGATAGGCATCCAGCACATGCACACGCCCTGAGAGCACAAGGATGACAATGACAAAACACAGCACCGGCCAGAGTTTCCTCGACAACGCAGGCAAACTCGACCATTGCGACCATTGCAATCTCTGGAAGCCCCCACGAAAAGCGAGCACCTCGAACCGAAATGGCCACCATGACAGGATGAAAGGGGTCATCAGAGCCAACCCCAGACCATTACCCAACCATTGTGAAAACCAGACCGCTTGCAAACGCTCGATAGAAACTACTCCGGTCTGCCAGTACAGCAGCACTTCCAACGTGATGCTGCAAGGCAGCAAGACAAAAAAGATCAACCCCATCAGTCGGCCAACATCCACCAGCCGATCATAGGCCGTGCGAATGCCTAGCCGATGAAACAGCCAAGCTCCGATCAAAACCTCGGTGGTGTTGATGGCAGCCATCCCCAAGGCCAATGGCCAGGTCAGACCACTCATGACGATGACCAGCATCTGTCCCAGGAAAGCTCCTGGCCAGACCCTTCTGCCCCAGAGGATGACCCCCGCCAGCGCAACGCCTTCGGCAAGAAAAATCACACAGGACACCAATCCGGAAGAGAGTGCCTGTGTAAAACTGAAAAATTCGAGCGTGAAACAGGCTAGGGTTAGCCCCAGCACCCGCGCCACCCACGAAATGACACGAGGGGAGAGCGCTTCCTCAGATTCATGGGCTGCCGATGATGTCATGCCGTTAGCCTCCAGGCCGCATTCACAAGGAATGGCAAATCATTTTTACAACATAATATTTCACAGATTAAATATATCAACAAGCTAAAAAAAGCATGACCGCTTGTCCTGTTTTTTACCGCGCCAGTCAGCCGCCGTATACGCATCACCCTCAAGTCATTCCGGCGCAAACGACAATCCATGCAAAAAAGATGGCAATCCATCAAATATCCGCATGTTTACTTGATTTTTTGATGAAAGACACGACTAAGCCACCGCCAGCACCGCACATAAGCGGAGTCGGTTCTTTCGATGAAAATCGGGGGAACGGTGCCCAAGCGCTGGCACGCCACGTCAATAAGGTGTTCCGCAACGATCCAAACAAGAACGAGCACAAGGCGTGCTCGTCCAAAGGCAGATTCAGCTCAGATTCGGCGTACCGCTTGCCAGACCAGGCGCATCGTCACCTCCACCCACTGGAAGGAGACACACGGCAGGCTGTGCTTTATGTCAATTTCGGGCAAAGGCCGCGATAACTTCGGGTGGAGCCTGTACCAATTCAATGAGCACCCCTTCACCCGCAATCGGAAATTGCTCGTTGGCCTTGGGGTGCAGAAAGGTAATGTCATATCCGGCAGCACCCTTGCGAATACCGCCCGGCGCAAAGCGCACACCTTGTGCTGTGAGCCATTCCACCGCCACTGGCAGCTTATCCACCCACAGTCCCACATGATTCAAGGGCGGCTCATGAACAGCGGGCTTTTTGGCCGCATCCAGCGGCTGCATGAGATCCACCTCGACCTTGAAGGGGCCACTTCCTAATGCGGTAATGTCTTCATCCACATTTTCTTTTTCGCTGACGAAGTTCCCCGTAACCGTCAGACCGAACATATCGACCCACAAGCGACGAAGACGATCTTTGGATGGCCCTCCCACCGCGATCTGCTGAATGCCCAGAATTTTGAAGGGACGTTGAAGGGAATCACTCATGCTTGCTTACTCCTGCGAAAAATTAAATAAAGACCGATCAGTATCATGGGCAAACTCAGCCATTGCCCCATGCTCATCACATAGCTGTGACCAAAGATGCCTGTATCCGGCTCACGAAAAAACTCACCGAGCGTTCTGAAAATGCCATAGCCCACCATGAATACACCGGAGATAGCCCCTTCCTTGCGCGGCTTGCTGGCATACCACCAGACGATGAAAAACAACAATACGCCTTCCAGCCCCGCCTGATAAAGCTGCGAGGGATGACGTGCTACGGTATCAACCTGCGGGAAAATCATCGCCCAAGGTAAGGAGGGATCGGCCGCTCGCCCCCACAATTCGCCATTGATGAAGTTACCAATACGCCCGGCGGCCAAGCCTAGCGGCACAAGGGGAACAACGAAATCATTCACATGCATCAAAGACATTTTCTTGCGCCACGAAAACAGCCACATGGCAAAGAACACGCCGAGAAAGCCCCCGTGAAAACTCATGCCACCCTTCCAGATTGCCATGATCTCCGAGGGATGCGCCATGAAATAAGCCGGTTCATAAAACAGAACCTGTCCCAGCCGCCCACCGAGAATCACGCCAAACACGCCATAAAACAGCATGTCATCGACATCTTGTGAAGAAAAACCCAAGGCGGGCTGACGTTTGGCGCGCCAAGTACCGAGGAAGAGAAAAGAAAGGAAAGCCACCAGATACATCAGGCCATACCAATGCATCGCAAGGGGGCCGATCTTGATGGCGATGGGATCAAACTGAGGATGAACAAGCATGAAGGTCGGTCGCTTACGCTAAAATCGCCATTCTAACGATCATGGTAGCAATCTCCACCCACAGAGGATGAAATAATCGTTACCCGATACGCCCACCCCACCCATCCGCCCCTCAAGGGGCGGCTACTGATTAGCTCGCTACGCTCGAACCTTCAACCCGACTCTGATTTTTGTATTTCACACTAACCGAGCACCGCAACCTCACATTCCGTTTTTAGGAGAATCTCATGCCCGCCTACCGTTCCCGCACTTCCACCCACGGCCGCAACATGGCTGGTGCACGCGCCTTGTGGCGTGCGACCGGTGTCAAGGAAGGTGATTTCGGCAAGCCCATCATTGCCGTGGTGAATTCCTTTACCCAGTTCGTCCCTGGTCATGTGCACCTCAAAGACATGGGGCAACTGGTTGCCCGTGAGATTGAAGCTGCGGGCGGCATCGCCAAGGAATTCAACACCATCGCCGTGGATGATGGCATCGCCATGGGACATGCCGGGATGCTCTATTCACTTCCCTCACGCGAACTCATTGCCGATTCGGTGGAATACATGGTGAACGCCCATTGTGCCGATGCCATGGTGTGTATTTCCAATTGCGACAAAATCACGCCGGGCATGTTGATGGCAGCGATGCGCCTCAACATTCCAACCATCTTTGTTTCGGGTGGGCCCATGGAAGCCGGAAAGGTCACATGGCACGGCAAGACCATTGCTGTCGATCTCATTGATGCCATGATCAACGCCGCCGACGACAGCGTGAGCGACGAAGAAGTCAACAATTTCGAACGATCCGCCTGTCCGACCTGCGGTTCCTGTTCGGGCATGTTTACCGCCAACTCGATGAACTGTCTTACCGAAGCACTGGGGCTATCACTCCCCGGCAATGGTTCGCTTCTCGCCACCCACGCCGATCGCAAGCAACTCTTCCTCAAAGCCGGTCGCGTCATCGTCGATCTGTGTCAGCGTTATTACCAACAGGAAGATGCCAGCGTATTGCCACGATCCATCGCCAGCTTTGAAGCCTTTGAAAATGCCATGAGTCTGGATGTAGCGATGGGAGGCTCCAGCAACACGGTGCTGCATCTCCTTGCCGCTGCCCGTGAAGCCGAAGTCAATTTCACCATGAAAGATATCGACCGCATTTCGCGTCGCGTCCCTTGTATCGCCAAGGTTGCACCGGCCACGCAGGATTACCACATGGAAGATGTCCACCGTGCGGGTGGCATCATGGCGATTCTCGGCGAACTGGATCGAGGGGGGCTACTGCACACCCAGCTTCCAACGGTCTATACCAAAACGCTTGCCGAAGCCCTGCAAACCTATGATGTATTGCGTGCCCATGACACCAGCGTGTTCGATTTCTATCGTGCTGCCCCAGGAGGCATCCCGACACAAACCGCGTTTTCACAGGATCGCCGCTACAACGAACTCGATCTCGATCGCAGCCACGGCTGCATCCGCGACATTGCCAATGCCTACACAAAAGAAGGCGGACTGGCCGTGCTGTTTGGCAATATTGCCGAAAAAGGCTGCATCGTCAAAACCGCCGGTGTGGATGAAAGCATCTGGAAATTCACGGGGACGGCTCGTGTTTACGAGAGCCAGGAAGACGCAGTGGCGGGCATCCTCGGCGATGAAGTCAAAGCGGGCGATGTCGTCATCATCCGCTATGAAGGCCCCAAAGGCGGCCCCGGTATGCAGGAAATGCTCTACCCTACGTCCTACCTCAAATCCAAACATCTAGGTGCCGTATGTGCGCTGCTCACCGATGGTCGCTTCTCGGGAGGCACATCGGGCTTATCGATCGGCCATGCCTCGCCCGAAGCGGCTGCGGGAGGCGCGATTGCCCTGATTGAAAACGGTGACCGTATCGACATCGACATTCCGGCACGAAGCATCCATCTCGCAATCAGCGATGCCGAACTCACCCTGCGTCGCAAAAAAATGGAAGACAGGGGCGCTGCCGCGTGGAAACCCATCCAGCGCGAACGCCATGTCTCCGCCGCACTCCAGGTCTATGCTGCCACGACAACCTGCGCAGACAGCGGCGCGGTACGGGATGTCTCTCAACTTGTCCGTCAATAAAACTCCATTCAGAAAACTCTGCATGAATACCAACGGTAAGCACGCGCTGTAGATTGAGATGAGATGTAAGGCGAAATCACAGCGCAGCAGCGATAGTCTATCTAACGTACATGGTAGCCGTCTCCACACTGCCACTCACAGAGGATGAAATAATCGCTAGCACCACTCACCACAGCTTCCACCAAGGCTTATGTGCAGACCCAGCGGTTCCCCTCTGAAAATAAGGGGTCAGCAAATCTTCCATCGTGTACAAGCCCGTTCTGCGCCGAGGCAGATTTTCCAGCGCAAACAGGATGCCATTGCCAAAGGCTTCGCGTGATATGGATTCATGCTTTAACCGTACCGTTTGATTAGGCAAACCAAACAGGATTTCATGGGTGCCAATGATGCTACCCGCCCGTACAGACTTGATGGATTCATCCTCGATCTCCAGATGGCGGGCAATGATTCGTGCCGTACCTGAAATTTCTGGTTTGCTCCTGAAATGCTCCTCGATGATTTCTATATCTGTCTGGGGCGCGATATTTTTCAATACCCTGGCAGCAATCATGAGAAAGTTAATGCCCAGCGTGATGTTGGGTGAATGCACCACGCGCGTTCTTCGCGCCAGTTTTTCAAGTGCATGAATGATTTCCTGTGGGTATTGTGAAACAGCCGTCACAATGGCGATATTGCGCCGTGCGGCTTCTGCGCCATAAAAAATGATGCCCTCCGGTGAAGAAAAATCCACAATGGCATCCACCGGATGCGCATCAAACAACTCACCTGCCGTGGTATTTTCTGCCGAAAGAATGAGCCCCTCTCCCTGCCCTCCCTGATCGAGAAACTCCGCTGCCGAACGATGCTCCAGATTCGCCGATTTTCGCAATATCCATTTAAGGTGAATGTTTTTTGATTCCAGCAGAACGCCCGCCACAGCGCGACCCGTTTTGCCAAAACCAATCAGTCCAACATTCATGCATGGATCTCCATTCGTTAAATCCTACAGCAAGTCACACGGCATCAAAAAACGTGCGGTGAGGGTAGCCCCAGCACCGCCCCAAGCTCCTCGCTACAAAACACAAGAACAACCTTGACAACCATCACAACAAAATCGCCGTACCATCCTGTCGTGCCAAAACGACCTGAACAGAACGCTGTCGCGTCAGTAGAGCCGTCACCACGTTGCGCGACAGCCAGCGCAATACTCCAGCAGGAGGCGCCGGAATGACAATTTCATGACAATCCAGTTCCTCGGCTGCATCCAGTATGGTAAATACCACTGCACCATATCTGACATACGCAGCCACTTCGATATCCACCCCCGACAACATCCCCATGGCGGTTGTAAAAATCTTGCGTTGCCGTGTTTTACCTAACGGGCTTTGCCACAACCAGAAATTTCTCATACCCTTTTCGTCAAACTGCTCCTCGACATGCAGCAGGCAAACCGAAACATCACAACCTTCGGCACGCCGACGAATGGCATAACTAATGGCTCGTCGGGCATCGCTTCCTTTCTTCACGGGAATCAGCAAGCGTTGTCCCGTATGAAAAACCGGATGATCTACAGCGGTAAGATCCTGATCCGCTCCCAGACGCCGAGTGGTCAGAGGTGTAGGAAAAGATGCATTCATGATTTCAGCATCGTAGTCTCATCATGGCTTGTTGAAAATTCGGGAAATAACGTACGTCACTTGCCATCCTGCTTTACCGCTGCAAAGCCGGCAGTTCGCTGTTTGTTCCATGCGAATAAGGGTTGCCCTTACATGACTTCACGATGTGCATTGCCGTGCAATGTGCAAAAATGAAACCAATGGCTCTCAAAAAACTGCAACGACCCTTTGTGCCTCTGCCTAATCTATCCGGCTTATTCAAACGAGGCGGACGAGGCGAACAAGATAAGCGAGACGGACAGCGCGGACGATTCAATCTCGTCGCGCAAGCCCTATGGGGGCTCGCCTTTGTTGGGCTTTATGTCTTGCTGGACTGGGCAAGTTATGTCACACCGCTACGTCATCTCAATGTCACCCCGTGGAACCCGGCACCTGCACTGGGTCTGATCTACATCATCCGGCGCGGCAAACTGGCCATACTGCTACTCCTGATTGCCATCCTTATCAGCGAAATTACCGTGCGCGGATCGCCGGAAAGCTCACTGATGACCTTATCGCTGGGAATCACCGTCACACTGAGCTATATGCTCATTGCTAATCGACTGAAACATCACTTCCCCGAGGGAGGACTTTTTTCTGATCGTCGCGGTTTGCTGATCTGGTCCTCCATCATTCTTTTGGGTTCCTTAGCCAGCAGTTTGGCTTTTATTTCACAGCTTTTTCTGGCTGAATTGATTACCCGAGAAGAAAGCACGGCGGCCATCTTGCATTTCTGGATTGGCGATAGCGTAGGAATTTTCGTCACCCTGCCGCTATTCTGGTGGTTACAAGACAGCCCGCGTCGCCATCTTTTCCGCCAAAGCCTGATGCGTTGGGAAACGCTGGCTTATACGCTGTTTGCTTTACTGATGTTGTGGTTTGCCTTCATTCCAGGAGCCCATGCCAACTATCGTTATTTTTACGTTCTCTTCCTGCCCATCGTCTGGGCAGCATCCCGACAAGGCTTGACTGGCGCCATTTTTTGCACAGCATTGATGCAAATCGGCATGATGATTTTTGGTTTGCTGCAACCCAGTAACGAAGTCTCCTTGTTTGAATTGCAGATACGTACCTTTCTTCTTGCCCTGGTGAGCTTTTTGATCGGTACCAGCGTTGATGAACAACGACGTGCCGCCAGCGAATTGCGCCAGTCACTACGTCTGGCAGCCGCAGGTGAAATGGCAGGTGCACTGGCACATGAACTGAATCAGCCCCTGACCGCACTGGCAGCCTACGGCTCGGCCTGCCAACAACTACTGAAGCACAATCCAAACGATCCACGACTACACGACACACTGCACAAGATGATTGCCGAATCAGAAAGAGCGGCGCTGGTCATGCGACGATTACGAGATTTCTTCCGAACCGGAGCTACTCAGTTAGAATATTTTCAACTACACAGCCTGATCGAAACCAGTAGTGCCCCCTTTATTGAAAAGTCACGGCACACCGGTATCGACTTTCATCTGCCCGATATTCCTCAAGTGCTCATCCATGGTGATCGACTGCAACTGGAAGTCGTATTACGCAATCTGCTGGCCAATGCTTTTGATGCCGTGTCGCTATCGACGGAAACTTCAACCCTTCACCAGGTTTGCCTCAATCTGACGATCGAGGATAAAAGCCGTGTTGTCATCGAAGTCACCGATACCGGCCCAGGCCCCATGCATCTGAATGCAGATCAAATGTTCGAGCCTTATGTCTCCTCCAAATCCAGCGGCATGGGATTGGGGCTGGCCATCAGCCGCGCCATTGCTGAAGCTCATGGCGGTAGCCTGTATGCCCATCTGGTCGGATACGGCTGTTTTCATCTGACGCTCCCTATCGAAGTTCATCACGGTCGAACCCCTCATGGACAATACCGTTTTCATCATTGACGACGATGCATCTGTGCGCGATGCGCTCAGCCTGCTACTCAGCCTGCACAACTATCGAACCCGTGTGTTTGCCGATGCTCCCAGCTTTCTCGGCGCACTACGTTCCGAATGGCGCGGCTGCCTGATTATCGACATCCGGATGCCCGGCATGGATGGCCTGACGCTGCAAAATGAACTGCTGAAACAAGGCTGCCCCTTACCTGTCATCATCGTTACCGGCCATGGCGATGTCGCTTCAGCACGCGATGCCTTTCGTGCTTCCGCCATTGATTTTCTGGAAAAACCCCTCGATGAAATCCGCCTGCTACAAGCCATCGATGAAGGCTTTGCCCAACAAACCGCTCACATGGAAACAGAGCAACAACGCACCCGCTTCGCTCACAAGCTCAAAACATTGACGCCCCGTGAACACGAAGTCATGAAACTCGTGATCGCCGGTCGTCACAATCGGGAAATCGCCACGCTATTAGGAATCAGCGCACGGACTGTCGAAGTTCACAAAGCCCGCATGATGGCCAAGCTGGAAGCGCAAAACATACCGCAACTGATACGCATCAGCCTGGAAACCGAAGTCCTGCCGTCACCGAAGCCCCCATCATCCGAACGTCCTTCATCTTGACAGCTCCTGTCATGAACAAGGATAATCCTGCCTCTTTCCAGTCAATAGCATCATTTGACTGGCTCCTGCTTTTGCAGGCGATGGTGATGTAGCTCAGCCGGTTAGAGCATCGGATTCATAATCCGGGGGTCGGTGGTTCAAGTCCACTCATCACCACCAAACAAATCAAGGGCTTACAGGTTATCAAACTTGTAAGCCTTTTTCATTTGGCACGCTAACGGCACACCATCAGTCAGCTAAGCGCATCAACCGCCCCATCGAAGCGACTGCCAAATGCACGAAGCTATCTTAGTGTGAAACAACGAAAACGGAGTCCGGTTGAAGCTTCGAGCGTAGCGAGCCAATCAGTAGCCGCCCCTTGAGGGGCGGAT
>CAYTHB010000021.1:0-40088 GCA_964437515.1 uncultured Sterolibacterium sp.
ATATGCAATTCAAAACCGTTCGTTCAGACTCATACCTTCATTGGAATTGACTGCATCGCCGAAATGACTCGCGAAGTAATACACAGTGGGTGCGGTACAAATGTGTACCGTAAATGCGTCTCCATCACTTTCTGATGGTAAAAAATCAGAACTTTTCCAGTGAAGATTTCATCTCACCGAAAGTGCGCAGCATACATTTGAAATAAATCTTGTTGGCTTCCAGTGACAGGGGCTTGACCGCATAGTTGCCTGTGGCAGCGGAGGCCTCCATGACGCACTGGTTGTTGCGGTAGTGATCCCAGTTCTGCCGGCTGGTTTTAATCATTTCCTGCATTTTTTCGTTGCCGGTGAATTTTTGCGAAAGACGCTTGTATTCGCTTTCCACCCTGTCTTCGACATGTTTGATGAGGGGGGCACTGCATTGGTCGACTTCATGTACCGACTTGGCATCATCGATGCAATTGGGCACTTGCGCCTGGGCAGACAGGCTTGTCGTCGCCAGAAACAGGGCGATCAAGGTGCTTCGAAGTGTGAGTGAAGTCAAAGAGGTCATGATGGGCTCGTCGTGTAGGGAATGAAGGAGTTCAGTTTGGGGTGCGGCTGGATTTTTCAATGGGAGGGATCGTGTTTTTAGCGTGAAACAACGAAGACGGAGTCGGGTTGAAGCTTCGAGCGTAGCGAGCAAACTAGTAGCCGCCCCTTGAGGGGGCGTAGGCGGGGTTTCACGGAGCACTGCTCCGTGCCACCGAAGCCGGACGGCTGGCAAAGCCGTCCGTGGGGGATGGGTGGGGTGGGCGTATTGGGTAACGATTATTTCATCCTCTGCGGGTGGAGATGGTGACCATGATCGTTAGACTCGTTCATGCCGCGCAATTCACGCAGAACGAGGTAGGCGAGCAATATCATCATTGAGAACCAGCCTAGTAGTTTTCGCCATAGTTCAGGATACCAGATCAATGCACTCAGACAGGATAGGCCGATCAGGAGTGCCATGCTCCCGATGCAGATCAGGAGGGTTCTGGGCATGGGGGGGAGGCGCAGACCTTCACGAAAGAATCCATCGACCGAGTAGGGGCGCAGGGAAGTTTCCATGTGACGTGTGGTGCGACGCACGATGGCCTGTTTCAGCAAATTGAGGGCAATGAATGTCCCGAGCACCACGGGCCAGAAAAATCTGAATGCAACAAGTATCGAGATGCTGCTCATGATGGCAATTCCCCAGTATTTTTGCTGGCGGAACAGTTGTTGATAGCGGTCTTCGGTATCGACGAGATAGCCTTTGCCTGCCAGTCCGTTTGGATAAAAAATGCGTTGTCCTTCGGGCGTTGTCTGGAAGGAGCCTTTGGCGAGCAGATCAAGGTTGAAGAAGCGCATGGTGATTCACTTATCGTGATGGTGCGAGCTTGCTGGAGCCAGATGCGGAATCAGAGGCGCTCTCACGATAATTGATGAGATAGCGTCCGCCGCCTTGAGGACGCATGAGTAAGGCGAGCAGGGCATTGAGTGCTTCGTCATTTTTGTCTGCCGATTGCGTAGGAGCGATGGCTTCACCTTGCAGGGTGAGTTGGCCGTTCGGTGTGATTTCTCCTTGTGCTTTGAGTTGCAGGCGTCCTTCTCGCGTGTCGATGGCGAGATGGGTGCGTGATCCGTTATTGGTGAGCATCAGACGATAGTTCCCCAGTGGTGGGCCGGTGATTTCGGAGACCCCGGCGTTGTCCCACAGAATTTCTATTTCACCCTGACAGTTTTTCATCTGCAAGTCACATACAAAAGCCGGGCTGCGGGTGTGGAGCTGTCCGTCCCAATGGTAGCGGCCCAGTGCGCCGGGGAGCAAAGGGGTCAGTGCGCTGGCGGACAAAGTCGTTGTGAGGGATTCCACGCGAAAACCTGACGGGGTGGCCACCAGTTGCATCTGCCCTTGTTCGGGCTGAAGATCGATGCTCAATCGACCACGCAAGAGTTCTGCGGCGCGAATGTGCCAGCTCAGGTTCATCAAAACGCGCCAAGCGGTTTTTTCAGAAGGGCGCATCAGGAGGAGTCCGCTCCCTTGCCACAAGGTGCCTTGTGCCGATGACAAGCGCCATCGTCCTTGGGTTTGGCTTTCCATCCATGAAGAAATGGCCGTGGCAGGCCATTGCACGAGGAGTGCAAGCAGCAACATGAAAATGAAGATCAGAACGTAACGCTGTCGAACGGACATGGAGGGTTCGCTCGTTGCACGAAGATCAGGGCGATCCGGGTTCGGGAAGGGCGAGCAGCGCGTCGATGGTGACTTGTCCCGGCGTATTTTCGGGGCTGATCTTGAGTTGTATCAGTCGTAGCTGGGCGTTTTGTTGCCAGGCGGCCACGGCTTCCAGCCAGCGATCGAAGGGCAGGGTGGCGCGTAAGCGAAGCTGGCGCGGGCCTTCTGTCTGTAATTGACCCGGCGCCAGTGTCAGGCCGACGTTGCCGGCCAGTGTCGACGCTGTTTGTAACAGGTTGGCTGCATTGGCTGGAGGTTGTACGGGTTGACGCTGAAGATCACGGATGGCGGCTGATTGCTGTTGCAGCGTATCGAGTTGCTGTTGGAGTTGCGGTATCTGTCGATGCAGGCGAGTGCGTGCTTGATGTGCAGACCAGAGTCCTTGTGCCAGTAGGGCAATCAGAATGAACAGTCCCAGTGCCGTCAGAAATTGACGTTCACGTGGGGCGCGGGATTGCCACAGGAGGATGAGGGCTTGCAGATGGTTTTTCATGGGGTGCCCCGAATCGCCAAAATGGTCTCGACGCCGGGTTTGCCATTAGCAGGATGGGTGTCGCGTACGACAACCCCCAGGCCGCGTTGCGTGAGTGTATTGCGTAGATGCTCGACTGCCGTGGCATCGGGTAGATTGAGCGTCAGTTCGATGCGACCTTCTGTAAAGTCGATGCGATGGATTGCATTGGGTGTAATGGGTGCATTGGGTGTAATGGCAGCTTCGGTGCTTGCCGTCAGAAGGGGCAGAAAGTCGCCCGTTCCCAGTTGTCCTCGTTCACGACGAAGCTGATCGTGCAGGCGTTGCATTTGCAAAACCGGATCAACGATGGTTTGCGCTTGTGGAAAGGTGGCGCGGAAACGATCGGTCATTTGCTGGCGCAGGGTGTTTTTCTGGTGTTCAAGATGTGCCCATTCCGCAAAGCTGAAAACGCTGTAAATGGCGAGGCCAAACGCCGCTATCAATGCGGCAGGTCGTAGGCTGCTCCAGCCTTCACCGCGTGCGCGAGGGGGAGCGAACTCGCCAGTCAGCAGGTTACGCGCCGTGTGATCGAGTGCGTCGCGCCAGAGATAGTCTCCCGTGTGCTGTACGGATACGCCTAGACGGGTTTGCCATGCGCTGATGTGTGCGTGATCGAAAGTCACACCGGGTTCGGTATGAATGTCAATTCGGCTGGGGGCGGCTTGTGCAGCGTGTGCCGTTTGCAAGGCGAGTTGCAATTCCAGCGGAGGCTGGAAGGTATTGCTTTCGGGCAGATCGAAGCTGAAGCCGGATTCAGAGGCTGTGCGCACGAATCCGTTGCGTGACTTGAGGCATACATTCCAGACTGTTTGCGATGGGCAGGGGAGAAGCTGCAATTCGCTGATGAGTCGTTGGGGCGTGTGACCCAGGGGTCGAAGCACCGCCAGCAGGGCTTGAAGTCGTGTGCGACTGATGACCCATACGGCTGTTTGTCCATCGTGGGTTTCATCGCCTGCAACGAAATGTTCGGCATCGATGTCGCCTAGCAAGCGATCTTCCAGGGCATAGCCGATGACTTCGGTCATGCGTGTTCGCGCGCCTTTGGGCAGGCTGGCGCTGAGTGGCAGGCATTGTTCGGCACTCAGAATGACTTCGCATCGCGTGGCAGGCGGCCAATGGCGGGGCTCGCTGTTGCCCATTTGCAGACGCACTCCTGAGGCATTCAGTAGTTCCCAGTCACAGCTCGTTTGCTGTGCTGGCCAGTTGGCCGTCAGGTAGAGACGTAGCCGGTTGAGATTGTCAGGCGTTTTTTTGCCAGTCATGGGAATGTCGCAATGCAAGGATCATTCGAATTTTTGCCAGAGGATGTTCGGCCAGTGAGTGACGCGCAGGAGTCGTGCCTGAATGCGGGTATCCGCCTGACCGATGCGCGCCTGGATGTGAACCGTGAAGTAACGGCTACGGGTGTCGATGAGGTTGGTGCTGGCGCGTGCTCCCATGTCGGCTTGGGGGAGACGCTTGCGGAAATCGTCGACATCGAGATAGGGAATGCGGTCGCGGTCAGTGATGATCTGGCGAATGTCTGCATCAGAAAAGTCGTGGAGCGTGGCCGAAATCACCAGTGCGCTGGCCGTGTTGATATTCAACAGATTATAACCGGGAAGTACGGTGACATAAGGACGCAGACGCTCAATGATTTCTGGGGTGTAGCCACGCACATGCTGGAGATTATCCACGTCGGTCAGTTCGCGATTGGCTGCGCGGTAAGGTGGTTTTGCAACAAGATATTCGGCATCTTCTGCCCCCTCCGGTCGGGTCTGGTCATCGGCATCCAGCCAGTCCGTGAGTGTGGCGGCCAGCTCGGGAGGGAGCTGGAGTGCGGAAAGCAATTTTTGATAGATCAACAGGTCTTCGCTGCTGCTCTGGCCATTGCGAACGAGATTGTTGAGGTTGAGTTTGCCTTGCTCGTCGGTGATATGTCCTCCAATTTCACCGCCTTCGGCCGGCATGGCGGGCACTTGTGTGGCCCAGGGTTCGCCCAGATGGTCGTAACGGCTGGTGCGGGCATCTTCAGCGAGAATGGCGCACGACCAGTCGATCCCAGCGAGTGCAAGCTGCCGCGCTTGAGCCAGATCGCGCTGGGTTTCCAAGCCGCGTAACCAGAGATTTTCATGCCAGATGAGCGAGGTGGCCAATATGGTGGCTAGGCTGGCAATCAGTAATGCCATGATGAGCGCGGCACCGCGCTGTCGTGGAAAGGAGATGGAAGAAAAAAGGGACGGAGTGCTCATAAAGGCAGTGCAAAAATCCGCGTCAGACGTGTGCCATCACGCAACGTTAGCTCAATTTCCACCCCCAGAGGGAGCAGGTAGAGATTGTTCTTGCTGTCATTGGGCGGCCAAGTTTCTTGCCAGACTCCTGTCGCATCGAAATAGCGCAAACGCAGTGCCGTGACATCGTCAAGCAGGGGATAGATGGTGGGGCGAGTATGGGGCGCACGGTCGAGTGCCGGCCAGATTAGGAGTTCCAGACGCGTGCCACGCAGACGATAAGCAAGCCGAATTTCGTCACGTCCTGTGGCCGATTTTCGGGTGAATTCGAGTGCGGTTTGATCTGTAGTGTCGTCTTTGGCGAGTGCCGGAATATTTCGGCCTTGCCATGCGGGGAGTGCAGGTGCATTGGAAACATCGGCATATCCACCGAGTGCTGCCATGAGATTCTGCGCCATCATGGCATTGGCGGATGCGAGGCTGGTGGCTGCCGATGCGTCCAGCGGATTGGACGCATCGGAGGAGTGTGCTTCTGGCTGAGGTGAGCCCACATGGATGGGGCGCACGCTAGCTTGAGCAACATCGCTACCGAATCGTGAAAAAAATAGAGCAATATTTTTCCAGCGTTCAGTCTCGTGGGTGAGCTGATCGTTGCTGCGTTCCAGATTGTTCAGTCCTCGATAGGCAATAACGGTAATCAGTGCCAGAAGGGCGATGGCAATGATCAGTTCGATCAGTGTCATTCCATCAAGGAAACGGGGTGCTTTTGCGCGACGGGAAGCGTTTATTGGTATCTGCATCGTGTGCTTTTTACTGACTCGGCCTGACCAGAAAACCAACGATTTTTGTGAGGGGGGCATCAGAGGCTGGTTGATTATTCGATCTTGACCAGACGCGCACTTCAATACGACGAAAGCGACTGTTAGCGGTACCACTGACAGTTGCTTCCCAGCGAAACCGTTCGCCCCCTTGTTCGACTTCACCATTGCTGCCGCCGACAGGCAGCCAGTCATGGCGTGCACGATGTTCTTCCAACCGGTTTTCAGCCACCCAGTCTGCCAGTTGGCGCAGGCGCAGTTCGTTGATGTCATGGGTTACGCTCCCTGAGACGCGCAAGGCTGCCATCAGTGAGAGTGAAAGAACTGTCAGTGCAACCAGTACTTCCAGCAGGGTAAAGCCGGTGTTTTGCTTATTCGATACGCTCCATTTATTCCACATGTTCATGGGCTTCATGGTGCGCGGCCTGTATCGATTTTTACCGTGTCTTCAATGATGACTTGACCGGTGGGCAGTCCTCGCAATTCGATGAAGGCGGAGGGCGTGTCGGCGCCGGAGCTTGAACCGGAGCGGGTTTTCGTATCGATTATCAGACGGATGCTGAAAAGTGGAGGGTCGTTGCGTCGAAAAATGAGCATGGCACCGGGGGGGAGCGTTTGTTCATCGACTTTGACAGCACCCGGTTTGACGCCGCTCTCGAAGGTACGAGGACGAAAGAGAGGGTCTTCTGTCAGTGGCTGCCAGCGTGTTTCAGAATGATGATCAACATTGCTTTCAGCGGTAAAAAAATCGTAACCTTTTTCATGGACAGACCAAGCCAATGATCGTTGTCCTGCGTGAGCTTCACGGTTGGCGGTTTCCAGCAGGCTGGCCAGGCGTTGTGCTTCATGCCGTGCGTTCTGCCCTGGATTATCGGAGAGCGTCAGTGCGACGGTGGTGGTCAGTATCCCGATGATGACCACCACGACCAGCATTTCGATCAGCGTAAATCCACGCATCATGGTTTGATGGGTTGGCGATCAAGAAACAAGGCACATCAGAGTTGCCAGTTGCCAATGTCGGCATCCTGATTTTCTCCGCCAGGTGCGCCGTCAGCACCATAGCTAAAAATATCGATTTCGCCATGCAAGCCGGGATTGAGATACTGGTAGGGATGTCCCCAGGGGTCTTGGGGCAGTTTTTCAACGTAACCGCCGCCCTTCCAGCCATCAGGGACGGGCGCTTGCGTCGGTTTGCTCACCAGCGCCTGCAAACCTTGTTCAGTTGTGGGATAGCGTTTATTGTCGAGACGATAGAGCTTGAGTGCTTGAGCCAGCGCGCCAATGTCCTGACGTGCAGCGACGATACGCGCTTCATCAGGACGGCTCATGATCTTGGGAACGATCAGTGCGGCAAGGATGCCTAGAATGACGATGACCACCATGATTTCTATCAAGGTGAAGCCATTTTGACGGTTTTGACGCAAGGGATGCCGTGCGGAGAAAGAAGGATTCATGGTGTGTTCCCGTTATTTCAATAGCATGTTGATTTCGATGATGGGCATGAGTACAGCCAGTACGATGAGCAGCACGATGCCGCCCATGACAAGGATCAGCAAGGGTTCAAACAGGCTGAGAACAATGGCGGTGCGACGGTCGAGTTCGGCCTGCTGCTGGGTTGCTGCGCGCTCCAGCATCCGCCCCAGCGTGCCGCTGGCTTCGCCGCTGGCAATCATGTGAATGAGGATGGGCGGGAAGAGTTTTTCCGCGCCTAGCGCGCGATGCAGGGGGCTGCCTTCGCGCACCCTCGCAATCGCCTGATCGAGCGTGCTGCGCAGCACCACGTTCGCCAGCACGGCTTTGGCAGTTTCCAGTGCGGTGAGCAAGGGGACGCCGCTATTGACCATGATGGCCAGTGTGCTCGCCAGACGCGCACTGTCGAGCGTGCGAAGATGACGGCCGATCAATGGCAGCGTGAGGAGACGCTGATGCCAGCGTCGTTGCAGGTCGGCATTCGTGCGCAAGGCGTAGCGGATGGCTAGTGGTGTGGCGATACTGAGTGGCAACAGCCACCAGCCATTGTTGCGTAAAAAGTCGCTGATGAAAATCAGCGCGCGAGTGAGGAAAGGCAATGCCTGCTTGCCTTGTTTGAACACTTCGACAATCTGCGGCACGACATAGGTCACCAGACCGATGATGACGAGTACCGCCACGATGGTGACAATCAGAGGATAGAGCAGGGCTTGCAGCACCTTCTGACGGGTGGCTTGCCAGGCTTCGAGATGGTCGGCTAGACGCAGCAGTAGGACGGCTAGTTCGCCGGATTTTTCACCGGCATTGACGATTGCGCGATAGATCGGCGGGAAGGTGGTTTCAAACTGGCTAATCGCCATGTGCAGCGTGTGTCCGGCCAGTACTTCTGCGCGTACACCAGCGAGGATTTGACGGGTGCCATCGTGCTCGCTTTGTTCGATCAGTGCAGTCAATGCCTGTTCGATGGTCAAGCCAGCATCCAGCAGCATGGCCCATTGGCGGGTTAGCAAACTTAACGCAGAGGCGGGGATGCTGCGTTGTGCCCACGCCGTCGTGGCATGGCTTGCACCACTGCGCCCGACCGCCGTGACTTCCAGCGGAAACAGTTGCTGCTCACGCAACAGGCTGCGCGCCATGCGGCTGGTATCGGCTTCCAGTACGCCACCGACTTGACGGCCTTCTGTATCGAGGGCTTGGTAATTGAATGCAGCCATGAGGGCGTTAACGTGAAATACAAAAATCAGAGTCGGGTTGAAGATGTGAGCGTAGCGAGCAAACCAGTAGCCGCCCCTTGAGGGGCGGATGGGTGGGGTGGGTGTGATTTGGTAACGTTTATTTCATCCTCTGTGGGTGGAGACGGCTACCATGTACGTTAGTCGCGCGTTACGCGCAGCAATTCTTCCAGCGTGGTTTCACCCGCACGTACCCAGCGCAGGCCGTCATCACGCAGGGAACGCATACCGTGGCTGACTGCGTGTTCACGCAGGGCATGGTCGGCGGCACGCTCATGCGTCATGCGTCGCAGGCTGTCGTCGATTTCCAGCAGTTCGTAAATACCCATACGCCCTTGATAGCCGGTCTGGTTGCAGGCCGGGCAGCCGGTGGCGTGATAGAGCACGCTGGGTGTGTCGCTGGGGAACTGCGCCTGTTCAGTGGGGCTGATGGCTTGGGCGCGCTTGCATTCGGGACACAGGCGGCGCACCAGACGTTGCGCCAGAATGCCGGTGAGGCTGGAGGCGAGCAGGAAGGGCTCGATGCCCATATCGACCAGACGGGTGACGGCACTGGTGGTGTCGTTGGTGTGCAGCGTGGCCAGAACCATGTGGCCGGTCAGGCTGGCTTGGACAGCAATCTGCGCGGTTTCGAGATCGCGGATTTCGCCGATCATGATGACATCGGGGTCTTGGCGAAGGATGGAGCGCAAGGCGCGACCGAAGTCGAGACCGATTTTGGGATTGACCTGCGTTTGCCCGATGTGCGCGAGGTCGTATTCCACCGGGTCTTCAACGGTCATGATGTTCAGACGGGTCGCGTCAAGGCGCATCAGAGCGGAATAGAGCGTGGTGGTTTTGCCCGAGCCGGTCGGGCCGGTGACCAGAAAGATGCCATGTGGGTGGTGCACAAGGTGGTCGGTCTGGCGGAGGGTGTCGCTGGCCATGCCCAGCACATCCAGATGCAGGCGTGCCGGGTCTTTGTCGAGCAGACGCATGACGATACGTTCGCCATGGCTGGTGGGGATGGTGGACACGCGTACATCAATGGGTTTGCCGGCAATCCGCAGCGTGATGCGGCCATCTTGCGGCATGCGTTTTTCGGCAATGTCCAGTTGCGCCATGATCTTGATGCGTGAGGCCATCGCCGCATGCAGTGCGCGATGTGGACGAATCACGTCATGCAGCACGCCGTCGATGCGAAAGCGCACCGTCGAGTGCTGTTCGAAGGCTTCGACGTGGATGTCCGAAGCGTTTTCACGCACGGCTTGCGTAAACAGCGCGTTAATCATGCGGATGATCGGGGCATCGTCTTCGCTTTCGAGCAAATCCTCGATCGGCGGCAACTCTTGCACGAGGCGACTTAAATCCATTTCCTGACCGATGTCGTCGGCGACTTCGGCCGCGGTCTGGTCGGCGCGGCTGTAGGCGGCGGCGAGTTGCTGTTCAAATTGCGCAGCATCACAGGTTTCGAGACGCAAGGGGCAATTCAGGCGGCGGCGTAGTTCATTCAGCGCGGTTAGCGTGGATGCCGTGGGCTCAGAACGTATCAGTACCTGCTGACCATCGGGAGCCGTCGTCCCCAAGATGATGCCATGCGTCTTGGAAAAAGCGTAGGGTGGACGAAAAGTCGATACCGATGCGGGCGTGAGTGTTGTCGTCGCCTCTGGATTCATGGTCATTGCTGAATGGCCGTCGTGTTTGTAGCCGTAGCCGAGGGTGCTGCTGTGGGCTGGTTCACTGGCGTGACAGCTTGAGTTTCAGATGCAGCGGCGGCAGCAGGTACGACGGATTGAATCGCCGACGTTTTTGGGAGTTGGGGTGCAGGGGACTCACCATCCATCATGCGAACGCCCTCAGCTGCTTTTTTCTGTTCACCAATCACATAGTCGTAACGATCGTCGGTGAGTTTGCGATAGCCTGCGGCATCACGAATGATCTTGGGGCGCAAGAAAACCATCAGATTGGTTTTGGCGCGCTTGCGTGTTTCGTAGCGAAAGAAGTTGCCGATCACCGGCAGATCGCCTAGCAAGGGAATCTTGTCTTCGCCCATGCCAAAGTTATCCTGTATCAATCCGCCGATGACGATGGTGGCGCCATCATCGACGACCACAGCGGTTTCAATGGAGCGTTTGTTGGTGCTGGGGCCCGCTGCGTTGGAAAGCGTGTTGTCCTGTACGCTGGAGGCTTCCTGGAAAATCTGCAAGCGCACGAGGCCGCCTTCGGAAATCTGCGGTTTGATCTTGAGCGTCAGCCCCACATCTTTGCGATCGTAAGTCTGGAAGGGGGTGGCGGTGACACTGTTTCCTGTCGCCGCATACTGACCCGAGATGAAGGGGACGTTACTGCCGATGACAATCTTGGCTTCTTCATTGTCCAAGGTCAGCAGGTTAGGCGTGGAAAGAATGTTGGCGTTGGCATCATTTTCCAGGGCACGAACCAGCATGCCCATGCCAGCCGGATTGGAAAATACGCCTAGATTAAGGCCCGGCGCCAGCCCCAGAGAACCGGTCTGCTTGGCTTTTGCCAGCCCTTCAATGATGCCGGTAATGCTCTTGCCACCGGTTCCGAAATTGGTATTGGCAATGACACTGGTGTTCTTGCTGGATGAATTGCCGCCTGCCAGCCACTGCACACCGAGTTCGCTGGCGCGATCGGAAGTCAGTTCGACGATCAGCGCTTCTACAAGTACTTGCGCCCGACGTTTGTCCAGCATGTCGATGACACGACGAAGGTTGTTGTAGATCGCTTCGGGGGCGGTGATGATGAGTGCATTATTGGTGGCGTCTGCCTGGATGAAGCCGCTGCCTTGTCCTGTGGTGGTGCTGTTTGCATTGTTCGTATTGTTTGATGCGGTATTGGAGAGGCTGGACGCATTGTTGCCCGGCGTATTACTTGATGACGAAGTGGCTGTGAGCGGAGTGAGGCCGGTATTGTTCAAGGTGCTGTTATCACCGCTCACAATGGCGCGTAGTGTTTGGGCAACCTTCACAGCCTCGGCATTTTTCAGGTAGACGACATGAATATTGCCGGCTGTGGTCGAGGGTTGGTCGAGAGAGGCAATCAGCGCACGAACATGGCTCGATCGACCGGGATGATCCGTGCGAACGATCAAGGCATTGGTGCGCGTGTCGGCCATGACACTTACACGTTGCAGGGGGTCGGTAGCACCGTCGCTGCCATAGAGCTTGGTGATCGTGTTCGCCAGATCGATGGCGGATGCGTGCTGGATAGGGATGATCTGTGGTTCTTCGCCAAAAGAGGTATCGAGTGCTGCGATGATCTTGTCCAGGCGCGCCAGGTTATCGGCGTAATCACTAATGACGATCGTGTTGTTGCTGGGATTGGCGGTTACAGGATTGTTGGGAGCGATCAACGGACGCAGTATGGGAACCATGACGTTGGCTGATTCATGGCGTAACTGGAAAACGCGTGTGATGAGCTGATCACCCGCAGGGCCCTTCTGGGTGGGGCCGGCATGGGTCTTGGCATCGGCTTCCGGCACGATACGGACGAGCCCCTTGCCTTCGATGGCAGCAAAACCCTGCATCCGCAATGCGGAGAGCAGAAAGTGATAGGCCAGCGATTGCGGTACGGGGCGGCTTGAAACGACATTGACCGTCCCCTTCACACGCGGATCGAGGATGAAGTTTTTGCCTGTGATCTGCGCAACAGCCTTGGTCACGGTTTCAATGTCGGCATTGACGAAATTGAGCGTGACCTTTTCTTCGGCAAGCGAGGGCAGGGGTTGCAGTAGGCTGACTGCCAGCAACACGGTGGGGAGCAGGGTGCGAAGGCGATGGGTAATCGTTGGGCGCAAGGCGGTACGGGGCGGGATGGAGAAAATCGGCATCGTAGGGCTTCCGTCAGGGTTTGGGTGCAAGCCCACGGTTGGGCGATGGCTGGGGCGGAGGTTGGAATTGTGGCGGTGGCGGTGTCGGTGTCGACATCAAGGCCGGTGTCGGCGTCTGGGGCTGAGCTTGTGGCAGTGACAGTGTTTGAGGTTGTCCATTGCGCAACAATTCCACTTCGCGTGCCAGCACACGTTTCAAAGTAATGCCGGGTGCCACTTCCGCGCCTTCGCGGATCACTTGAGCGGGCTTGCCTTCCACGACGATCAAGGCATAGGCGGGTTGCCCTTCGGATTGCGCTGCAATCACACCATTGAGACGCAGATCGCTAGGGGTACTTGCCGCTAGGGAAGCGGGGGCTGTGGAAACTCCGAACAGATGGCGTGATACCAGCGTTTGCACCGTATGCTGCGGATTTGTATCGATGCTACGCGCAATGGCAGCTCCCGATGTTGTGGTGATCGACCAATAGATTGTTGCACATAGCCACGCAAGCACAGCCAATGCCACTACGGTCGCCAGATGACCTAACCAGGGCATCAGGGTTGCGGTATTGAATGCAGCAAGGCCAGACCGGCTACGCAGGGTCATCGTGGATATCAAAGATGCAAAAATCAAACGCGCAAGTATAACATTGGCAGAAAAGGTGTTATTGCCCTGAAACAGGGGCTTGTTAGCCCCAAACTGTAATGTCCGCTTTTGGGCAAGCAGCGGGGTTTTTGAGTTGGTTTTGACCCTATTTCCAACATTCCACATCCCTCTCTGCCAGATAACTTCGGATTTCAAGTGGGGGGGAAGCGTTTGCTCAGTGGCATGAGTATTCCAAGCAGTATGGGCTGATGCAGCAGATAAATCGCCAGACTGTGGCGGCCGATCCAGCGTAGCCATGCGGGGGTTCGCAGCATCGGCAAGACATGGGGCTGTTTGTGTTTCAGTCGCCATTGCATGAACACCGTGCCTGCCAGACAGACGCTGAACCAGGGGAGCAGGGGGACATAGTCTTCAGTGAACGGGGCATGGGTCATCAGTCCGATCCAGGCGAGTGCTGGCGTATCAAACAGGGGGTGGCTGACGAGGTTGCCGACAGTCAGTACGAGGATGGTGAGAAATAATAGTGTGTTTGTTCCGAGATTCAGTTGATGGATGCCGAGCAACAGCAGGCTCATGACGGCAATGGCGTGGAGTGTGCCAAACCAGATGGTCGATTCTGGAAATACCAGATGGCTGCCCGTCGTGACCAGCAGGGCGGCAAGGGCGATTTTGAGGATGCGGACTGCCTGTTTGCGTAGTGGCGTATGTTGTGCCACGGCCAATGCGTGGCTGACGCCGACGCTAAACAGAAAACTGCTCAGGATGAGCCATCGGGCGATTTGCCAGCGTAGATCGTGCTCCAGGTCTTGGTGCAGCCAGCCGAGAAAATTGAGATCGAAGCCGAAGTGGTAGGCAATCATGGCGAGTACAGCCATACCGCGCAGGGCGTCGAGCCAGGGTTGGCGTTGTAGCTGCTGTTGACACTGAGATGCTGTCGTTGCAGAGGTTTTTTTGATCTGGGTTCGAGTCGGAATTTTGTTTTTATTCCGGCGTGTGTGACGATGATTCATGGCAGGGCGTGCCGGGTTTTGCGTTGCTGGTGTTGCCACATCAATGCAGGAAACAGGGCGAGCCATGCCAGCGTGATGGCGAATATGTTTCCCCAACGGACATAGGGGGTAGCACCGCTGTAGCCTTGTACTTCAACGGTCATTCCACTGCGGGTGAATGGAGGAAGTGCGGCAATGATGCGACCGTCTGGCGCGATGGCAGCGGTCATGCCCGTGTTGGTGGCACGCAGCATGGGGCGGCCGGTTTCCAGTGCGCGCATCCGGGCAATTTGCAGGTGTTGAGGTTGTGCCAGCGAATCCCCAAACCATGCAGTATTGGAAATATTGACAAGCAGAGTGGCTTGCGGGAGTGCGTGGATGATGGCTTCACCAAATAAATCTTCAAAACAGATATTGGGTGCAATCTTTTGTCCGGCCAGTTCCATGGGCGGTTGATGGGCAGCACCGGGGGTGAAGTCGGACATGGGCATGTTCATCAACCCCATGAACCAGGCAAATCCAGCTGGAACATATTCGCCGAAAGGTACCAGGTGTGCTTTGGCATAAGACTGAAAACGGCCTTCGCGGTCGATGCCCAACGCGATATTGATGTAGCCATCGGGTTTCCCGGGAATGGGGGTGTAGCTTGCGACGCCTGTCAGCACCGGCCCGTTTTCTTTCAGCATGGAAAGATATTCATTGGGGACTTCGTCAAGAAACATCGGGAGCGCCGTTTCGGGCATGACGATGAGCTGGGCAGGATAGGCATGCAATAAACGAGCATAGGTGATGAGCGAGTAAGGAACGCGTTCGGCATCCCATTTCGTTTCTTGTGGAATATTGCCTTGCAGCAGGCTGACCGTGAGTGGTTTTCCGACTGGATGTGTCCAGTCCATGCGCGCCAGTACCGTGCCAAAGCTGAGTATGAGTGTGATGACGGTGATTGCAGCCAGCATCTGTTTTCGTGAAGCAAGTGGGGGGCGCAGGAAGGCAAATAATCCGGCGATGAGTGCGGCCAGCCAGCCCACGCCATAAACACCCAATACAGCGGCATAACCCGCTAGGGGGCTGGGGGGCGTGTGGGCATAACCGCTGGCCAGCCACGGAAATCCTGTCAGGAGCCAGCCACGTAGCCATTCGGTCAGTGCCCAGAGTCCGGCAACGAGCAGGGCATCGCGCCAGGGCTGTCCTGTCATCATGCGTTTGAAGAGTGCGCCGGTGAGGGCGGGATAGAGTGCCAGAATGACACAGAGCGCCACGGTGGCAGCGAGGGCAGCCGGAGCAAACATGCCACCCATGTCATGCAGGCTGATGTAGATCCATGACACCCCGCTGATAAAAAATCCCAGTCCCCAGAGCCAGCCTAGCCATGCAGCGTGACGTGGATTTTCTGCTTTGCGCCAGAGGATGAACAGCCCTGCCAGACTGAGGATGGGGAGCGGAAAGATTTCGTAGGGCGCGAAGCCAAATACGCTCAGCGCGCCAAGAAGCAGCGCGATGAGGGCGGTGCGGTGATTACTTTTCATCCAGCGGCATGGTGTGTTGCGGGTCGACCAGCAGAGTATGCACACGACGGCTGTCGGCGCGCAGTATCTGGATGCGCAGCTTGTCGATGTGCACCGTTTCACCGCGTTTTGGGAGACGACCGAGATGCTGTATGACCAGGCCGCCGATGGTATCGAATTCATCGTCGGACAGTGTGGTGTTGAATGCCTCGTTGAAGTCGGCGATTTCGGTGAGTGCTTTCACGCGGTAGCGGCCGGTGTTGTCGAGCACGATGTTGCTGGCGGCTTCGTCGAAATCGTATTCGTCGTCGATGTCGCCGACGATCTGTTCGAGGACATCTTCAATGGTGACCAGTCCGGCCACTCCGCCATATTCATCCACGACGATCGCCATGTGGTTGTGCGAAGCGCGGAATTCGCGCAGCAGGACATTAAGGCGCTTGGATTCCGGGATGAAAATGGCGGGACGTAGTGTGTCACGCAGATTGAATTCCTTACCGGCAAAGTAACGCAATAGGTCTTTTGCCAGCAGGATGCCGAGTACATCATCGCGGTTCTCGCCGATGGCAGGAAAGCGGGAGTGGGTGGCTTCGACGACAAATTCGGCTATTTTTTCCGGGGGTTCGTCAAGGTCGATGACATCCATTTGTGCGCGCGGCACCATGATGTCGCGTACCTGAATGTCGGAAACGCCCAATGCGCCTTCGATGATCGAGAGCGCATCGGCATCGAGCAGATTGCGCTCGAATGCATTGTGCAGCACTTCGAGGAGTTCTTCGCGATCCTCGGGTTCGCGGGTGAGCAAGGCAGAGAGGCGTTCAAGCAGGGAGGGGCGACTGGGAGGTTCCATGAGTCAAGGTGCGGTTTAGGAGGAATGATAGGGGTCGGGAATGCGAAAGCGTTTCAGCAGCACGCGCTCTCGCTGTTCCATGATTTCTGCATCGGCATCGGTTTCGTGGTCATAGCCTTGCAAATGGAGCAGGCCGTGAATGAGCAGATGGGCAAAATGCTGCCGGGCGGTTTTGTGCTGTTCGCGCGCTTCTTGCAATACGACCGGCAGGCACAGTACTAGATCGCCTTCCAGTTGCGGCGCGGGCGCGTAAGGGAAAGACAGTACGTTGGTAGCGTAATCCTTGGCCTTGCTGCCCCGGCCGCGAAACTCGCGATTGAGCGCGCGGCCTTCTTCTTGGTCGACAAAACGAATCGTCACGACTGCGCTCTTCACATCATCTGCCAAAGCCGTGCGTACCCAGCGGCGTAGCTGGTCACGCGCGGGCAATGCTTCATCGGCACAGGCATACTGCACTGCCAAAGAGAGTTGCGGGCGAGCCGAAGACGAGTTATTGCGCGGCGTGGGCATGAGCTTCGTAAGCCGCAACGATGCGGGCGACGAGGGGGTGACGCACGACATCTTCAGCGAGAAAATCCGTAAAGGCAATGCCGCGCACATCCGCCAAAATCCGCCGCGATTCCACCAGACCGCTTTTTTGGCCGCGTGCCAGATCGACCTGCGTGACATCGCCCGTGACCACGGCCTTGGCTCCGATGCCGATGCGCGTCAAAAACATTTTCATTTGCTCGGGCGTGGTGTTCTGTGCCTCGTCGAGAATGATGAATGCATGATTCAGCGTGCGCCCGCGCATGTAAGCGAGCGGGGCAATTTCAATGGCTTGACGTTCAAACAGTTTGCCGACTTTTTCAAAGCCCATCAGGTCATAGAGTGCGTCATACAGAGGGCGCAAATAGGGATCGACCTTTTGCGTGAGGTCGCCCGGCAAAAAACCGAGCCGCTCGCCCGCTTCGACGGCCGGGCGCGTCAGCACGATGCGGCTGACCTGATCGCGCTCCAGCGCATCGACCGCACTGGCAACGGCCAGATAAGTCTTGCCCGTACCGGCTGGGCCGATGCCGAAGGTAATGTCATGTTCCTGTATCTGGCGGATGTACTGCGTCTGGCGCGGCGTGCGCCCATGCAAATCGGCTTTGCGCGTCAGCAAGCCCGAGGCGGGCTGCAAGGTCGCGCCATGATTGGAAAGTTCGATCAAGCCCAGTTGAATTTCGTCGATCGACAGAGGCTCGCTACTTTTTTCGTAAAAATGCCGCAGAGCCGTGGCCGCCTGACGCGCATTGCCGCCATGGATGCGGATACGGTCGCCCCGTCGGGTAAGCTGGACATCATAGGCCGTTGCGATCTGGCGCAGGTTTTCATCCAGCGCGCCACAAAGATTCGCCAGCCGCTGGTTGTCGGCCGGTTCAAGCAGGATGGAAAGCGAATTTGAAGAAACAGCGGAAGGTTTCAAGCCGATTGCAAATCAAATGAAAGGGGAAATTCTGCCGGGAATCACGCAGGGGTGCAACTTTATTGTTGTGAGCGTTGTGAGTGCTGTGAGCTGTATCCCTTTCCCGTCGTGCGCCTGGTCATGGATGGTCGGCTACCGGTTTGCGCATGACGATGACGCCATAGCAGTACGCACAGATGAACCAGCAGCTAGGGGTTGTGTTGCATCCAATGTGTTTGCGCGTCCACGATACCGACTGGCGTCGATCAATCTATATATGTATCAATGGCAGGAGTTCTTCGGGCGTATCGATTAAATAATGGGCGCCCCAATTTTCAGGGATTTCCTCCACACCAAGATAGCCCCAGCGAGCGGCAACGGTGACCATGCCTGCCGCACGTCCTGCGACGATGTCGCGTACATCATCGCCGACATAGAGTGTTTGTTCGGGATGAACACATGCTGTTTTACAGGCCAGCAGCAAGGGGTCGGGTGCCGGTTTGGGGTGGGGTGTGCTGTCGCCACTGACAATGCATGCGCAACGTGCTTCCAAGCCCAGCGCGGCAAGCAGGGGGACAGTGAAGCGATGGGGCTTGTTGGTAACGACGCCCCAACGTATTTCTTGTGTGTCGAGTGTGTCGAGCAAGGTCGGAATGCCGGGAAACAAGACTGTGTGCTGGCAGACCGAGGCTGCATAGTGTTCGAGAAAGCGTCGTGCCAACTCCGCGTAATGCGTATCTTCCGGGCCGAGATCAAAACCGAGACGGATAAGTCCTCGTGTACCGTTGGATGTGTGGGGACGGATGACTTCGGCGGTGAGGGGCGGGCGTTTTTCCTCGCACAGGAGTTGGTTCAGCGCAGCACCGAGGTCGAGCGCCGTATCCGCCAGTGTGCCGTCGAGATCAAAAAGAACCGCTTCAATCTTCATTGTTCATGGATGTTCGAGAGGTCGCGATGCGCGCAACAGATAATTGACACTGGCATCATTGTTGAGCGTGTAGGTTTTGCTCAGCGGATTGTATGACATGCCAATGATTTCTTCGACATTCAATCCGGCTTGGCGGCAAAGACGAGAGAGTTCGGCCGGTTTGAGAAACCGTGCGTAATCGTGTGTGCCACGAGGTAAGAGATTCAGGATGTATTCTGCGCCCAGCACGGCAAACAGATAGGCTTTCGAATTGCGACTGATGGTGGAGAAAAACACATGGCCTCCCGGTTTTGCCAGCCGTGCACAGGCACGAACGATGCTGGCGGGATCAGGAACATGTTCGAGCATTTCCATGCAGGTCACCACATCAAAGTGTCCGGTGAATTCTTTCTCCTCTGCCATGGCTTCGGTGGCGATCAGTCGATAATCGAGATCGAGCGGTTCTCCGCTTTCCAGTTGATGAAGGCGCGCCACGCCCAGCGCGCGTTCCCCCAGGTCGATCCCTGTGACCCGTGCGCCCAGTCGTGCCATGCTTTCAGAGAGGATTCCACCACCGCAACCCACGTCAAGTACTCTTTTTCCGGTAAGGCCACCGCAACTGTCGTTGATCCAGCCCAATCGCAACGGGTTGATGTCGTGTAAAGGCTTGAATTCGGAGCTTGTGTCCCACCAGCGATGTGCCAGCTCAGCAAATTTGTCGAGCTCGCCACGATCGGCATTGAGCGTTTCGGATGAAGTGGAGGGAGTGGGGTGCTGAGGGGGAGGCATTGTGCTTGTGAGCATGGTCAGGGCTCCTTTTAGCAGAGATGAAAACAAAAGAGCCAGGCTTTTGACCTGGCTCTTTTGACTTTTTGGCGCGCCCGGAGCGATTCGAACGCCCGACCCCTTGGTTCGTAGCCAAGTACTCTATCCAACTGAGCTACGGGCGCAAAAAAGTAAGAACGCGAATTATAAGCAAATCTTGGTTTTTTTCAATACTTTTGTTGTGCGTGCTGCGAGAAATAATACAAATCGTTCAGTTCAAGGAGCCTGAACCAAAGGCGGTATTGAAAGAGCTCGTGCCGAAGATGGTGGCATCTGTGGCCGAGGGGATGCCGGTCAAATGGATGGTGACTGTTTGTCCCGCGTTGGCATACAGCACGTCCACGATGCCGTCTGAGAAGCTGGTATTGTTGATTGTAGCCAGCCCGGCCGTTGGAAATACGAGTTTGTCACCTGCACTGAAACCGGCAATATTGTATGTGTAGGTTCCACTGGCAATATTGAAGGTGGTGTTCGTGGCGGATGTTTCGGTCACACTCCCTGCGGCGGAGACAGCGATCGTTTGCGAACCTCCGGTTGCAGCACTGACGCTTCCTGTATCGATGGTGACGGGTGTCACGGCACCCGCCGTGGACGAAACAGCCGATCCGCCAAGCGTCATGCCGCCAACGCCAATCTTGGCTGAGACCGTTCCGTTTGCGAAGGCCATCAGTGTACCGGTACTGCTCTCCTGCACTGTAGAAGTGGCCACTAAGGCGCCTCCGCTATAAACCTTGATTTGGTTTCCTGTCGCCTGAAAGGTAAAAGAGGATACATCACCTGCAAAATCAACACGTTCGACGTTTGCGTCTGCAATGACATTCGTTGCACTGGCATTGATGATGACTTTCTCGCTACCCCCCGCGCGCCCATAAATGGTGGTGGTGCTGGATAGAATGAATGTTTCGTTTGAATCAAGATAAAGTCTGGCCATGCTGTTTTCTCCCCGGTGTATTGATATTGAAATACGGTCGATGGTGGATGCTGCAAGGGTAAGCGAGATACTGTATCAAAAATCACAGGTGAATGCTCGCTGCAAAACCCGAAACAGATTGTTCTCTTGAGTTGCTTGTTTGCCAGAAGGTGATGAAATCATGAGTATGCACAATGTTTTTAGTCTTGAAAACAAAAAAGGCTTGATCCTAGGCTTGGCCAATGATCGCTCCATTGCCTGGGGCTGCACCCGGATGTTTCGTGCTTTGGGGGCGGATGTCGTTGCAACGTGCTTGAATGACAAGGCACGTCAGTACGTCAAGCCGCTGACGGATGCGGTGGGTGTCGAATTGTTGAATTGCGATGTGGAGCTTGCCGGGCAGATGGAGTCGGTGGTGGCTCATGCGGTCGAGAAGTTTGGGCGCATCGATTTTTTGATTCATTCCATTGCCTGGGCACCGCTGGAAGATTTGCACAATGAGGTGACCCAGAGTTCGCGTGATGGGTTTTCTCGTTCCATGGCGGTGTCTTGTCATAGTTTTGCTGAAGTGGCGAAATTGTGTGCACCACATATGTCTAACGGAGGCAGTATGCTGGCCATGACGTATCTGGGAGCGGGTGAGGTCGTGCCTCATTACGGCCTCATGGGGCCGGTGAAGGCAGCACTGGAATCCATGGTGCGTTATATGGCGATGGAGTTGGGTCCCAAAAACATCCGGGTTCATGCCGTGTCTCCCGGCCCCATTCTGACGCGCGCGGCTTCGGGTATTGAGGAGTTCGATCAGATCATGGCGATCAATCAAGCCAAGGCACCACTCAAACGCTTGGTGACGCTGGATGAAATCGCACAGCTCTGTGCCTTTTTGTGCATGGATGCCGCGAGTGGCATGAGTGGCCAGACGATTTATGTGGATGCAGGCGTTCATGCGATGGATTGATGTTTCGTGTTCTTTGATTGGTTTTGCTAAAACTCTTTCGCTAAAAGTTGAATGAAACTGAAGGTTATTTATAATCCTGTGGTTTCAGGTCACGGAGCGTCATCATGTTCAGTCGTTTGCGCGAAGACATTGCCTGCGTCTTCGAGCGCGATCCTGCCGCCCGAACCATCTGGGAGGTGCTGACCTGTTATCCGGGTTTTCATGCCTTGCAGTGTCATCGCTTCATTCATGGGCTCTGGAAGCTGGGTTTTCGTTGGCTGGCGCGATGGTTATCGCATTGTGTGCGCTGGTGCACAGGTATCGAAATTCATCCGGGTGCCACCATCGGTCGCCGTGTCTTTATCGATCATGGCATGGGTGTCGTGATTGGTGAAACGGCAGACATCGGCGATGAATGTACGCTTTATCATGGTGTGACGCTGGGCGGCACTTCTTGGAACAAGGGCAAACGTCACCCGACCCTGGAGCGTGGTGTGGTGATTGGTGCGGGTGCCAAAGTGCTGGGGCCTTTGACGGTCGGGGAGGGGGCACGCATCGGATCAAATGCTGTGGTGGTTCGGGATGTGCCGTCAGGTGCTACGGCGGTGGGTATCCCTGCGCGCATCATTGCAGGAGAGCGCGATCAGGCGCGTGAGGAAAAGGCCGAAAAAATGGGCTTTTCAGCGTATGCCGTTACACGCGCCGAAGATGATCCCGTTGCCAAAGCGATTCACGGATTGCTGGATCATGCGGTGGAATCCGATCGTCGCCTGGAATATTTGCTGGAACGTATGGAACAGGCGGGTTTGCTGACGGGTGAACACGACGATATGGCCATTGCCGACAAATTTGATCCCAATTATTTGGGCAATATAGTTGACTAGCTTACTCGGGAATTGTAGAGTGCTGGGAGTGGCAGGCAAAGGGTCTGGCACATTCCTGCGTAGAGCGAGGCAGATATGAAACTGACAACCAAGGGCCGTTTTGCCGTCACCGCCATGATCGATTTGGCGATGCGTCAGGGAGAGGGGCCTGTGACACTGGCAGGGATTAGCGAGCGTCAGAAAATTTCTCTTTCTTATCTGGAACAGCTATTTGGCAAGTTGCGACGTCATGAACTGGTCAATAGCGTGCGTGGGCCCGGTGGCGGGTATCGCATGGCTCGCGCTTTGAATGAAATTTCAGTGGCAGATATCATTCGTGCGGTGGATGAGCCGATGGATGCCACTTTGTGCGGAGGCAAGGGTAATTGTCAGGATGACCAGCCCTGCATGACGCATAACTTGTGGACGACACTCACACAGCGCATGCTGGATTATCTGAGTTCGGTGACACTGGCCGAGCTGGTCGAGGAGCAACGTAATCCTAATCCGTCTGCCCAGCACATTCATCATCACGATCATAAGCCGCGTCGTACCATTGCCGTGGCTTCCGTCTGACGATTCGTCATCATGCTGGCTCCTGTCTATTTCGACCATAACGCCACCACGCCGCTCGATGCGCGCGTGCTGGAGGTTATGTTGCCCTTCCTGCGTGAACGATACGGCAATGCGTCGAGTCGGCATGATTACGGACGTTTGGCGCGGCAGGCGGTGGATACGGCGCGACAGCAGGTGGCGGCGGCTTGTGGTGCGCACTCGACAGAAATCGTGTTGACGAGCGGAGGCAGTGAGGCCAATAACCTCTTTCTCAAGGGGGCGGCTGCCAGCTTGGGAGTGCAGGATGCGTCGCTCGTCGCCATTTCTGCGGTCGAACACCCTTGCGTGCGCGAACCTGCGCGTGACTTGCAGCATCAGGGGTGGCGTATGCATGAAATCGTGGTGGATGCCGAAGGCCGCATTGATGCGGACGATTATGTGAGGACGATGACGCAGCGACCGCAACTGGTTTCGGTAATGCTTGCCAATAATGAAACAGGTGTGCTGCAAGACTTGCCCGCCTTGTCAGCGCAGGCACGCTCTGCCGGTGCCTGGTTTCATACGGATGCGGTGCAGGCTTTTGGCAAGGTGGCTGTCGATTTCCGGGCACTCAATGAGGCCGGTGTTCATGCGATGACGCTGTCTGCTCACAAGATTGGTGGCCCACAAGGCGCGGGTGCTTTAGTGCTCGACAAGCGTGTCGAGTTGCGACCCTTGATTTCTGGGGGGGGGCAGGAGCGTGGCTTGCGTTCGGGAACTGAAAACGTGGCCGTCATTGTGGGTTTCGGTCATGCCTGTACGCTGGCAGCCGAGCGACTGGCGCAGATGGAAACATTGCGACTTTTGCGCGATGCGATGGAAGAAGGTTTGCAGGCAATGGGGGCATGTATTTTTGGTGCGGGCGCTGAGCGTCTGCCCAATACGAGCTATTTTGCTTTTCATGAACTCGATGGTGAAACCCTCGTGGGCAAGCTCGATCGTGCCGGCTTTGCCGTGGCGAGTGGCGCAGCCTGCTCCAGCGCGCAGCCTGAACCCTCGCATGTGCTGCGCGCCATGAAGGTGGCTCCCGAACTTGCGCGGGGTGCTGTGCGAGTGAGTCTGGGCGTGGGCAATACTCGCCAGCAGATTGATGATTTTCTCGCCGTGTTGGGCGAGACGCTTTCCCGTTTGCGGCGTTTGACCGCTCTGGCGAGCTAGTAAACAGAAATTACAGATTAAAGATTCAGGAGAATCCAATATGCTCAAGTTTCCCATCTACCTAGACTATTCGGCGACCACGCCGGTTGATCCGCGCGTGGCAGAAAAGATGATTCCTTATTTGGTCGAGAAATTCGGCAATCCGGCGAGTCGCTCCCACGCTTATGGCTGGGAGGCGGATACAGCGGTCGAGGAGGCACGTGCGCAGGTGGCCGCGCTGGTTGGAGCCGATGCCAAGGACATTATCTGGACTTCGGGGGCGACCGAGTCCAACAATCTTGCACTGAAAGGTGCAGCACACTTTTATTCAGGCAAGGGTAAGCATCTCATCACCGTCTCCACTGAGCACAAAGCCGTGCTGGATACCATGCGCGAGTTGGAGCGGCAAGGTTTTGAAGTGACTTATCTGGAACCCAACGAGCAGGGCTTGATTACGCTCGACCAGTTTCGCGCTGCCTTGCGCCCAGATACCATCGTGGCTTCGGTGATGGCAGTGAATAACGAGATTGGCGTGATTCAGCCGATTGCCGAGTTGGGTGAAATCTGCCGTGAGAAAGGTGTGATTTTTCATGTGGACGCAGCGCAGGCGACGGGCAAGATGCCCATTGACTTGACGACACTCAAGGTCGATCTGATGTCCTTCAGCGCACACAAAACCTATGGGCCGAAAGGTATTGGCGCGCTGTATGTGCGCCGCAAACCGCGTATTCGTCTGGAGGCGCAGATGCATGGGGGTGGCCATGAACGTGGCTTACGTTCCGGCACGCTGGCAACACACCAGATCGTCGGCATGGGTGAAGCCTTTCGCATTGCGCGTGAGGAAATGGATACTGAACTGGCGCGTATTGGCAAGTTGCGCGATCGGCTTTTGCAGGGGCTGCGTGACATCGAGGAAACTTACGTTAATGGCGATTTAGATCAGCGTGTTCCCCATAATCTCAACATCAGCTTCAATTATGTCGAAGGTGAGTCGATGATCATGGCGGTCAAGGATATTGCGGTTTCCTCAGGCTCTGCGTGTACTTCGGCGAGTTTGGAGCCTTCGTATGTGCTGCGTGCGTTGGGACGTTCCGATGAACTGGCGCATAGCTCGATCCGATTTACGCTGGGGCGTTTCACCACGGAAGAAGAAATTGATTACACCATCAAATTGCTGCACGCCAAGATTGCCAAACTGCGCGAGCTTTCGCCGTTGTGGGATATGTACAAGGATGGCGTCGATCTCAATACCGTGCAGTGGGCTGCGCATTAAAACTGTTTAAGGAGCAAAAAAATGGCTTACAGTGAAAAAGTTCTCGATCACTATGAAAACCCACGCAACGTCGGTACTTTTGGCAAGGAAGCGGACGATGTGGGGACGGGCATGGTCGGCGCACCAGCTTGTGGTGATGTGATGAAGCTGCAAATCAAGGTGGGTAAGGATGGGGTGATCGAAGATGCCAAGTTCAAGACTTATGGCTGCGGTTCAGCGATTGCCTCTTCATCGCTGGTGACGGAATGGGTCAAGGGCAAGACGCTCGATCAGGCACTCGATATCAAAAACACCCAGATTGCTGAAGAACTCGCTTTGCCACCGGTGAAAATTCACTGTTCCATTCTTGCCGAAGATGCGATCAAGGCGGCCGTGGCGGATTACAAGCAGAAGCATGGAGAATGATATGACACAGATTACGCTGACTGAAAAAGCGGCCAGACACGTTACCAACTTCATTGCCAAGCGCGGCAAGGGCGTGGGTATCCGCTTTGGTGTGCAGACCTCGGGCTGCTCGGGCATGGCTTACAAGCTGGAATTCGTCGATACGATGAATCCAGAAGATGCTGTGTTTGAAAGCCACGGAGTGAAGATCATGATCGACCCCAAGAGCCTGCCGTACATTGATGGTACTGAGCTGGATTATGTGCGTGAAGGCATCAATGAAGGCTTCAAGTTCAACAATCCGAATGTCAAGGATGAATGTGGTTGTGGCGAGAGCTTCAATGTTTGATTGATTTCTCATGGACTTCAACCGGGATCACTTTTCATTGTTTGAACTGCCGCGTCGTTTTTCGGTGGATGGTGTGACGCTCGACCATCGTTATCGCGAAATGCAGGCCAGCGTGCACCCCGACCGGCACGCGCATTTGGGAGATACCGAAAAACGCTTGGCGATGCAGTGGTCTACGCATGTGAATGAGGCGTATCAAACACTCAAAAAACCGTTGGCACGCGCAGAGTATTTGCTCAAACTGGCGGGGCTGGATGTTCATCGTGAACGCACGATGCCTGCTGAGTTTCTGGTGGCACAGATGGAATGGCGTGAAGCCGTTGAAGAAGCACGGACGGGAAACGATGAGGCCGCGCTGGATCAACTGCATCGACGGATCAAGAAGGAAATGGCAGCACAATACGGCGAACTGGAGCGACTGCTCGATCGCGGTGATTTGACGGCAGCGGCCGGCTTGGTGCGGCAATTGATGTTCCAGGAAAAATTACTGATCGATGTGGATGAGGCATTGGCTACCCTGGAAGCCTGAACGTAGAGAGAGTTACCAAGAAAGATGGCCTTACTCCAGTTAGTCGAGCCCGGTGCATCGACCGCACCCCACGAACATCGCCTTGCGATCGGTATCGATCTGGGAACCACCAATTCCCTGGTGGCGACCGTGCGCAGTGGCATGGCTGTCGTTCTCAGCGATGCAAAGGGACGCGCCTTGCTGCCGTCGGTCGTGCGCTATACGGCAGAAGGCAGTGTCGAAACGGGTTATGTCGCGCAAACACACCAGACTGCCGATCCGAAGAACAGCATCGTTTCGGTCAAACGTTTCATGGGACGTGGCTTGAAGGATATCGCCCATGTCGAAAGCATGCCCTATGATTTTGTCGAAGCGGACGGCATGGTCAAGCTGCGCACCGTGTCAGGGATCAAAACACCCGTCGAGATTTCGGCAGAAATTCTGCGTCAGTTACGCGAGCGCGCCGAGGCGGCTTTGGGGGGCGTGCTGGCGGGAGCCGTGATTACCGTCCCTGCCTATTTTGACGACGCCCAGCGTCAGGCGACCAAAGACGCGGCGCGTCTGGCCGGGCTCAATGTCTTGCGCCTTCTCAACGAACCCACGGCAGCCGCCATTGCTTATGGTCTCGATAATGCGGCGGAAGGCATCTATGCCGTCTATGACCTGGGGGGAGGGACATTCGATATTTCCATCCTGCGCCTGTCGAAAGGTATTTTCGAAGTGCTTGCCACGGGTGGTGATTCCGCATTAGGTGGCGATGATTTTGATCATCGTGTGTATTGCTGGATTATCGAACAGGCAGGGCTGGCACCTTTGTCGCATTCCGATGCCCGTTTGCTGCAAACCTGTGCACGTGAGGCTAAGGAATATCTGACTGCGCATAGTGAAGCCCCGATTAGTCAGCGTTTGTCTTCGGGCGAAGAAGTCGAGGTCACGCTCACCACCGAAATTTTTGCCGACATCAGTCGCAATCTGGTGCAAAAAACATTGACGGCCACCCGCAAAGCCTTGCGGGATGCAGGGATGACGCCCGAGGAGGTGAAGGGCGTCGTCATGGTCGGTGGCTCGACCCGTATGCCGCAGATACAGCACGCGGTAGGCGAGTTCTTCGCTCAGGAGCCGCTCAACAACCTCGACCCGGATAAAGTGGTTGCACTAGGTGCTGCGACGCAGGCAAACCTGCTGGCAGGGAACCGTGCACCGGGGGACGACTGGCTGTTGCTGGATGTCATTCCCTTGTCACTCGGTATGGAGATGATGGGAGGCTTGTCCGAAAAAATCATTCCGCGCAATTCCACCTTGCCGATTGCACGTGCGCAGGAATTCACCACGTTCAAGGATGGCCAGACGGCCATGGCGATTCATGTCGTTCAAGGAGAACGCGAACTGGTCTCCGATTGTCGTTCGTTGGCGCGTTTTGAACTGCGCGGTATCCCACCGATGGCAGCCGGTGCGGCACGCATCCGGGTTACGTTTCAGGTCGATGCCGATGGTTTGCTATCGGTAACGGCACGCGAGCAGACGACGGGGCGCGAATCACATATTGAAGTGAAACCTTCGTATGGCTTGTCTGACGACGAGATTACTTCGATGCTCAAGGACAGTTTCAATCATGCCTCCGATGATGCCTTTCGTCGCGCACTCCGTGAGGCGCAGGTCGAAGCACAGCGTTTGCTGGAAGCCACACAATGTGCGCTCTCCGACGATGCTGATCTTCTCTCCACGTTGGAGCGTGCCCACATCGATGCCAGCGTCGCAAGATTACAGTCCGTGCTGATCGGCGATGATCGCCGTGCCATTGACGATGCCATGAAAGCTGTCAGTCAGGCGACGGCCGAATTTGCTGCACGACGCATGAACCGCAGTGTGCAGCGCGCATTGTCGGGTCGTAAAGTCGCTGAACTCTGAACCACTTATTCCCCTCCATTGGAAACGCCATGACGCGTATTGTTGTTCTGCCCCACGTTGAACTTTGCCCTGAGGGTGCCGTGATCGAAGCGCAAACAGGTACGAGCATTTGCTCTGCCCTGCTGGAAAATGACATTCTGATTGAACATGCGTGCGAGCAGTCCTGCGCCTGCACGACGTGTCATGTCATTGTGCGCGAAGGTTTCAATGCACTGGAAGCCGCTGAGGACGATGAAGAGGATTTACTCGACAAAGCATGGGGCTTGGAGCCCAACTCGCGTTTGTCCTGTCAGGCCATCGTCAATGACACCCCCTTGGTGGTTGAGATTCCACGGTACACCATCAATATGGTCAGCGAAGGAAAGAAAAAATGAAATGGACGGATACGCTCGATATCGCCATTGAACTTGCGGAACGTCATCCCGACGTGGATCCGGCACGGATCAATTTTGTCGACCTGATGCGCTGGACGATGGAGTTGCCGGATTTTGCCGACAACGAGAAACATTGCGGCGAAAAAATCCTGGAGGCGATACAAATGGCGTGGATGGAAGAAATCGGCTGATATAACAGGCAGAAAAATGCCATGTTGATCGACACCCATTGCCATCTCGATGCGGCTGAATTCGATGCCGATCGTGATGCGGTGTATGAACGTGCCGTACAGCAAGGTGTGGCGACGATTATCGTTCCCTCGGTGGAACGCGCCAATTTTGGTGCCGTGGCTTCGGTTTGTCGCACTTACCCGGCCTGCAAAGCAGCGTATGGCATTCATCCGCTGTTCGTGAAACAAGCGCGTGAAGATGATCTGACGGCTTTGCGTGCCATGCTCAAAGAAACTCCCGCACTTGCCATTGGAGAAATCGGCCTCGATCATTTTGTCGAGCCGCGTGATGAAGCTTTGCAGGAATACTACTTCGTCGAACAACTCAAGATTGCGCGTGAATTCGATTTGCCGGTATTGCTGCATGTGCGCCGTGCCGTCGATGCTGTACTCAGGCAACTGCACCGTTATCCGGTGCGAGGGGGGATTGCCCACGCTTACAACGGTAGCCGTCAGCAGGCTGAAGAATTCATCAAACTCGGTTTCAAACTCGGCTTGGGTGGCGCGATGACCTTTCCTCGCGCACTTAAAATTCGTGCACTGGCGGCCACGCTCCCACCCGATTCCATTGTGTTGGAAACCGATGCGCCGGATATCTCCCCCGTCTGGCAAGTGCCCCATCGCAACGAACCGGGCGAACTTTCGCGCATCGCGACCCTTCTGGCCGAACTGCGAGGATGTTCTTATGAAGAAGTGGCGCAGCTCACGACGTTGAATGCGAAAAGTGTATTGCTGATATAGCGCGTTATAACGATAAACGGAATGAGCAGTTCCAGTGTGCGGTGTAACATCGAACACCGGATGAATATCTCAGGTTATCATTTGCGCATGGACAGACTCGAAACCTTGAAGAACATTGCCGCTCAAGCAGAGCGGGGTGAGCTCATGTTTCCGACGAATATCGATGCTGCGCTGAAGATACAGCAGGCTTTCGATAAGCCGGATATTCATGCCGATGATCTCGTAAAGCTCGTGCTAACGGAACCTTTGCTGTCCGCCCGTATTGTCGCCATCGCCAACTCGGCCGCCTACAATCGTTCCGGGCGTGAAATCACCGATGTACGTAGCGCCATCAACCGTTTGGGGTTTCGTACCTTGCACGCACTGGCAACAGCCGTGGTGACACGACAATTCGCCAATGTCATTGCAGATCCACAGCTCTATGCCAAAGCCTTGCAACTGTGGGAGCACACGGCCTGCGTGGCTTCGTTGGCGCACCTGATTGCGGAGCGGGTCACTTTTCTGGATGCTGAAACCGCCATGTTTGCCGCCATCGTGCATGAGATTGGTGGTTTTTATCTGCTTTCGCGAGCGACAGAGTATCCGGGGCTACTCGATGGAGATCCCGCAGAATGGGTGGAGAATGGCGAACGTGAAATTGGTCTGGCCGTACTCAAGCGACTTTCTGTGCCTGCGCCTGTCATGGAAGCCGTCGAAGCGCATTGGAGTGGGTTTCTGACGCTGCCCCCCGTTACACTGGGAGATACGCTCTTGCTGGCTAACCATCTGGCGCCGATTGAATCGCCGTTGAACCAGATGCAATTTGGTGGCGGGAGTGAGGGTGAGCGGCCACCGGATTCCATCATTGATCATGCCATTGGCGAAGATACCCTGAGTGCCATTCTTGAAAAATCCGCTGAAGAACTCCGCTCCATGAATCTCGCACTACGCTTCTGATTTGTCTCCCTGCGAGATCTGACATCGCGCCTCTTTTTTCACAGGAATTAACATGACTCAACGATTGTTGCAAGACGTTATTTCCGGTCAGCGTCCGCTCATTGCTGCGCCTGAGATGCTGGTGCGCGATGCGGTTCAATGGATGTTGAGAGAACGTCGAGGGGCTGTTCTGATTGAACGGGATGGGCGCCTGCTCGGTATTTTTACCGAGCATGATGCATTGAGCCGTGTGCTGGGTGAAAGCCGTCATCCGGGGAAAACACATTTGCACGAAGTGATGACGCGCACGCCGGTCACGCTTACGATACAACATAAACTTATCGATGCATTGGACACGATGCGGCAGTTCGGTTTTCGTCATGTTCCGGTTCTGGATGCCGAGCGACCCGTGGGTGTCGTTTCGCTGCATGACATTCTTGAATCTGATTTTGGCCGCACAGGGGGAACTGCCTTGCGCTGAGCTTACACCCCATGCCAAGCCGCATGATTTGACAGTGTAATGATTGCTGCATATATTGCGGTGGCTTTCCTCGGGGTATCCAGAGGATCGGCTTAAACGTCAATTCCATTTTCCGTGTTGTTCTGAATTCATTGTTCTTACTGCGTATACTTTGTGTCCTGTTTTTGATCGGGGCTGTGTTGAGCTCTGGGCTTGCACAGGCCGCGGGTACGCGCATCGCCATACTTTCAGATGATCGCACGATGAATCGCCAGCTTCGTCACAAGCTGGAGCTTGGTTTGCGACAGACGGGCATCACGGACATTGTTTCTGGGGACCTGCAGGGGGCGACCTCCCTGCCGCCTGAGACGCTGCGTGCTTCGGATTTCACCCTGGTCGTGGGGCAGGCGGCCTTACGGCACGCCTTGAGGCAGGGGGTTCGACATCATCTTTTGGCCGTGTTCCTGTCACAGTCTGCGCTGGAGACAGAGCTGGAGCAGGCGGGTTTGCAGAATGTGCGTGATGTTCATGCGATTGTGCTGGATCAACCTCTGCGTCGTTATCTCGATCTCATCAAGCTGGCATTTCCGCAGCGCCAGAGGATAGGCCTGCTGGCCAGCAATGACGTATTTCTTCCAAAAAATCTGGAAAAGCAGGCGCAGGAAAGAGGGCTGGAAATAAAGCTTGAACGATGGGGCTCTTCTTCAGCGACTGACTCGACCTCTGGTTTCATCGCGACGCTTGAAGCCTTGATGGCACAGTCCGATGTTTTTCTTGCGTTGCCGGATGCACAGATACACAACAGTGCCACGGTACAGCCTTTACTGCTGACGACGTATCGATTTGGCATTCCGGTGGTGGCCTATTCCGAGGCGTATGGTCGTGCAGGAGCCTTGGTGAGTCTTTATTCCACACAAGAACAATTGGTGCGGCAAGCCGTGGATGTGATGTCACAGATCAGGCAGGGAACACGGGTTCCCCAGATACTATCCCCCAAAAATTTTACGGTCAGCGTCAACTCGACGGTAGCGCGTTCCTTGGGATTGATGCTGCCTGCGAGTGAGACTTTACGCAGTCAGCTATATCAGAACGAAAAAATGGTTGATTAGAACAACAAGGAGAAATCATGAAATCCAGCAAACAACAGTTCGCGGAAAAGAACGTCAGATGTGCGTTCTTTCAAAAAATGATGGCGGGATCGTGTGTGCTGTTCTCTGCCTTTTCGACGATGGCTGCTGAAAATTCCCAGGAAGTCGAGCCTTATTTTGAAGAAATGCCTGTTGTATTGTCGGTTTCCCGCCTCAGTCAATCTTCACTGGCAGCCCCTGCGGCCGTCACGCTGATCGATCGTGAAATGATCGAAGCCTCTGGGGCACGCCGACTGGTGGATGTTTTACGTCTGGTACCGGGTTTCTTTGTGGGCTATCTCAGTGGCAATAACGCTGCGACGGGCTACCATGGGCTTTCGGATATTTATGCAAAACGTATGCAGGTATTGATCGATGGTGTATCGATCTATAGCCCCTTGTTCGGATGGGTGGCCTGGACAGAAATTCCGCTGGCGCTGGAAGATGTTGAGCGCATCGAGGTTGTACGTGGCCCCAACTCAGTGACCTATGGTGCCAATGCGTTTCTTGCGACCATCAATATCATTACGCGTAACCCTGCCTCAGAGCAGGATGGCGAGGTGATGGCCAGAATGGGCGGGAATGGCATTCGTGATCTGGTGGTACGACATGCGAACCACACAAAAGATCTGCATTACAGCATGACGTTCGGGCAACGGAATGACCAGGGCTATGAAGCCTTGCCTGATTCATCACAAGTCAGTTTTTTCAGTTTCCATTCCCGCTACCAGTGGGCGCATGAAGATGAGCTGGCATTCGAGCTGCGTGCCAGCGGGGGGCGGGCTCAACAGGGTCAAGCCTATGCCCGGAGGTTTTATTCGATCAACCAGAATATGGATAATGTGAAATCGGATCCCCCCCGGCAACGGAAGTTTGCCCGTGAAGACGCCCAGATACGCTGGACCCACGCGAGGGACGGCGACAATGAATTTTGGTTGCAGATTCATCATCAGCAGCAACGGAGCCACGAAGATTCGTTTGTGCCTTTGCCCTTGCCCGGTGGTGTGATGTGGCCCTACAGTTATGATTCAAATCATAAAACGACAAGGGATGCCATCGAGTTTCAACATACCCGGAAGTTCGAGGCACCCTGGCGGATGGTCTGGGGCGGTGAGTGGCGGCAGGACTGGGCGCGTTCACATGCGTATATGGAAACAGATACGCCCCGGAAAAATCGTATTACCCGGTTGTTTGCTAACGCGGAATATCGTCCGGTGGAGTCGCTGGCATTGCACGGGGGCGCCATGCTGGAAAACAATTCCATTTCTGGCCATGCCTTCTCACCCCGTCTGGCAGCAACATGGCTTCTTTCACCGAATCAGTCATTGAGAGCAGGTATTTCACGTGCCAACCGGATGCCGAATCTCAATGAGGAATATGGCAGTCTTGTGTTTCCCTCGCCCCCGGGCTTGAGCTGGTTCTCCCAGGGAAAGCCTCTGGCCATCCTGTCGATGAGTTCGGGGGGCTTACGGGACGAACGTATCTTGTCACGCGAGATTGGCTACGTGGCCAAAGCACCTGAATGGCATCTGAGTGGGGACATCCGGTATTTCAATGATCAGGTTGACCGGATGATTCTTTTGTCACCGACGCATCCGGTGGTGACCATCACCAATAACATGGCTTGGGACTACGTTAATTCAACGGCAACAGCACGGGTTCATGGCCTTGAGGCCAGCTTGCGTTGGCACCCATGGGAGGGAACCCATGTGCAGATTTCTGCTGCCAGCACCAAGATTGATTCTGCCATTGTCGATAGTGCGCAGAGCGACCCATCGCCGTTGTTCAGCCTGCTCTACACACAAGAGCTACCTTCCGAACTGAAATTCAGTGCCGCTTATTATCGTGTGGGCGCCATGAAATGGCAGAGTGCGCCGGATATGTTGGGGGCTTATAACACGCTGGATTTACGTCTGGCACGGCAGTTTCATGTCGGCGGCCAAGTACTGGATATTGCCGTGGTGACACGAAATGCCTTGGGGGGCTATGCCAGTTACAGGGCAGATTTGAATGATCAACGTGTTTCATTCATTCAACTCAACTGGAAATATTGATTGGTACTGACAACATTCAAAACGATGCCGTATCGAAGGTATCGATCTTGACGGTCTGCATCAGAGTCGCTGCGATTTCTTCGATGGATTTTGTAGTTGAATCCAGCCAGCGTATGCCTTCACGACGCATGAGTTTTTGCGCCGCATCGACTTCAAAACGACAGTTTTCGAGTGAGGCATAGACGCTATCGGGACGACGTTCGCGACGGATTTGTGCCAGACGGTCGGGGGCGATGGTGAGGCCAAACAGCTTGTGACGATAACGCTCCAGCGTGCCGGGCAGTTTGCCGCGTTCGAAATCTTCAGGAATCAGCGGATAGTTAGCGGCCTTGATGCCAAATTGCACGGCGAGATAAAGACTGGTGGGCGTCTTTCCGCTACGCGAAACCCCAATGAGAATGACATCGGAACGATCGAGGTCGGCATCGGTCACGCCATCATCATGTGCCAGCGTGAAGTTGATGGCTTCGATGCGATTGTCGTAGGTTTGCGTATTGGCGCGACCATGTGAACGGCCGATGGTATGGGTTGAGCGTGTGCCCAGCTCGGTTTCCAGTGGCGCGATGAAGACGCTGAAAAAATCGAGTATCAAGGCATCGGCCTGACGCAGACTGGCGGCGACGGTGGGGTTCACTAGGGTGGAGACGACGATGGGGCGTTGTCCATCCCGTTCGGCCGCCTGGCGGATTTGTTCGACACAATCGCGCACCTTATCCGTCGTGTCGACGAAGGGCATGCGAATCTGGCGAAAATGAATGTCCTCGAATTGTGAAAGCAGGCTATGTGCCAGCGTTTCAGCGGTAATGCCGGTGCCATCGGAAACAAAGAATATGCTGCGTACAGGAAGCATGATGAAGTGAGCTTATGAATGAACACTGTGACAAAATAAAGGTTTAGGCAACGATGGGCAATGCCTCATGGTTGCGTCATTTTTGACAGAGGAATTCTCATGACTTACGTCATTCCCCTTGAACAACTCCGGATAGGTGATGTGGAGCAGGTCGGCGGCAAGAATGCTTCACTGGGTGAAATGATTAGCCAACTGGCGGGCAGCGGTGTGCGTGTGCCGGGCGGCTTTGCGACGACGGCGCAAGCCTATCGTGAATTTTTGGCGCATCAAGGATTGGCGGATCGCATCAATGCCTTGTTGTCTCGACTGGATGTCGATGATGTGATGGCACTCGCGCAGGCGGGGGCGCAGATTCGGCAGTGGGTCGTGGAAACCCCTTTTCCTGCAGCACTGGAAGCGGCGATTCATGAGCATTACAAGCAACTGGTGAGTGATGGTGCGGCGCAGACCAGTTTTGCAGTGCGCTCATCAGCGACGGCGGAAGATTTGCCTGATGCTTCTTTTGCGGGGCAACAAGAGAGCTTTCTCAATATTCATGGGTATGAAAATATCCTTCATGCCATCAAGGAAGTGTTCGCTTCGCTCTATAACGATCGCGCCATTGCCTATCGGGAGCACATGAATTTCGATCACGAAAAAGTGGCGTTGTCGGCAGGGGTGCAGCGCATGGTTCGTTCCGATCGCGCGGCTTCTGGTGTGATGTTTACGCTGGATACGGAATCGGGTTTCGATCAGGTGGTCTTCATCACAGCCAGCTATGGCTTGGGGGAAACCGTGGTGCAAGGTGCGGTGAATCCGGACGAGTTTTATGTGCATAAGCCTACGCTGGCACAAGGCAAGCCTTCGGTCATCCGCCGCAATCTGGGTTCCAAGCTCATCAAGATGGTGTTTGCTGATGAAAAGCGGGCAGGGCGCAGTACCGAGACGGTGGATGTGCCTGAAGCGGATCGCCATCGTTTTTCATTGAGCAATGCGGATGTGCTGGAGTTGGCGCGTTACGCCACCATCATCGAACGTCACTATGGTCGGCCGATGGATATCGAATGGGGTAAGGATGGCGATGATGGCAAGCTCTACATTCTGCAAGCACGTCCGGAAACCGTGAAATCGCAAAATGCCGAACACGGGCTGGTCATCGAAAAGTACCGTATTCGCCAGCATGGAAAAGTACTCACCAGTGGTCGTGCCATCGGCCAGAAAATTTCAGCAGGGCCGGTGCGGCTGGTCAAGAATGCGACGGAAATGGGGCGCGTCCAGGCGGGCGATATTCTCGTGACGGATATGACCGATCCGGATTGGGAGCCGGTGATGAAAAAAGCGGGAGCGATTGTCACGAATCGGGGTGGGCGTACCTGCCATGCCGCCATCATTGCGCGTGAATTGGGGATACCGGCGATCGTTGGCTGCGGTAATGCCACGGCATTGTTGAATGAGAATGAAGAAGTGACGGTGAGCTGTGCAGAAGGGGATACGGGTTACGTTTATCGCGGCAAACTCGATTTTGAAATGACCCGTCAGGATGCGGGGAATCTGCCAGATTTGCCGGTCAAGATCATGATGAACGTGGGTAATCCCGAACTGGCTTTTGAATTTGCGCAGATACCCAATGGCGGCGTGGGGCTGGCGCGGCTGGAGTTTGTCATCAACAACATGATTGGCATCCACCCGAAAGCCATCCTGAATGTCGCCCAAATGCCTGCACGGCTTCAGGAGGAAATCAGCCGTCGGGCGCGCGGCTATGCCAATCCGGAAACTTTCTTTGTTGAACGTCTGGTGGAAGGGGTGGCGACCATTGCGGCTTCGTTTTACCCCAAGCCGGTGATTGTACGACTGTCTGATTTTAAGTCGAACGAATACCGAAAACTGTTGGGCGGCGAGCACTTTGAACCGGAAGAAGAAAATCCCATGCTGGGTTTCCGAGGTGCGTCGCGCTATGCCGCGCAGAGTTTCCGAGACTGTTTTGCACTGGAATGTCGGGCGATGAAGAAGGTGCGCGATGAATTGGGGCTGAGCAATGTCGAACTGATGGTGCCTTTCGTGCGCACGCCTGCTGAAGCGCGTGCGGTGGTGGATTTGTTGGCTGAGTATGGCCTGAAACGTGGCGAGAATGGTTTGCGCCTCATCATGATGTGCGAGATTCCCTCCAACGCGCTGCTGGCTGAACAATTTCTTGAGATGTTTGACGGCTTTTCCATTGGCTCCAACGATCTCACGCAACTTACACTGGGTCTGGATCGGGATTCCGGATTGGTGGCCGCTTCGTTCGATGAACGTAATCCGGCGGTCAAACAATTACTGTCGATGGCGATTTCAGCATGCAATCGTCTAAATAAGTATATTGGCATCTGCGGGCAAGGCCCTTCCGACCATGCCGACTTTGCTGAATGGCTGATGGATGAAGGGATACAAACCATTTCGCTTAATCCGGATACGGTGATCGACACATGGATGCGCTTATCTCGGCACGAGAAGGAAATTCATTGAAACTGAAAGGAGCAGGTCATGCATCCTGAATGGTGGTGGTGGGTCGTGGGTGGCATCGCCTTGATACTCGCCGAATTGGCAATACCGGCCTTTGTGCTGATCTGGTTTGGTTTGGGTGCGTTGGGTGTTTCGCTGATGGTGGCATTCATCCCCATGCTTGATCTGACGATGCAGTTGTTCGTCTGGCTGTTGATATCGACTTCACTGGTCATTGCCTGGTTCAAGGTCTTCAAGCCCAGTCTGCACAAAACGCGGGTGGGGCGATCGGCCGTCAATATCATCGGTGAATGTGGCCTGCTCACGCATGATGTCGCCCCTTTCCAGAAGGGGGAAGTGCGGTTTCAGAAACCGATGGTGGGTTCCGATGTCTGGCCCTGTATTTCAGATGTCACCATCACCACGGGTGAGCGGGTCAAGGTTTTGGCGGTTGAAGGCAATCTTTTGAAAGTAGGCAAACTCTAAGGAGCGTTACATGGGTGCGGGAACTATCGTTGTCATTGCATTTCTGATTTTTGTCGTCGTCACACTGGCCAAGGGCGTGCGTATCGTGCCGCAGGGAACAGAATGGATCGTGGAGCGTTTAGGCAAGTATCACACCACGCTGCACCCCGGTCTCAATGTCGTGATTCCCTATCTCGACAACATCGCCTACAAGCTCATTACCAAGGACATCATTCTGGATGTGCAGGAGCAAGAGGTCATCACCAAGGACAATGCGGTGATTGTGGTGAATGCCATTGCCTTCATCAAGATTACCGATCCGATCAAGGCCGTGTATGGGGTGACGGATTTTTCCGAAGCGATCCGCAACATGATCATGACCACGCTGCGTTCCATCGTCGGTGACATGAATCTGGACGAAGCTCTTTCCAGTCGCGACCAGATCAAGGCGCGCCTGCGTGAAAGCATTGCCGATGAAGCGATCGACTGGGGGCTGACGGTCAAGTCGGTCGAAATTCAGGACATCAAACCTTCAGAATCCATGGTGCGGGCGATGGAGGCGCAGGCTTCCGCCGAACGCGAGCGCAAGGCGATGGTGACCAAGGCGGAAGGCACCAAGCAGGCAGCCATCCTGCAGGCCGAAGCACGTCTCGAAGCCGCCAAGCGCGATGCGGAAGCACAAGTGACGCTGGCCGAAGCCAGTGCCGAGGCGATCCGCCGCGTAGCCGCTGCCATTGGCAATCAGGACGCGCCGATGCGCTATATGCTGGGCGAGCGTTATCTGGCGGCGATGGGCAAACTCACCGAATCCGCCAATGCCAAGACGGTGGTGCTGCCCGCCGATATTCAGGAATCCCTGAGCGGGATACTTGGACGCGGCAAGGGTTCGTGACGGGCGTGTGTCATGTATGAGCTGGGGGCATCAGCAGATCGACGAGCATTTTGATCGCTTCGAGATTGCAAATTCCATAGTTTCAATCGCATTGTTGAAGCGATTGAAATCATTGCAGGATATCGAGATGAGCAGCATGTTTGGCTTTCGCAACCAGATCATTACTGAGTGCATGTAAGGATTAAGAAATTCGATCGGTGCTGGACAAGATGATCGGCGAGTATTGGCACCGCGACGCAGTGGATGTTTGTCCGGGTTCTCTGCGCACCAGCCGTCAGGCGTCTTGCCAGGCATCCACCCTCACCAGGGGGCTCGCTGGAAGTACGTCGTATAGCAGTCGCCGTCGAGACACAGCATCGGATCGCGCGGGTTCTTCGGATTGTTGCGCTTCTCCAGCGTGTACGTATTGACCTGCCCGTCCTGCGAGCGCGCCGTGAGTCGGTTGCCGCTGACGCTCCAGCGCCCGGCATCGGACGATTGCGAGGCGCTGCCGCCATACATTCCCGAGGAATAGGCACTGACGCTGCCCTCGTGCTGATAGCTGTAGCTGCCGTCGCCGCGCAGCTCGAAGCAGGTCATACTCGACGAACCGCCGCCCGAATTGGCACTGAAAGCGCCGCCCCTGCACCACTTGCCGACCAGCTCCTGCCCGCCACCCGCAGCGATCGCCGATTCCGCGCCGCGTGAGCCGCCAAGTACCCTTTTGGCTGACTTCGCCGCCGCCATGCCGCGCGCGAACACCACCGTGTCGCCGAAAATGCCGCCGCTGACGCTCAACTGTTGCTTCTGCACTTGGAACTGATAAGTGCCAACCTCGCCGTCCTGTTCGATGAACAACAGCGCCCCCATCGTCTGCCAGTTCATCGGCTGACCGTCGACAGTACCCGCGCCGCCGGCAACGAAATTCACCACCATGGGCTGGCCATTCACGACGGCCGACCAGGTGCCGTGCAGGGCGGGATTGGCGAAGGCTGACGCGCTTGCCAGCAGCAGCCATAGACTCAGGAGAATGGTGCGCATGATGAGGCTCCTATTGGAAATAATCGAAAATCAAACGGTGCGGGCGGGTGTTTCAGATTGATGTTCTATTCGGTAGGAAAAACGGTGACGGGTGAAAAGTCATTGAACCGATGCTGTTGGGTAGCGTGAGTCCAGTGCGGTTCAGTCGCGCGTCGATTTCATCAGGCGGTTTTTCTCGCGTTCCCAGTCGCGCTGTTTTTCGCTTTCGCGCTTGTCGAACTGTTT
>CAYTHB010000022.1:0-39339 GCA_964437515.1 uncultured Sterolibacterium sp.
GCACCGAAGCCCCCATCACCCCCTACAAAGACTTTGTCCGCTTTGAAATTGACACCTTTGTCATGGACAACAGCGGCAGCAAAAAAGAAGAAGTGGGTCGAACCTACCAAGGTATCGACGGCTACTGTCCGATTGCTGGCTATCTGGGCAACGAAGAGGAGTAAATGGGGTCAAGTCTTGCATCAACACATCACCCTGTATTTTTCAATAGAATAATCAATAGGGTCAGACTCGATTGATCCGTGTTACTCACCAAACCAACAAAAACCAAAGAATACTACCGGTTGGATAAAAAATCAATCAAACCTAACTTAACACCAGCTGGCACTATGAATCATTGTGCCCTGTAAGCTCACAGGCTACAATGGAGCATGATTAAGAGCTTCCGCCATGCCGGTCTCCGGGCGTTTTACGAGACTGGCTCGAAGGCAGGCATTCGACCTGACCACACCTCTCGGTTGAAACGAATACTGGGCGTCCTGGAATCAGCTTCCGTCATCGGACAAGTCAATCTACCCAGTTTCAAGTTGCACCCTCTGACGGGCGATCTGGCAGGGTTCTGGTCGGTGACGGTAAGCGGAAACTGGCGGGTGATCTTCCGTTTTGAGAACGGTGAAACGGAACTGGTCGATTACTTGGACTACCATTAGGAGAAGGTCATGGCGATGCACAACCCGCCCCATCCCGGCGAAGTTTTGAAAGAGGACGTACTGCCTGATTTGGCACTGACGGTCGGTCAGTTTGCGTCGCACTTGGGCGTTTCCCGCCCGCATTTGTCGAAGCTCATCAACTGCCGGGCGAGCATCACGGCGGACATGGATATCAAGTTATCCGAAGCCCTTGGGCAGCCGCCTGGGCTCTGGATCAGGATGCAAGCAGCCTATGATTTGTGGCAGGCAGAACAACGGCCACGGAAACACATCGCACCACTGCGCCCGGCGGCATAAGGGATGAGCCCAGAAAATCAATCGGCAATCGGTAATCGGCAATCGTGATTGCCCCCATTGATTCTGTTGCTGCCGTTTGCTATCGCCTCTGAATGAAGTTTGCACATGTCACCACTCCTGCCCTCCCCCAACCTCAATTGGCCATTTTTCGTGGATCACCATCGCACACTCGCGGCGGATGCCCGCACTTGGGCATCGCGCCATCTTGCCCAACCGACTACTGAAGCCTCCGTAGAAGACACCTGTCGCGCTCTGGTGCACTTGCTGGGCGAAGGCGGCTGGTTGCGTTGGTGTGTGCCGGACATGAGCCAAACGCCCGCCTCTTCTTTCGATGCCCGCGCGCTGTGTTTATTGCGCGAAACCTTGGCGCGTCATTCCACATTGGCGGATTTTGCTTTTGCCATGCAGGGCTTGGGTTCGGCACCGATTTCACTGTTTGGCGACGCGCAACAACGGGCGCGGTATCTGCCCGGCGTAACAGCGGGGGCGTCAATCCCGGCGTTCGCGCTTTCCGAGGCGGAAGCCGGTTCGGATGTCGCGGCCTTGTCGTGTCGTGCCACGCGTTTGCCGACTGGCGAGTGGCGGCTGGATGGTGAGAAGATGTGGATTTCCAACGGCGGCATTGCAGATTTTTATGTGGTGTTTGCGCGCAGTGAAGTCGCAGAATCCCGCAGCAACAAGAGCATTTCCGCCTTCATCGTCGACGCCAGCACACCGGGTCTGGAAGTAGCAGAACAACTCCACACTCTATCGCCGCATCCCTTGGCGCGCTTGCGTTTTACCGATTGCCGTATTCCTGCCACGCAGCAACTAGGCAATGCGGGCGATGGCTTCAAGATGGCGATGGCGACACTCGATATTTTCCGCACCTCGGTGGGGGCTGCCGCGCTGGGCATGGCGCAACGCGCGCTGCACGCCACACTGGCACATGTGCAAAGCCGCCCGATGTTTGGCCAATATCTGGCCGACATGCAGCTCACCCAGGCACGAATTGCCGAGATGACGATGGCACTCGATGCTGCCGCCCTGCTCGTCTATCGAGCCGCCTGGGAGCGCGACCAGGGCAAAAGAGCCACGCGCGAAGCGGCCATGGCCAAGCTGTTTGCCACAGAAGAAGCGCAGAAGGTGATCGATGCCGCTGTACAACTCTTTGGCGGACGCGGAGTGATGCAGGGCGCGCCGGTGGAAGCCCTCTACCGCGACATCCGCGCTCTGCGGATTTACGAAGGCGCGAGCGAAGTGCAAAAGCTGGTTATTGCACGCGAAACGCTCAAGACATTCAATGCATTCATGGAAGCGACGAATCTGCCGTAGTGCCGTAGAATTTAGAATTCGAGAATCCTTGATGCTGGAATCCGCCATGCGCCTACGCTCCACCTTGCTACTGCCTGCCTGTCTGACCCTAACCCTGATCCTGCCCCTAACCGCCTGCGATTTGCTGGGTGACGAAGCGATGGCCAGCGCAAAGGAGGCCGAAGGTCGCGCCATCGGTTCAGGATGTCGTCACACGGGACGTTCTCTGGAAGAGTGCTATAAGCTGAATGCAAAAGCCAGTAAAGCCGCCATTTTTGCAGGCTGGCGCGATATGGATGGCTATATGCGTGAAAACAACATCGAAATCATTCCGCCTTCTGCCGAACCCGCACATCCCGCCGGGGAAGCCAGTGCCACCAATGATGCCAATGCGACCCATGCCGCAGAAGGGGCACCACCCGCACCATCCGCGCCAGACACATCGGCAAACCATGCCAAACCGGAAGCTGGCAAAGACAAACAATCCCCTGCCGCGACCCCGCCCAATACAGCTTCACCCTCGCCAGCTTCGCCGCCTGCATCCAAACCCCCGGCATCTCCCAAGCCCACTCCCAAACCATCGCATTAACCTCGCATAACATTGCAACACTGCAACACTGCAACACTGTCGCGACACCCTTCATGCACTTTACGGGTGTCACACCATCGCTGCGTTATAATGCCGCTGTCGTCACCCGGCCGGTTAGTGACGACCTTAAGCCAGACAGCCTTTCATCTTTCCCGCGCTGGCACTTATTCCGAACAACAGTTCGTCGCCTGAACCGGTGCAAGCCAGGCCGAATCAGGAGCATTCATTGAACTTTGACGATCTCGGGTTGATGCCCGAACTACTGCGCGCCGTGGCTGATGCCGGTTACAGCGCACCCACGCCAATCCAGGCGCAATCCATCCCCATCATCCTGCAAGGCAAGGACATCCTCGGCGGCGCGCAAACCGGCACGGGAAAAACCGCCAGCTTCACCTTGCCGATGCTGCAACGCATCGCCCGCCACGCCAACACCTCGCCCTCGCCCGCCCGCCACCCGGTGCGCGCGCTGATCCTCGCACCCACCCGCGAGCTGGCGATGCAAGTGTTTGAAAACGTCAAAACCTACAGCAAACATCTACCGCTGCGTTCCACCTGCCTCTACGGCGGAGTGGATATCAAACCGCAAATTGCCGAAATGATGCAGGGGCGCGAAATCATCGTCGCCACCCCGGGGCGGCTGCTCGACCACGTCCAGCAAAAAACCGTCTCCTTCGCCTCGGTCGAATTCCTCATTCTCGACGAAGCCGATCGCATGCTCGACATGGGCTTCATCCCCGACATCAAGCGCATCCTCAGCCTGCTCCCCAAAGAACGCCAAAGCCTGCTGTTCTCCGCCACCTTCTCCGAAGAAATCCGCAAGCTGGCGGATACCATGCTCAAGTCGCCCCAGCTCATCGAAGTGGCGCGGCGCAATGCGGTGTCAGAAACCATCACCCATCGCGTCTACCCGGTCGCCGCCGAAGACAAACGCCATCTGCTGGTGCATCTGCTGCGCGAACAGGCACTACGGCAAGTGCTGGTCTTCGTCGGCACCAAGTTTGGCGCGAGCCGCCTAGCGCACTACCTGCAACGCCAAGGCATCGAAGCCGATGCCATCCACGGCGACAAATCCCAGCAGCAACGTACCGAAGCCCTCGAAGCCTTCAAGAGCGGGCGCATCAAAGTACTGGTGGGCACCGACGTTGCCGCACGCGGGCTGGATATCGACGACCTACCCCACGTCATCAATTACGAACTGCCACACGTCGCCGAAGATTATGTCCATCGCATCGGCCGCACCGGCCGCGCCGGCAAACCAGGTGATGCCACCTCGCTGGTCAGCCCGGCGGAAAAGCCGAACTTGGCAGAAATCGAAAAGCTCATCAAGATCAAAATCGAGCAAGTCACCACGCCCGGCTTTGAACTACTCGACGATCAAGGCCATCAAGGCTTGGAAGCCAGCGGAGGACGGCGGCACGGGGCAAATTCATCAAACGTATCGAAAAAACGCGATGAATTTACCGCCTCCTCAAGCCGCGATTCGCGTCAGGAACGCAGCCGCAAATCCGACCGCGATCGTGCGGCAGAAAACTTGCTGCGGCGCCCCAGCTTGGAGCCCGCAGCCTCACCGCACCTCATCAAACTTGATTTTGATCCTAACCTGCCCTATCAACCCAAAACAAGGGTCGCAGATTCAACAAGTACGACAGACACATCGGCGATGCCCCACGCAACAAAACCGGCAACCCCGACACGTCGACCACAATACCCACAACGTCCTGTCGCCGCATTATTGGGTGGCTTGAGCAAAAAACCGGGCTAAATCGCAGCGATCATCCCGCCACACCCGCTGCCCCTTACTGGAGGCGCCATGCAGATCCGTGATTCCGTGTTTCTTGTCACTGGTGCAGCCTCCGGGTTGGGTGCAGCGACCGCATCCATGCTGATTGAGGCAGAAGCCAAGGTCATCATGACCGATCTCAATGACCAACTCGGCAATGCGCTCGCTACATATTTAGGCAGCAACGCGCGCTATGTGCACACCGACGTCACCAGCGAAATCAGCGGGCAAGCTGCTATTGCCGCCACCTTGGAATCATTTGGAAATCTGCACGGACTCATCAATTGTGCGGGGATTGCCCCATCAGAAAAAATGGTGGGAAAAGCGGGGCCGCATCGCCTCGATAGCTTCATCCATACACTCAGCGTCAATCTCGTCGGTACATTCAATATGTGCCGTCTGGCCGCTGATGCCATGCGTCACAGCCCCCCGAATAGTGAAGGCGAACGTGGCGTACTCATCAACACGGCATCAGTTGCGGCCTTCGAAGGTCAGATCGCGCAAGCCGCCTATGCTGCATCAAAAGGCGGCGTGGTCAGCATGACTCTGCCGCTCGCCCGCGAACTGGCACGTTATGGCATCCGCTGTGCGGCCATCGCCCCTGGCATCTTCGAAACACCCATGTTGCAAGCCATGCCACAAGATATACAAGATGCCCTCGCCCGCACCGTCCCCTTCCCACCCCGTGCCGGCCGTGCTTCAGAATATGCCCAAATGGTGCGCAGCATTATCGAAAATCCCATGATCAACGGCACGACACTGCGACTCGACGGCGCGTTAAGGATGGCTGCAAAGTAACAAGCAACGTAGGGATGTGGGGAGTGAGTTCGCAGCCTGAGGATCTGTGTTTACGCCCGGGGCTTCACTCGAAGGCGAATCGCGTCGATGGATACTTATTATGTCGCGTCATCATGAGGGTACACCTGCGAAAGTGTGCCCATGCCGAGCGGTCACGGATGCAGGATTATGCCAACGTTTATTTGATTAGCAGATCTTCCAATGCGCCACCTTTCTCAAGGTGAGCACGTACCCAGATGGGTTTTGCACCGCGCCCACCTCCCCAAGTTTGAGAAGGGTTATCTGGGTTGGCATATTTAGGAATGGGCTTGTCTGCAAGCTTGGGGGGCAATGCCCGCCCAAGATTTTCAAAACCCAACTCACGGGCGGTCAGATCATATTCTGCAATCTGTTTTTTGATTGCCGCAATAACTTCCTGCTTGCGCGAAGCTTGCAGTGCATTTTTTTTCAATACCAGCGCTGCAATTTGCTGATTGATTTGATCTATATCGTCATTTTCATACATAAAAGTCACCTCAAATTTGAATGTTCAATTTCACTGAATTCAGAATTCCAAAATTGAAATTATATTTAATGTTTTTAATAAATGCAAAAACTCAAAATCACAAAGGAAATTCTGCACGAATATCAACGGCAAGCGTGTGCTGTGGAATTCGCGCCGCGCCTCCCAAGAACGCTCTCAAGCATCCTGCTACATTCATCGTTACGTTAAAATGCAGCATCGTCAAAAACGCCGCTTTTATCGTAACACCCCATGAATAAAGAAACATCCGAAGGGCTGGTTCGGCACACGCCGATGATGCAGCAATATCTGGCACTCAAAGCCAACCATGCCGACATGCTGCTGTTTTATCGCATGGGAGATTTTTACGAACTCTTTTATGAAGATGCAGAAAAAGCCGCGCGCCTGCTTGATATTACCCTGACACGCCGGGGTCAATCCGCAGGCCAGCCTATCCCGATGGCCGGAGTGCCCTACCATGCGGCTGAAAGTTATCTGGCACGACTGGTAAAACTGGGCGAATCCATTGCCATTTGCGAACAAATAGGTGATCCGGCCACCAGCAAAGGCCCTGTAGAACGGGCAGTCGCCCGCATCGTCACCCCTGGAACACTGACCGATTCCGCATTGCTCGATGACAAACGTGATTGTTTGTTGCTGGCACTCCATATTGAACGCCAGCGTGCCGGACTTGCCTGGCTGAATCTTGCCAATGGCGATTTCACCACATTCGAATGTGCTCTGACCTCACTTCCAGCTCAATTTGAACGTTTGAAACCCGCAGAAATATTGGTGTCGGATGACTGGAACACAGGGGCATCGGGGCAAAATTTGACAGCTTTGGGCATCAATGACACGGGGGCCACGCCCATGCGCCGCCTTCCCGGCTGGCATTTTGATTCACATGCGGCCGTGCGTCTGCTCACTGAACATTTCGGCACACAGGATCTGACGGCCTACCTGCCGGAATCCCAGGACAGTTCGAGTAATTTTGATCTCTCTCTGGGCGCAGCCGGTGCGCTCTTTCAATACGCTCATGCGACCCAGCGTCAAACACTGGCACATATCACCGGACTCAAGGTTGAACATTCAGGCGACTATCTGCGAATGGATGCTGCAACCCGACGCAATCTTGAAATTACTGAAACCTTGCGGGGCGAATCGGCGCCTACCCTGCTTTCATTATTGGATATTTGCTCAACGAGCATGGGCTCACGCTGGCTGCGCCATTGCCTGCATCACCCACATGCAAATACAAATCAGGCCGCTGCACGTCACGCTGCTGTTGCCGAGTTATTGGAGCATGACAGTGCTCATTCCTTGCAAACCTGCCTGAAATCCATTGCCGACATTGAGCGTATTACTGCTCGCATTGCCCTGAGGAGCGCACGTCCCCGCGACCTTTCCGCTCTACGTGACAGCCTGATGGCGCTGCCTTCACTGCAAGAGTCGCTCACGAATACAGAAGCCTCGCTACTCATTGAAATAAACCATGATCTCGTCACCCCAGAAGGATTACTGGACTTGCTGCAACGCGCCATTCGTCCGGAACCCTCCACCGTATTGCGAGAAGGCGGAGTCATCAACGACGGCTATGACGCTCAACTTGACGAATTGCGTGGCCTGCAAAATAACTGTGGTGAATTTCTGCTGGCACTGGAAGCCCGGGAACGCGCACGCAGCGGCATATCCAGCCTCAAGGTCGAGTTCAACAAAGTTCATGGCTTCTATATCGAAGTCAGCCACGCGCATACTGAAAAAATCCCTGAAGACTACCGTCGCCGCCAGACGCTGAAAAATGCCGAGCGCTATATCACGCCCGAACTCAAAGCCTTCGAGGACAAAGCACTCTCGGCCAACGAACGTGCACTGGCTTTGGAAAAGCAGCTTTATGAAGCCATGATCGAAACGCTGGCTGAACATATTGCACCGCTGCAACGTATCGCCCGCGCCATCGCACTACTCGATGGGTTGAATACTTTTGCACAAAATGCGCGCCGCCTGAACTATTGCCAGCCGGAATTCACCCGTACCCCCGGACTGCATATCGAAGCCGGTCGCCATCCCGTCGTTGAAAGTCAAGTCGAAGACTTCATTGCCAACGAAACCCATCTCGGCGCATCGAGGCGCATGCTGCTCGTCACAGGCCCCAATATGGGGGGTAAATCCACCTATATGCGGCAGGTGGCCCTGATTGTGTTACTGGCGCATTGCGGCAGTTTCGTCCCTGCACATATGGCGCGTATCGGCCCCATCGATGCCATTTTTACGCGTATTGGTGCATCGGATGACCTTGCCTCAGGGCGTTCCACCTTCATGGTGGAAATGACGGAAGCGGCCGCCATTTTGCACGGTGCCACCGAAAACTCGCTGGTATTGATGGACGAGATAGGTCGCGGTACATCGACCTTTGATGGTATGTCGCTCGCGTTTTCCATTGCAAGGCATCTCATCGAAAAAAATCGTGCCTGCTGCCTATTTTCAACCCACTACTTCGAACTGACCCGTCTGTCACACGACTATCCGGAATGCGCCAACATCCATCTGGATGCCGTCGAGCATGGAAATCGCATCGTCTTCCTGCATAGCGTCGAAGAAGGCCCCGCCAGCCAGAGCTATGGCATACAGGTCGCCGCACTGGCTGGTATTCCGGGAAATGTGATTCGCGATGCAAAACGGCGTCTCGTGGCACTTGAAAACCGGGAAATCACACTGCGCGCCGATGAGCATCAACCCGATCTCTTTGCGCAGACACCGGCTCCTTCACCTGTTGAACCAGAACCCCATCCCGCGCTGGAAGCCCTGCGTTCAGCAGAGCCCGACGCGCTCAGTCCCCGCGAGGCACTGGAAATGCTGTATCAGTTGAAAAAACTGGCGGATTGAGATTGCGTCACGGCGTTACAGGATTCGTCATCGCCTCAGCAAAGCCAAACCGGGTGAAATCGGTGATGCGCATGGGATAGAGTATCCCGTTGAGATGGTCGCATTCATGCTGAACGACACGCGCGTGAAAGTCGCTCACGCTGCGTTCAAACCAGTTTCCACTGGCATCATGACCCGAATAATGTAAATGTTGCCAGCGTGGAACGACACCCCGCAAACCGGGGAGTGATAAACACCCTTCCCAGCCGTCTGCACAGTCGGCATCCAGTGGTTGCAGTACGGGATTGATGAGTACGGTGCGTGGCACTGCCGGCGCATCGGGATAGCGTTCGCTCTGTTCAAAACCAAAAATCACCACTTGTAGCGATACACCAATCTGCGGTGCGGCTAATCCAATGCCCCCTTCATGCTGCATCGTATCGGCCATATCGGCCAGAAGCTCATGCAGTTCGGGGGTATCGAATTCAATAACGGGAGCCGCCACTTGCAACAAGCGCGCATCCCCCATATGTAAAACAGGACGTATCACGAGCGTTCAGGCATCAAGAACAGCGACCCGAAACACAAAGATGCTCAATCACGCTACGCACACTGACCATGGCATTGGTCAGAACATCTTCCAGTTGTTCAAAGGCGATGGCTTTTGAACTGTCCCCACGCCCTGCCGCCCAGTTGGCGACCACTGAAATGGCGGCATAGGGCAATTCGGCTTCGCGTGCCAGTGCAGCTTCAGGCATTCCGGTCATCCCCACCACATCAGCACCATCGCGTTCGAAGCGGTTGATTTCTGCGGCTGTTTCCAGACGGGGGCCTTGTGAAACGGCATACACCGCCCCATTACCCGCTTCAACCCCCGCCCGCACAGCGGCATCCAGCAACTGCTGGCGCAGGCTTTCATCGTAAGGCTGGGTGAAATCAATATGCACGACCGGCGCATCCTGATTGTCGTAAAACGAGGCAGTACGCCCAGAGGTGTAATCAATCAACTGATGGGGAATCACCAGCGATCCTGGCGCGAGATCAGCGCGTATTCCACCGACCGATGCCACGGAAACGATACGGGTTGCGCCAGCCCCCTGGCCTAATGCCCAGATGTTGGCGCGGTAATTCACACGATGCGGCGGAATAGTATGACCAAAACCATGACGCGCCAGAAATACGACCTCCTGCTGGCCGATGCGCCCAAAAGTCAAAGCACCCGAAGGCTCGCCATATGGCGTTCGCACCACTTTCTGATGCGAAACATCCAGACTGGAAAGCTGCGACAGACCACTACCACCGATGATTGCCAGCATATTAAATAATCCGAATTGTCTAAAAATACGAAAAAAGTGCGTTTTGATTGTAACAGGCACATGTTCATCCTGTCACAGTTTGATCATGTGTTTGATCATGTGTTTGACCATGTGTTTGACCATATGACCATGCAAAACTCCGCACCACTGTAATATAAATTGGCATCACACCTGTTTCAGGAGCACCAGTTTCAAGTGCTCTTGCTCCACGGGGTGCAGAGTGAACTGGCGATAAGTCACCCAACCCCGTATCGGATGGTGAAATCCGCGCAGCCCGCCTTGACGTTCAAGGACATCGTGCTGCTTCCAGAAACGCATGAATTCCGGGCTACCCTGACTCAATTCATCAATCAGGCGCTGCAAAGTGGCATCCTCCATGTGCGACCGGCAATCCGCACGAAATTCAGCACAAATACGCCGTGCGCGTGCCTCCCAGTCATCCACGAAATCTCGTGCGATGGGAGATAGAAATACGAAACGCAACAGGTTGGGAGGCACCGGCTTGTCTTCCGTATGCTGCACTTGATCCAGCCAGCCAGTAAACAGATCCGATGCGGCCGGATTCCAGGCCAGCACATCCCAATAACGCCCCATGATATACGCCGGAAACAAAAAGCCCTCAACGAGTTCGACCAGTGTCTCGGGTAAGGATTCATCCCCTGCATCATTCTGAGGCGCATTGGGATCGTGCCGTCCCGCCATTTCAAACAGATAGGCGCGCTCCGTGATCGTCAAACGCAATGCCGATGCCAAACGATCGAGCACATCGGCAGAAACCCGAACATCCCGCCCCTGCTCCATCCATGTGTACCAAGTCGCGCTGATGTCAGCGAGCTGCGCGACTTCTTCCCTCCGCAAGCCTTGGGTTCGTCGTCGGTTGCCGACAGGAAAGCCATACGCGGCTGGCGCGCAACGCTGGCGCATGGCTTGCAGAAACTCACCGAGTTCTTTGCGGCGGGCATCCATTTATGGGCGATTTCCTATTCAGGCTATTATTTTTGATACCAGTATAAACACTCATCTTGTTCCGGTACACACTTATAGTTACCATGTCATTCGTAAGGCTTTCTGAGCGTCACCAAGTGTTGCTTAATGTAATTTTTTACTTTTATATTGCTTTGTTATTTATTGTTTTATAAAGGATTTAATATGTCTGGAAAGACCCTCTACGACAAATTGTGGGATGCCCACAAAGTGCGTGAAGAAGCCGATGGTACCTGCTTAATTTATATCGACCGCCATCTGGTGCATGAAGTCACCAGCCCGCAGGCATTTGAAGGCTTGCGTCTGTCTGGCCGCAAGCCGTGGCGCAGCACCTCCATCGTCGCCAACCCCGACCACAACACCCCGACCGACCACTGGGAGCGCGGTATCGAAGAGCCCGTTGCGCGTCTGCAAGTGGAAACGCTGGATGCCAACATGAAGGAATTTGGCGCACTGGTGTACTTTCCGTTCAAGCACGCCAATCAAGGCATCATCCACGTGATCGGCCCGGAAAACGGCACCACCCTGCCCGGCATGACCGTGGTTTGCGGTGACAGCCACACCTCCACCCACGGCGCATTTGCCGCGTTGGCGCATGGCATCGGCACTTCGGAAGTCGAGCATGTGCTGGCGACGCAAACCCTAATCGCCAAAAAATCCAAGCGCATGCTGGTTCGCATCGACGGCCAACTCGGTCTGGGCGTGACCGCCAAAGACGTAGCACTGGCGGTGATCGGCAAGATCGGCACGGCAGGCGGTACGGGCTATGCCATTGAATTTGGTGGCGAAGTCATCCGCAATCTATCGATGGAAGGCCGCATGACGGTCTGCAATCTGGCGATCGAAGGCGGCGCGCGCGCCGGTCTGATCGCCTGCGACGACAAGACAGTTACCTACCTCAAAGGTCGTCAGTACGCCCCCAAAGGTGCCGACTGGGATAAGGCTGTGGCCTACTGGAACACGCTACATTCGGATGCCGACGCGCAGTTCGATGCGGTCATCGAACTCAATGGCGCAGAAATTGCCCCGCAGGTCACCTGGGGCACCTCGCCCGAGCAGGTGCTGCCCGTCACCGGCAAAGTGCCCAATCCCGCCAGCGTGGCCGATCCGGTCAAGCGCAGCGGCATCGAGCGCGCCTTGCAATACATGGGGCTGACGGCCGACATGCCCATCGAGCAGATTCAGATTGATAAAGTCTTCATCGGCTCTTGCACCAACTCGCGCATCGAGGATTTGCGCGCTGCCGCCAAAGTGGCTCAAGGCAAGAAGAAAGCCGCGAATGTCACGCAAGTGCTGATCGTCCCCGGTTCAGGTCAAGTCAAGCGGCAAGCAGAAGCCGAAGGTCTGGACAAAATCTTCATCGCCGCCGGTTTTGAATGGCGTGAACCGGGCTGCTCGATGTGTCTGGCAATGAACAACGACCGCCTGAAGCCCGGCGAGCGTTGCGCCTCGACCTCCAACCGCAACTTTGAAGGTCGCCAGGGCCCCGGCGGGCGTACCCACCTAGTCAGCCCGGAAATGGCCGCCGCCGCAGCCATTGCAGGGCATTTCGTTGATGTGCGCACGCTGAATTAAAAAACCTTTCCCCCAGCCCCTTTCCCGAGGAAAGGGGTGAGCCCGGTTCAGCCGTGCACACACGGCTTCCCCATTTCACTCGCTGCCTGTCTAGGCGGCTTTTTGGAGTCCATCATGAAAGCCTTCAAACAAATCAACGGCATCGCCTGCCCGCTCGACCGCGCCAATGTCGATACCGATGCCATCATCCCCAAGCAGTTCCTCAAGTCCATCCAGCGTTCTGGCTTCGGCCCCTTCCTCTTCGACGAATGGCGTTACACGGATTACGGCGATGTCGGCATGGATTGCAGCAAACGGCCGATCAACAAGGATTTCGCGCTCAACCAGCCGCGTTATCAAAACTCGCAAATCCTGCTGGCACGCGACAACTTCGGCTGCGGCTCCAGCCGCGAACACGCGCCCTGGGCAATCGAAGACTATGGTTTTCAAGTCATCATCGCCCCCTCGTTTGCCGATATTTTCTTCAACAACTGCTTCAAGAACGGCATCCTGCCGATCGTTGCCTCCAGCGAAACCGTCGACAAGCTGTTCAAGGAGTGCATGGCACATGAAGGCTACAAGCTGGATGTGAATCTCGAAACCCAGACCGTCACCAGTCCGCAAGGCTGGTCGTTCCCGTTCGACATCACTCCCCATCGCAAACACTGCCTGCTCAACGGCCTCGATGAAATCGGCCTGACCTTGCAACATGCGGATGCCATCAAGACCTTCGAGCAACAGCATCAAGCCGCACAGCCCTGGCTGTTTAACTGAATACTCGAACATTCATGAAAAATCACAAGAAATAAAGAAAGACTCCCCATGAAAATCACAGTCCTCCCCGGCGATGGCATCGGCCCGGAAATCATCAAGCAAGCCCTGCGCGTCCTCGATGTCTTCAAGAAAGAAGGCATGAAAATTGAAACCGAGGAAGCCCTCCTCGGCGGTGGCGCGGTCGACGCCACCGGCTCACCCTACCCCGAAGCCACCCAGAAACTCGCCCGCGCTGCCGATGCCGTGCTGCTCGGCGCGGTCGGCGGCCCGCAGTGGGACAACCTACCCCGCCCGCAACGCCCGGAACGTGGCCTGCTGGGCATCCGCAAGGATCTCAACCTGTTCGCCAACCTGCGCCCGGCCGTACTCTATGCCGAACTCGCCAATGCCTCGTCGCTCAAGCCTGAAGTCGTCTCCGGCCTCGACATCATGATCGTGCGCGAACTCACTGGCGACATCTACTTTGGCGAGCCGCGCGGCATCACCACCGAAAACGGCCAGCGTGTCGGACGTAACACCATGATCTACAACGAAGAAGAAATCCGCCGCATCGGCCGCGTCGCCTTCCAGTCGGCACAGCGGCGCAACAAGAAGCTGTGTTCGGTCGACAAGATGAACGTGCTCGAAACCACCCAGCTCTGGCGCGATGTGATGAACGAACTCGCCCCAGAATACCCCGATGTGGAACTCAGCCACATGCTGGTCGACAACGCCGCCATGCAACTCGTGCGCAACCCCAAGCAGTTCGACGTGATGGTCACCGGCAACATCTTCGGCGACATCCTCTCCGACGAAGCCTCCATGCTCACCGGCTCCATCGGCATGCTGCCCTCCGCCTCGCTGGATGCCAACAATAAAGGCATGTACGAACCCTGCCACGGCTCGGCACCCGACATCGCCGGCAAAAACCTCGCCAACCCGCTCGCCACCATTCTCTCCGCCGCGATGATGCTGCGCTACACCTTCAACGATGAAGTGTCAGCCAACCGCATCGAAGTCGCCGTCAAAAAAGTCCTCGCCGCAGGCTACCGTACCGGCGACATTTTCGAAGCCGGCATGAAGAAAGTTTCCTGCTCGGAAATGGGCGATCAGGTCGTTGCAGCACTGTAACTTCAACTCGATTTCGCATCTGCTCTTTCCTCTTTCGTTAACGTGTAAAAAACGCATTGAGATTTCCATCTCAAAAATTCATCATCGACTTCCCCTCAGACGATGGCTCACCTTGCCATCGTTTGAGCTTTGGGACGCCGCGCGAGGTGCTCTTCGCCGAAAAACTAGATGACGTTCATCGCGTCCTGCATCAGGCGGAAAGTCGTGCGCAATCGGGTTTATGGGTTGTTGGTTATGTCAGCTACGATGCCGCCCCGGCTTTCGATACCGCATTGGCAGTGCCTCACCCCAATCCCGCATCAACATGGCCGCTAGTCTGGTTCGGGGTTTTTGATGCGCCTTTGGAAGACGAAATATCCTCAACTTCCTCGCAATCCACATCGCCTGACATTTCGCTCTCTGATCACTGGCAACCCAGTATTGATCGTGCTCAATACCATGCCGACATTCGTGAGTTGCGCGAGCGTATTCGTTGCGGAGATGCCTATCAGATCAACCACACCTTCCGTTTGCACAATCAATACGACGGTGATGCGCTCGCCTTGTATGAAAAGCTGATGGCTGCGCAGGCTGATGGCTATTGTGCCTATCTCTCGCTGGATGACATCGACTCCAAGATTCAAACCCGACACACCGGACGACACATCCTTTCTCTTTCACCCGAACTCTTTTTTCATCGTCAGGGCAATCGAATCACGACACGCCCGATGAAAGGAACCGCGCCGCGTGGACGATGGTCGATAGAAGATCAACAGCAAGCAAACGACTTGCAGCATTCTGAAAAGAACCGCGCTGAAAATCTGATGATCGTGGATTTATTACGCAATGATCTATCGCGCATCGCCCAACCCCACAGCGTCACCGTGAGTCAATTATTTGCCGTAGAGCCCTACCCCACTCTCTGGCAAATGACCTCTACCGTGCAAGCAACGACACGCCCCGGCACAACGCTCAACGATATTTTTTCAGCACTATTTCCGTGTGGCTCGGTCACCGGAGCACCCAAAGCCCAGGCCATGTCGCTCATCACGCAGCATGAAACCGAAGCGCGGGGCATTTATTGCGGTGCCATCGGTTTGATCAAGCCGGGGGGCGATGCTGTTTTCAATGTGGCGATTCGCACGCTCACCCTCACCCTTCAAAACCAGCAAGCCATCTGCGGTATCGGTGGAGGCATCACCTGGGATTCAAACGCAGAGGATGAATATGGCGAAGCCATGCTCAAAGCCCGTTTCCTGAATCCCTCAGATCACACCCACCTTAAAACGCCGACCCTGATTGAAACCCTGCGCCTTGAAAATGGGACGTACTGGCTACTTGAACGCCATCTGGAACGACTGAAAAATTCTGCGCACTATTTCAATCGTGCATGTGATCTTGCTGCTTGTCGCCAAGCACTGGAAAAGCTGGCTTATGAGTACAGACAAGGTCTTTGGCGAGTACGCCTCGATCTGGAACCGAGCGGAAAACTGACAACCCACATTACCCCCTTCCCTGCCTCGCCTCGCCATCCCACCTTTGTGTTGTCACAAAATCCGGTTCCACGCCATGCGGCTTGGATTCATCACAAAACCACCCATCGCGACTTTTTTGAGCAAGCCTTAAGTGATGCGCAAACCCTTCATCCCGACCTCTTTGATGTCCTGCTCTGGAATGAAGCTGGCGAACTGACGGAATTTACACGCGGCAATCTGGTACTTGAAATTGAAGGAATCCGCTACACGCCGCCCCAGGAAGCAGGACTACTCGACGGTGTGCTCCGGCGCGAGCTTCTGGAGACAAAGCAGATCAAGGAAAAAACGCTCAAACGAGAAGACCTTGATCGTGCCAGTCGCATCCTGTTCATCAACAGTCTGCGAGGAGAGATTGAAATCGAAATCCACAAGGAGTCTGATCGGCCTTACACTTTTGATCCTTCGACACCCCGCCATTGACCGGGTTGCAAACCGTTCAATGTCCATGGCCCGATCGCCCAGCGCACCAAACGCAAAGTGGGATAGCCGACCTTGGCGGTCATCCGTCTGACTTGCCGATTTTTGCCCTCGCGCAAAGTCATCTCCAGCCAAGAAGTCGGAATAGCCTTGCGATAGCGGATGGGTGGATCTCGCGGCCAAAGATTTTCAGGTTCTTCGATGAGCCGCGCCTGACAAGGACGTGTCCTGAAATCGCCCAGATCCAGCCCGCCCATCAATCGATGCAAGGCGTCCTCATCAGGCAAACCCTCCACTTGTGCCCAGTAGATTTTGGGTAATTTATGGCGCGGGTCGGCAATACGATGTTGCAAGCGTCCGTCATTGGTCAGCAGCACCAGGCCTTCGCTATCGGCATCCAGACGACCAGCGGCATACACATCGGGAATGTCGATGTAATCCTTGAGCGTCGCCCGCCCTTCTGTGGAGGTGAATTGCGTTAGAACGCCATACGGTTTGTTGAACAGGATAACGCTGCTCATGTCTCGCCATGACAATTCTGGCCATTGCCATGCAATTTGCAGAAACGCAAAGATTCCGGATAGGGATAGAAATCCTTGACCACGCCACGTCCGATTTCTTCCTGTGTCGTTTTCCAGAAGGCCGCATCGAACAGGTCGGGGTGATAGCGCATGAAAGTTTCGCGTATCCGGGGCGAGGTCAGCAGAAAAGTGGAAAACTCTTCCGGAAAAATATCATTCGGTGCCACCGAATACCAAGGTTCTCCTGACATTTCCATTTCCGGATTGGGTGCGATGGGGATACGACGGAAATTGCAATCCGTCATATATTCAATTTCATCGTAGTCGTAGAAAACAACGCGGCCGTAGCGCGTTACGCCAAAGTTTTTCCATAACAAGTCGCCTGGAAATATATTGGCAATGGCCAATTCGCGAATGGCATTGCCATATTCGCTCACGGCATGTTCGATACGCTCCACCCGGTTTTCGCGCTCCGCCTTGTCGAGGTAGATATTGAGCGGTTGCATACGACGTTCAATGTAAAGATGTTTGATGACGATGTAATCGCCCTCCTCCTCAATCAAGGAGGGTGCATGTTGCCGAAGCTCATCGATCAAGGATTGCTCAAAACGTGCACGGGGTAAGGCGACATTGGAAAACTCCAGCGTATCGGCCATGCGCCCGACGCGATCGACCTGTTTGACCATCTGATATTTGCGACGCACCGTTTCGTGGTCAACATTCTTTGAACTACCAAAAACATCCTTGATAAGTTTGAACACATAAGGATAGGAAGGCAGCGTAAAGACCAGCATGACCAGCCCGCGTATTCCGGGAGCAATAATGAACGGATCTTCAGAGTGGTGAAGATGTTGCATCAAATCACGAAAAAACATGGTTTTGCCCTGCTTGCCCAAGCCCAGCATGGTGTAAAGCTCGGAGCGCGGCTTGCCCGGCATGATGGTGCGAAGAAACTGGATATAGGCGGATGGAACCGCCATATCCACCATGAAATAAGCGCGTGACAGGGAAAACAAGGCACCAATACGAGCCGCATCGAACAGGATGGTATCCAGATACAGCTCATTGTCATCGGTATGTAACACGGGGACGGCAAAGGGATATTCCACCCCGCCATTGATGGCCTTACCGATGATGTAAGCCGCCTTGTTCCTGTAAAAAGCCGAACGCAGCACCTGCACCTGAAGGTTGTACTCACGCTCCGGCCACTCGCCGAGATGACGCTCGATGGCATCGCATACATAGCCGATATCGCGTTCGATGTCGGTAAAGGTACGTGTCCAGCCAAAATCCAGCAATATCTGACGTATCACCCCGCGAAAGCCCGCATCGTTCGGGTAGTAGCTCCGATAAATCGGCGGATCAGACTCCAGGTATTCCGTCGATACAGCGGGTCGCACAAAAATGAAATCGTTATGAAAATAAGTGCGATGCAAAATCTTGCAGAACACCGAGTTGAAAAAGGTTTCAGCCAATTCTGGCTGCTTGTGGTCGAGCAGCAGATCGATGAATTCCAGTTTGGCCTGACGCCAGATATGGTCATCGTCTTCCTGCGCCTTGAATTCGCGCTGCATTCGGAGTGTCGTCTCACTGACGCGTTCATCGTAGAAAGCAATCCGTTCTCGAACAGCACGCTGTATGCCCTGCCAGTCGCCCGCGTCAAAAAGCTCTTTGGCCTGCGCCGAGCAATTCCGGAATTTGCGATAGTGCCTGTCAAAACCGGCAACCAGCGCACGCGCCATATCGCGTGCCTTGGTGTTCTGGCTCGAATAATCCATGAAACATCCTTTATTGATTTAGTCTGATATTTTAGCGTGCGATGCTTGAATCACAGGGCGTCCAGATGCGGATGTTGCCTCCAGCCACAAAGCTTCACCATTACGGGGCTTGACCCCCAGCAGGGCATTGCGTGGAAGATGGCGGATATGACGTGTCACCACATCCATCACCCAGCCATGACTGATCATCAATACCGGTTCGTCGTTTGCCGCGTCCACGGCAATTTCATCCAATGCAGCCAGTACCCGGTCGGCAAATTCATCCATGGATTCACCGCCCTCAAAATCCGTGGCGGGGTTGCGTTTGAGGATCTGCTGCAACAAAACCGGATTCAGTTCAGCCAGTTCGCTTTTCGGAATACCTTGTATCACACCGAAATGTCGCTCCCTGAGGCCGTCGTGGCAGCGTGGCGCGGGTAAACCCAGCAGGCTCGCGATGATTTGCGCGCTTTCAAAAGCCCGTATCAAGGGGCTGCTCCATATCTGTTTGAATCCGGAATCGGCAAGTCGTATCGACAATTCGCGTGCCTGCAAGCGTCCTGTCTCATTGATCGGCACATCGCTCCATCCCTGAAGGATGCCAGCAGCATTCCAATCGGTTTCACCGTGTCGAACAAGGCATAGACGCGTACCTGCCCACGTCCTTGCCGCCTTGTTTTCACATGCCTTTGACTGCATAAATACCGGGGAGATTACGCCAAGCACCTTCTACATCCATGCCACAACCGAAAACATAACGATTGGGCAGCGACACCCCGACGAAATCCGCCGTCAAGGGCTTGATGCGACCAATGTTTTTATCCGCCAGGACAGCGGTCACGACCTCGGCAGCACCGTTATTCAGCAGACGTTCCTTGATGGCCGCCAGCGTAATGCCTTCATCGAGAATGTCATCCAGCAACAACACGGTACGTCCCGTCAGAGTGGCATGAGTCTCTTTGACCCATTGCAAATCACTCCCCGTGGTTTTATTGCCATAGCGCGACGCATGGACATAATCACATTCCAGCGGAAATGCCAGATGCGGAATAAGTTGCCCCGCAAAGACGACGGCGCCGCCCATGACCGTCACCACCAGCGGATGCGAGTCCGCCAATCGAAGCCCAATTTCAAGAGCCAAACGCGTGATGGCCGCCTGTATCTGATCTGCCGGGCAGATGAGATCAGCTTCATCAAGAATGCGTCGTGCTTGTTGAGGGGTCATCACGCCATCACTTTTCTCGATTTTTAAGGTATTCGGCAAACTCATTCCCGACTTCGGGATGCCGCAATCCAAACTCGACCATCGCCTGCAAATAACCGATTTTCGAACCGCAATCATAGCGCACGCCATCATAGCGATACGCCAATACCTGCTGCTCATTGAGCAGCGCAGCAATGCCATCGGTGAGCTGAATTTCGCCGCCCGAACCGGGTTTGACGTTCTCCAGATAATGAAAAATTCGGGGGGTGAGGATGTAACGCCCCACAACAGCCAATGTGGAAGGCGCGTCCTCGGGCTTGGGTTTTTCAACGATGGCGCTGATCTGCTCCAGACGATTGGCCAGCGGTCTGGCCGCCACGATGCCATAGCTACGGGTATCGGCACGCGGCACATCCTGCACCCCCAGCACCGAGCACTGATAGTAGTCATACGCATCCACCATCTGCTTCATGACGGGAGGCTTGCCATCCAGCAGGTCATCCGCCAACAGAACAGCAAAGGGATCGTTACCCACGATCGGCTTGGCACACAAGACGGCATGTCCCAACCCCAAGGCTTCCGCCTGACGAATATAGATGCAATTGATATTGCGGGGTAACAAGCCGCGCACAAACTCCAGTAGTTCCTGTTTCCCACGTTGTTCCAGTTCGCTTTCCAGCTCATATGCCTTGTCGAAATGGTCTTCAATCGAGCGTTTGGAGCGACCTGTCACGAAAATCATGTCGTGGATTCCTGCGGCGACGGCTTCCTCAACAGCAAACTGGATCAAGGGCTTATCCACAATGGGCATCATTTCCTTGGGATTGGCCTTGGTTGCCGGCAAGAAACGCGTGCCTAGACCTGCCACGGGAAATACGGCCTTGGTGACTTTCTTCATGACTTTAATAACTCCAGAAGTTGTGCTTCATCCAGCAGGGTAATTCCTAAATCGCGCGCCTTGTCGAGCTTGGAGCCAGCCTCGGCTCCTGCCACAACATAGTTTGTTTTCCGCGAAACCGAGCCCGCCACCTTGCCGCCCTGTGCTTCGATTCGCTCTTTTGCTTCTTCGCGCGTCATATTGGGCAAACTGCCAGTCAGCACGAAGGTTTGTCCTGACAGCGCGGCACGCTCACTTCCTATCGATCCCAGCGGCTCCGACAAATCACGTTCCGGCCAATGAACGCCAGCGGTACGCAGTTGAAGAATAACCTCACGATTATGCGGTTCAGAGAAAAAATGTACGATGGACTCAGCCACCACAGCACCGACATCGGGGATCTGCGCCAGCCTTGCCGTATCTGCCTGCATCAAGGTGTCGAGCTTGCCCAGATGCCGTGCCAGATCCTTGGCCGTCGCCTCGCCCACATTACGGATACCCAAGGCATAAATAAAGCGCGGCAAGGTCGTCGTCTTGCTCTGCTCGATGGCTGACAGCAGATTATTCGCTGATTTTTCTGCCATTCGTTCGAGATTCTTGACCTTGTGTACATCCAGTCGATACAGGTCGGCGGGGGTTTTTACCTGATCGAGATCGACTAGTTGTTCAACCAGTTTCTCCCCCAGCCCTTCGATATCCAATGCCAGACGTGAAGCAAAGTGAATCAGGGCACGTTTGCGTTGGGCGGGACAAAACAGGCCGCCGGTACAACGGGCAATGGCTTCGTCTTCCGGTTTTTCAATGGTAGAAGCACAAACCGGACAGCGTGTGGGCATCACAAACTCAGGCGTCATGATCGGACGTCGATCCAGCACAACCCCCACGATTTCGGGGATCACATCGCCGGCACGACGCACGATCACCGTGTCGCCTACCCGCACATCCTTGCGCCGCACCTCATCTTCATTGTGCAAGGTGGCATTGGTCACCGTCACCCCGCCCACAAAAACCGGATGCAGACGCGCGACCGGCGTCAAGGCGCCGGTACGTCCCACCTGAATTTCTATGGCTTCGACCGTGGTCAGCATTTCTTCAGCCGGATACTTGTGCGCCACCGCCCAGCGTGGCTCACGGGTCACGAATCCTAACTGTTGCTGCAAAGCCAAGGCATTGACCTTATAAACCACGCCATCGATATCGAAAGGTAGTTGATTACGCAAGGCATGGATGCGCTCATGGAAATTGACCAACCCATCCGACCCTTGGGTCACGACACGATGTTCACAAACGGGGAGACCCCAAGCCGCGAGTTGATCGAGGACGGCCGCATGGGTTTTCGGCAGGCTCCAGCCTTGCGTCTCCCCCAATCCATAAGCATAAAACGACAAGGGGCGTGCAGCAGCGATTTTTGGGTCCAGTTGGCGAATGCTGCCTGCGGCACCATTGCGAGGATTGACCAAAACGGGTCGTCCAAGGGCATTTTGACGTTTGTTATAACGAGCAAAATCCGGACGGCTCATATACACCTCACCGCGCACTTCAAGCACAGGAGGAAACAAGCTGTTTTCACCCGACAAGCGCAAGGGAATGCATTTGATGGTTCTGGCATTCTGGGTGACATCTTCACCCGTTTCGCCATCGCCCCGTGTGGCTGCCTGAATCAGAAGTCCCTGCTCATAACGCAGATTGATCGCCAGACCATCGAACTTCAGCTCCGCTGCATACTCCACCGCGTCATCTCCATCCGTATAAGCCAGTTCGCGACGTACACGCGCATCGAATGTGCGCGCACCGGTCGCTTCAGTATCGGTTTCAGTACGGATGGATAGCATAGGCACCGCATGGTGCACTGGAGCAAACTGGGATAGCGGTGCTCCGCCGACCCGTTGCGTGGGGGAATCCAGCGTGATGAGTTCGGGATGCGCTGCTTCCAGTTGCTGGAGCTTCTGAAAAAGCCGGTCATATTCGGCATCGGGAACCAGTGGACGATCAAGAACGTAATAGGCATGTTCATGACGCAGAATTTCAGTTCGCAGCTGCGTGACTTCAAGCTGCGTGGCGTTGTCTGCGAGCATCTGACCCGGTTCAGGCATAAAGACGCAAAGCCCGACGATCGCCCGGCGGAATTTCATGTTGCATCATGCTTTGATGCAATTCATCAATCCTGGCGCGGATTTTTGACAACATCGCATCAGACAAAGGCACCCGCGACTCATCGACGATAATCGCATCGAGATGATTGGCCAGATGGTAGGCCAGTTGCATCATGCGATCAAAGACAACGGCACCCTCAGCCACCTTAGGAACATCCAGCGTCAATGTCAGTCCTGCGACTTGAGCAGCCACACCCGAATCATCATGAGGAATACCTCCCAGGACACTCATCGTGAACGCAGGACGATTTTTGACATCAAAGGCATACAACATCCCCTGATCGATCTGATAGCGAAGATCATGGCGTCGCAAGCCCGTCATTTCAGTGAGCTGCGCCACAGCATCCAGCGAAATCCCTTGGCCTTCATGATGAATCAGATTGATGGAGAGCCGACAATCCACCGTGGCACAGAATGCATCCAGAGAGCGGGCACGCGTCAATATGTCTGCAACGACGGGAACGATGGCCTGCGCCTGATAATGCGCTGCCAACTGGCGCACACCATCACAATAAAGTGCCAGGTCATCTGCCGCAATCGAACCCTGACGATTCACCAGCAGCAAAGCGCCCACCAGACGACGGTAGCTGTTGGCATCGTTCGCTTGCAAGGGCTGCCACTGCGCCGTGTTTTCATCCAGCCCGCTCCAGACGATACGACTGGCCAGGCGGCTGAGAATCTGCCGTTGCTTTGCCCAGAACAGGGGCGCGGAAATGAGTTCGGGGGCATTGAGATGAACGATGGCATCGATGAGCGGATCGGCCAGTGTTTGCGGCGGTTCCCGATCCACGACGGTATCGAGAATGGGGACTTCGTTGGTATCGGCGATTTCATTCGCTGATGCTGCGTCTTCTTCTTGAGGCAGCGCTTCCCCTGAATCAATACCGGGTTCGATACTAGGCTCGATACCGGGCTCGATGCGGGAGCGAATATCAGTGGAATCTGTTGCCTCCAGCGTCTCAATCTCAATAGGCACTTGATCCGTCAAAGAAGATACAGACTGAAAACCAGATTCAACAGGAGGGTTCGAGCTCACTTCAGGATCGATGAATACTGGCTCTACACGTTCGAATGCATGTTCTTTCTCGGTTTTACTAATGGGTTGATCTACGGGTTCTACAGGGTCAAGTGATGAGGTCGTATCGGACAAGGTAGGTGGAGTGTGCAGCGTGGACGCTACAGGCAGGGTTTGGGGTACCAGAACATCCTGCCGGGCTTGCTGTTGAAAAACAGCATCGGCATGTTTGCGATGGCGACGTTCCTGCCAATGGTTATAAGCCCAGACCCCCAGGACAGACAACACACCAATGACAATCAAACTCAACTGCAACTCAGAAATTCCATGCATCATCCGTCATGCCTCCAAACAACCATCCATATCTCAACAAAGGGAACTCATTGACTCCGTTTTCGTTATTTCACGCTAAACCTGCGCAACCCCTTCAGTCATACGCAGCGCCTCTTCCATATCCACTTCAACCACGCGGGAAACGCCTTGTTCCTGCATGGTGACCCCCACCAGTTGTTCGGCCATTTCCATGGCGATCTTGTTGTGGCTGATGAACAAAAACTGCGTTTGTGCCGACATGCGCTTGACCATATGACAAAAACGTTCGGTATTCGTATCATCCAGCGGCGCATCCACCTCATCCAGCAAGCAGAATGGCGCGGGATTGAGCTGGAACATGGCAAACACCAGTGCCGTGGCCGTCAAGGCTTTTTCTCCGCCGGAAAGCAGATGGATACTGCTGTTTTTCTTGCCCGGCGGTTGCGCCATCACCTGCACGCCCGCATCAAGAATTTCCTCGCCGGTCATGATGAGGCGGGCTTCGCCACCGCCAAACAGTTGCGGAAACAACGTGCCGAACTGTTTGTTGACCGTGTCATACGTCTGCTGCAACTGCTCGCGCGTTTCGCCATCAATCCGGCGGATAGCATCTTCCAGCGTGCCGATGGCCTGATTCAAATCGGCCGACTGAGCATCCAAAAAGCCCTTGCGTTCGCGTGCTGTTTCCAGCTCTTCCAGAGCCGCCAGATTTACTGAACCGAGCGCTTCTATCTCATGCTGCAAGCGCGTGATTTCGCCTTGCAGCGCGCTTTCGCGCAAATTGGGGGTTTGTGCAAGCTCCGCCAACAAGGGCGCTTCTTCTGCTTCGCCCAGCACATTCATTTCGGTCAGACGCTGGGCGTATTGTTCTTCGTTCAACTGAGCGGCCTGGGTTTTCAGACGCAGATCATTGATGCGGTCACGCAACGGGTTGATGCCCTGCTCCAGACGCAAGCGACTTTCGTCAAAGCCACGCAAAGTCGCTCCGGCCGCCTCCAGCGCATCACGCTTCACCACCAGCAGAGCTTCGTGCTCCTGACGTGCCGATAGTGCGGTTTGCAAACGATCCTGCTGCGTGCCATCGCTGATGCTGCCGCGCTCTTCTTCCGCCGCCAGTTTTTGCTCGGCGATCCGTTCCAACTGCTGCAATGCCGTTTCGCGCGCACGCGCGTTGTCTTCGAGCTTGCCCGCACATTCGCGTTCGGTAAAGCGCACTTCCTGTGCCTCGCGCGCCAGTGCCTGCTCCTGCCCGCGCGCCTCGCGCAAGGCCGATTCACGTACACTCAACGCGGCCATGGCTTCATCGAGGCGAGCGCGTGCCAGATCGAGTTTTTCACGGTGATCCGCGCCCTCTTCCTCGGCGCGCATCATGCCCATACGCTCGGCTTCCTCGCCTGCATTGATTTCCGCCAGATCACGATCAATCTGGCTGGCACGCTCTTCGTAACGCGCCTGTGCCTGGGTCAGCTTGAGTGCTTCCACCTGCGCTGCATGGGCACAATTTTGTGCGTCTTGCACATTGCGCCGCAGCGTCGCCAGCCGGTTCTGCGCTTCGCTCAAGGCACGCTCCGCCTCGCTCTGCGCTTCACGCGCCAGATCCTCATCCTGCGCGCGCTGCTCCAACAAGCCAGCCAACTCTTCCAGTTCGCGCTGCCGTTCGATCACGCCATGCGTGCGCACATCCGGCACATACAGCACCAGACCATGACGCGAGAGACGATGACCGTCGCGATCAACCCATGAAGCACCGCTATTCTGTACTTGCACTGCCCGCGCGGCGAGATCGTCGCTCACAAAAACATCGGCCAGCCATTCGTCGAGCACCGCACTCAATGCCGTATCGTCACAGCGCACGCGTGCGCGCAGACTGTCGGCCGATGGCGTGACTCCAGTCACTGTCGCCCCTTCGGGCAATGCCAGGGCAAACAATGCGGGGGGCGGCTCCGCCAATGCCTGTGCCGCAGTAGCGCGATCGGTGGTCAATGCCGCGAGACGCTCGCGCAAGACCGCCTCAACCGCCGTTTCCCAGCCCGGCTCGACCTGCAAGGAACGCCACAAGGGCGCGGCTTGCGCCAGCCCGCGACGCGCCAACCATTCGGTGAGCTTTTCCGCGCCCCCATTCTTTTCGACACGCTGTTGCAACTGCCGCAGCGCATCATGACGTGCGCGGGTTTCCGCCAAGGCACGATGCGCCTGCTGCAAGCGTTCGCGCGCATTACGCTGCTGCTGTTCCAGACCAGGCAACAAGGCCTGCAATTCGCCGAGTTGCTCCTGCTGCAGCTGCAAGGCTTCTTCAGCCGTCGCCTGTGCCTCCTGCGTGGCCGCCAGACGCAGCGGATCGGGTTGCCCCAACTGCATGCGCTCGATATCCAGCCGCGCCCGCCGCTGGGCATAGCCTTCCAGTGCACGCAAGGCGTGGCTGCGATTGGCATCACCCAGACGCACGCCCTGTTCTGCCTCATTGACCGCATGGCGCGCCGCCGATACCGCTTCGCCCGCGCTACGCACCGCATCTTCAGACTGCGGCAGACGTGCCGCCGCTTCTTCGTGACGGGCGATGCTGGTCTCGGCGCGCATCTGCGCGTTATCCAGCAAGGACTGCCAGCGTTGCGCTTCAGTTTCTAGCCCGGTAATCTGGGTTTTCCAATGCGCGTCTTCAGTGGTCAGCTGGATCAGACGGGCTTCGAGCTTTTGCCGCGCATCGCGCAGATGGGTGATTTCCGCTTCCAGACGACTCACTTCGGCATTGGCGTTATACATCTCGCCTTGCGCCGCATGCATCGCGTCGCTGGCAGCGAAGTGTTCCACGCGTGCTGCCTCGACTTGCGCCTCCAACTCGCGCAGCTGCGCGGTTTCGGCATCGAGACGCAACACGCTTTTTTCAACTTCGTCATGCAAACGCTGATGATCGGCGCGCGCATCATTGCGCTTTTTCAACCACAGCAACTGCTGGCGACGGTCATGACGTGCTTTCAGCTCATGATACTGGCGCGCAATCTCCGCCTGCCCTTCCAGCCGCCCGACCTGACCATCCAATTCGTTGCGAATATCCTCCAGACGCAGCAGATTCTCGCGTGCATCCGACAAGCGGTTCTCGGTTTCGCGGCGCCGCTCTTTGTACTTGGTCACTCCGGCCGCTTCTTCAAGGAACAGGCGCAGTTCTTCCGGTTTGGCCTCGATGATGCGCGAGATCATGCCCTGCTCGATGATGGCATAGGCACGCGGCCCCAACCCCGTGCCGAGGAACACGTCGATCACATCACGGCGACGAACTTGCAGGTTGTTCAGGTAATAACTGGAATTACCATCGCGGTCGAGCACGCGCTTGACGGCGATTTCGGCATATTGCGACCACTGCCCGGCGGCACGCCCCAGCGCGTTATCAAACACCAACTCGACACTGGCGCGCCCCACCGGCTTGCGTGAGCCCGAGCCGTTGAAAATAACGTCCTGCATCGACTCGCCGCGCAATGCCGTGGCCTTGGATTCGCCCAACACCCAGCGCACCGCGTCGATGATGTTGGATTTGCCACAGCCATTGGGGCCCACCACACCCACCAGTTGCCCCGGCACCAACACCGTGGTGGGATCTACGAAGGATTTGAAACCAGCAAGTTTGAGCTTGGTCAGGCGCACGACGGATCAATATAAAAGCAGGGTAAAAGTCAGCAGCAGGCCAATACTGCCAGCCCGAATGGAATCGCCCATTATAATGAAATCCTCGCAGCCGTCAGGGGCACAGCCTGACCTATTTCATCATCCCAACCTATTCCATTGCCATGTCCAGTCAACCTGCAAAAAATCTTGAAACATTCGCCAACCCGGCCGCTCAACGCGATTACCAGATTCACATGGAAATCCCCGAATTCACCTGCCTGTGCCCGAAAACCGGCCAGCCAGATTTCGCCACGCTGATTCTTGATTATGTGCCGGACAAACTCTGCGTCGAACTGAAGAGCCTCAAGCTCTACGCCTGGAGCTTCCGCGACGAAGGGCATTTCCATGAGGATGTCACCAACCGTATCCTCGATGACCTCGCCAAAACCCTGAAACCCCGTTTCATGCGTTTAACCGCCAAGTTTTATGTGCGCGGCGGCATTTTCACCAATGTCATCGCCGAACATCGCAAGAAAGGCTGGACACACGCCCCGCGTGTGGATCTGGCGAGTTTTGACGTACAGTCCAACACGCGAGGCTGAGTGTTTTTTACCCCTACCCAATCTGCCCAAATCAGGCAAAACATCCTTGCAGCAGATGACGAATCGTAGAGAATTAACGCGTCGGTAAATTCACTGATACCGCAAATCCATGACTCATCTTAATTTCAGGAGGCAGAACATGAGCAACGGCATAGGTCTGAACGAAGTCAAGGCCGTCTACAACGGCGCGGAAGGCGATTTGTGGGAACTCATCATGGGTCACCAAATCCACATTGGCGGCTTTCAGTCATCGATGGATCTTTCCGAACGCGCCGCCATCAGTGGCGCACAGCATGGTATCGACCTGTGCAGCTGCAATGGCGCGGGAATGCGCTTTCTTACCCGTTTTCGCAATGTTGCCCGGATGACGGGTGTGGACGCCTCAATCACGGTAATCGAACGCGGCCGCCAACGTTGCATCGAGGAAGGCCTCGGAGATCGCATCGAGTTTGTTCATGCCGATGTCACCCAAAGCGGTCTGCCCGATGCCACGGCTGATTTCATTTGGGGTGAAGATGCGTGGTGCTATGTCGTCGACAAGCCTGCGCTGATCCGTGAAGCAGCACGCCTCGTCAAGTCCGGCGGCACCATCGCCTTCACCGACTGGGTGCTGGGCTCAGTCGCCATGTCCGCCGAAGAAAGCCATCGTTTCCTCGCCTTCATGAAATTCCCCAATGTTGAGTCGATTCCCGGTTACACGCAACTGCTGCAAAGCAACGGCTGCCAAGTCGTTGAAGCCAGTGACACCGGGCGTTTCGACCCTTATGTCGATCTCTATCTGAACATGGTCGACAAGCAACTGACTTACGATGCACTGCGTATTCTCAACTTTGACACCAACATGCTCAGTGCGGTGGCGGCAGAAATGATGTTTCTCAGCCAACTAGCCAAAGCCGGAAAAATTGCTCAAGGTCGATTCATTGCGAAAAAAACCTGATTTCTATTTCTGATTTTGCGCCCTAACTGCTTGCCATCAGCGCAGGCAGTATGCTCAACAAGACTTCATACCCGATATGCACTGGCTCTTATTGTTTGCAGCAATCGCTTTTGAAGTATCCGGCACGACCTGCATGAAGCTGTCAGACGGCTTTACACGGCTGTGGCCTTCCATTGGGGTCATCGTTTTTTACTGCCTGAGTATTTCCTGCCTGACACTCGCCGTCAAAACCATCGAAATCAGTATTGCCTACGCCATCTGGTCGGCGGTAGGTATTGCCGTTATCGCCAGCATTGGCGCGATTTTCTTTCATGAGCAACTCACACCGATGCGACTCTTTTTTCTTGCCGTCATCATCATTGGCGTCGTCGGTCTCAACCTCAGCGCCCGACAAACGGGTGCTTGATGGGACTTTACGGGACATAACGACTTCCCCCTGTCGATTTCATCCGCTATAATCGCCGGGTTGAATTACTCGGGAACACAACATGGGTTTTCTTTCCGGCAAGCGTATCCTCATCACCGGCCTGCTCTCCAATCGCTCGATTGCCTACGGCATCGCGCAGGCGATGCACCGCGAAGGTGCTGAACTCGCCTTCACTTACCAAAACGACCGCGTGCAGGATCGCGTTGCCAAACTGGCCGCCGATTTCGGCAAGCCTCTCTTGTTTCCCTGCGATGTCGCCGAGGACGCGCAAATCGACGCACTGTTCGCCGGCATCACCCAGCAATGGGGTTGTCTTGATGGCCTCGTGCATTCGATCGCCTACGCACCCAACGAAGCCCTCGAAGGTGATTTCCTTGATGGCATTTCGCGCGAAGCCTTCCGCATTGCACATGATGTTTCAGCTTATAGCTTTCCGGCACTCGCCAAGGGCGCACGTCCTTTGATGAAAGATCGCAACGGTGCGCTGCTGGCGTTGAGCTATCTGGGTGCGGTGCGCACCATGCCCAACTACAACATCATGGGTCTGGCCAAGGCCAGTCTTGAAGCCTCAGTGCGTTACATGGCCGCCAGTCTTGGCCCGGAAGGCACACGCGTCAACGCCATTTCAGCTGGCCCGATCAAGACACTGGCAGCCTCGGGCATTGGCAACTTTGGCAAACTGCTCTCCTACAACTCGCATCACGCACCGCTACGCCGCAACGTCACCATCGAAGAGGTCGGCAATGCCGCCGCTTTCCTATGCTCTGATCTTGCCAGCGGCATTACGGGGGAGATCATGTTTGTCGATGGCGGCTTTAACACGACTGCGCTGGGTAATGCCGAACCGTTGCCGAATTAACCAACGAGTGGCCGCATGACAAAAAACCCGCAGATAAGCGGGTTTTTTTGTCAGACAATCTCAAGCATCGTTTGAGACATCACGGTTTGTCCTTGCTCTCCAACAGATTCTTGTTGATTTCTATCTTGAACCTTGAACGCAGTGCGGACAGCCAGGCGGCGAACTCTTCCTCTGCCACGATGCGTGCGTAAGTCTGGCGCAAGTTTTGGGTTTGCCCCTCATTTGCGGTGCTGGCAACATAAGGTTTGACTTCGCTGATGCGATACAGCGCATAGCTTCCATCCGGTTGAGCCACTCCGACATACGCGGGCAAATGGGCTGTATTCGCCTTGAAAACAGCCCGTAATGCCTCGGGATTCGTCTGTGTCTTGCCTTCGGCACGCGTGAGGCTCTGCGCCGTGTCCCATTCAATAGTCACTGCCTCACCTTTTTCCAGTCGGGACAAACGTTGTTCGCCTTCTTTCTGTGCCAGTTTGGTCGCTTCTTCATGTGCCAGCCGCTTTTCAATAGCCAATTTAACAGAATCAAAGGACATCAATTTAGACGGCATGTGCTCCAATACATGAGCGGATACGAGGGTATTCGGCGCAACTTCAATGGCTTCGGTATTGCGTTTATTCTTGATGGCATCATCACCGAACATAGCGCCGAGCAGTTTGGCATTGCTCAGCAATCCGGTATTCCCTGTGCGCCCAAGCCAAGCACTTTGCTGGATAGAAAGATTGAATTTTTCAGCAGCAGGTTTCAGGCTGTCGGATTGCTCATACACCGTGTTGGTAAAGGCTTCCGCCAATTCACCATATTTCTTTGCAGCGGCCTGATTTTTGAGTTCGACGACAATCTCATCCTTCACTGCGACCAAAGGCTGGACTTGCCCCCCTTTTTCACCGGTGAGCTTGATGATATGAAAACCAAAATCCGATCGAACCAGGCCACTGGTTTCATTGAGTTTCAAGCCAAAAACAGCGTCTTCAAAGGGCTTAACCATGGCACCCCGTGCAAACCATCCCAAATCACCGCCTCTTTGTGCGGAACCGGGGTCTTGTGAATGTTCTTTGGCCAACCGGGCAAAGTCTGCCGGATTACGCTTCAGTTGCACCAGCAGGGATTCAGCCTTCTCCTGCGCGGTCTTGACCGTGGCTTCAGGAGCATCTTTGGCAACCGCAATCAGGATATGGCTAGCTTCGCGCTCTTCCTTTTGTCTGTAATGCTCGATGTTCTTTTGATAGTACTCTGCAACTTCCTTGTCACTAATCGTCATTTGCGCAGCAAGGGCTTCCTGGCTGAGGACGAGATACTCGACCCGTAACTGCTCGGGCGACTCGAACATCTTGGAATTGGCGTCGTAAAACTTTTTGGCAGCATCCGGAGCCAGTTTGACCTGGCTTAAAAATTGTTCAGGCTTGATTTGAGATATGTTGACGACACGCTCTTCTTGTAGTGCCGCAAGCCAACGCGCTGCCGAAGCATTGGCAGGCGTTCCATCGTTACGTACTGCAGAAGCCAGTAATTGCAATGACAGTTCATGGCGCAAGCGGCGCTCGAATTCCTGTTGGCTCACACCTTGCCCTGCCACAAAGGCATCGTAATGCGCACGTGAAAACTTTCCATCATCCTGAAATGCAGGAAGACTCTGTATTGCTGCACCAAGCTGTGCATCCCCCATCAGCAAGTTCGATTTGCTGGCGTATTGGGTCAATACCCGCTGATTGATCAAATTATCGAGAACAGCACGGCGAATTTCTGGCGTATCCAGCATGGCCACCGGCAATTCCCGCCCCAACTGTTGACGCAAACGATCTTGCTGATCGCGCAAGGATTGCTGAAACTCCTGCTGTGAAATCCGGGATGAACCCACCGTGGCAATTGCATCACCTCCTCCGCTTTGACCAACGAAGGATTCAATACCAAAAAACGCGAATGGCAAGGTAATCAGCACAAGAAAAGCCTGAACGATCTTGCGATTATTTTGAACGTAATCAAACATGGGCTATGGAATTCAGTTAAACGCAACAGATACAAACGAGAGGAATTACGATAGATATCTCGAAAAAACCCGCCTCATCGAGAACAGCAAATCAAAAAACAGGAGAAACATTGGAACCATGGGATTCTAAAAGAAAACACGCGCCGAGGGTTGCCTTGCGGCGTTCCTGGACGCGTGTGATTCGTTAGTGAATGACACAAATTGCGTCATCCACAACGTAACAACAGAATTACTTCTTGGCCGCTGCCTTTTTCTTGCCTGCAACGGCGGCCTTGAATGCAGCACCTGCCTTGAACTTCGGCACCGTGGTTGCGGCAATCTTGAGTTCCTTGCCCGTTTGCGGGTTACGACCCGTGCGTGCAGCGCGCTTCGAAGAACCGAAAGTGCCGAAACCGATCAGCGTAACCGTATCCCCCTTGGCAACCGCTTTGGTAATTGCCGCCAGAATTGCATCCAGTGCATTGCCTGCTGCAGCCTTGCTGATGTCAGCTTCTTTTGCCGCGACTTCGATGAGTTCAGACTTGTTCATGGACATTCCTTTTGATTGTTTAAAAACCCTGCCAGTAAGTGCCAGTTTGACCACCCATAGGTGAAGGCTTGATGATTCTAACCCTGCTTTTAACGTTATGACAATGCACAAACCGCGAAAAACCGGGGCAAAACGATGTTTTTTTCATTTTGCCCTGCAGCAAATCACGCCATAGTTAATGAGACTGGGGCGGTTTCCGGTGTACCGTGATCGGAATCGGTGCGCCCTGCCCCACCATTCCTTGTGCCATACCAGAAGCCGATGAGCCTTCTTCATCTTCTAGCGGTTCAGGATGCGGTTGCGGCGGGTGCAGACGAGACACCTTGTTTTCCAGCAATCGCTGCTCATGACGAATGAATTGCTCCATCAATGTTCCCAATGCCTTGTAATAGGCAGGTGCCTTTTGATCCTTGAGTTTGCGCGCCAGATCAGGCACCCATGTTGCGGGATGGCGGTTGATGAAATCGCGTTGTGCGCGAATGAAATCATCCGGTGCTTCTCCCGTTGCCTGTGATTCGAGTTCATGAAAAATGAGGTAATGCATGAATTCAAATTGCGTGGTCAGATGGTCGGGCAACTCGTTCGCATCTGTGCCTGCGGCCGTAAGACCGAAGTAATTGTAGAAGCGCACCAGTTCTTCCAACAGCCCCATGCGTGCATCGCCTTTGGCCGCACCACTATTGAGCGAACACGGCGGGCCATCCGTACCGCCGACGTCAAACAGGCGAGTAAATTCCACGGAGAGTTCATCTGCCTCACCTGCCTGAGCCAGTGCGTCCCAATCGATCGCCGTTTCCAGTTCCGGATGAATGGCGCAAAAAGTTTCACGAGCCTGTCGGGCAATATCCCCTGCGCGGATCAGGTCGGTCAACTCACCTTCAGGATATTCCATGGCAGCGGCCAGAAATCCGTAAGCCTGACTGCGTTTCTGGTCGATGTCTTGTACTGCTTTGTCTGTATTGCTCATATCGGTCGGTATCCATCACATCAAAAGAAAGACGCGGACGAAGCCGCGTCGTAAATTGCTGCCACGCTGTAATTTAACGGACAAGGACTGCATGATACCGCAGACCTTGTCCGACATGCCCCAGAATGGGGAGTTCAGTCAAGCCACTCAAGCCTTGACGACATCCAGCGCCGCACCGTGAGGCACATGGCTCGGGCCGCCGTAGAACATCCGGTAGTGCAACTGGCTGTAGCCCCCCGCCAGATGCAATGCCTTCCACGGTGCTTCCACCGGCTCCTGTTGCCCCTTCCAGTTCTTGAACTGGAAGGGTTCCCAAGCGTGATACATGATGACCTCGCCGGGCGCACAGATGGCAGCCACCTTGACCATACATTCGAAAGAGCCATGATCGTTGAATATCTTGACCATGTCACCATCCTTGATGCCGCGCGCATCGGTATCCTTCGGGTTCATCCAGCACGCCGGTTGCCCGCGCTGCAAACGCAGGAGCAGCTTCACATCACGCCAGATCGAGTGAATCGACCAGCGATTGTGTCCACCAGCAAAGCGCAGGGGATACTTGCTGGCATGCATCGGAGATTCTTTATGACAGGGCAAAGCCTCGCCGCCTTCGATGAACCAGGGATGATCGATGTAAAACTGCATCCGCCCGGTGAGGGTCGGCCAGGACGATTTCTTCTCGATCATGTCGCGATGCGCCCAATGCGTATCCTTGGGATCGTAATCCGAATAGTTCTGATTGATGATGCCCGGACGCGCGCTGGCGATCACCGGCACTGCCCCCATGTCTAGCGCTTCTCGACCAGTACGCGCCGCCACGCTGGGACTCTTCTCGAAAATCTCGTCCATGAAACGCATCGGATCTTCAGGGTCAAGCGGATCGAACTTGCCATTATCGGTATGATGCTCGTACACCTTGGTCAGATCGAGCGGCTGATCGTGCCAGCCGCGCACCGTCGTAATCCCGCGTGCCTTGGCGCGTTCGGAAATCATCTTGCTCATACGCCCGAAAATTTCCCATTCGTTCTTGGATTCGCCCAAAGGCTCCGTCGCCTTGTCTGAACAGATCACATAAGGCACATAGGTCACCGCGTACTTGATCCCCACCTTTTCGTAATACGCCGCTGCTGGCAATACATAATCGGCATACATACAAGAGGTGGTCATCTTGAAGTTGACGCCAACGATCATGTCCAGCTTGGGCCACAGGTGCTTCTTGGCAATCTGCGGTGACGGCCAGCGACGCAGCATATTACAGCCGGTAAAGATGTAAGCCTTGGGTGAGCGATCTTCGCGCGGTGAAACCTTGGTCCATCCCTTGTCGATCGACTCACGCAGATACGAAGACAGATCACGCGGCAATGTTTTATCTTGCAGATGTGGCTTGTCCCACAGTTCCTTGTAGCCGCCATGCACATAGAGGAAGACCATCAGCGGTGTCCAGCCCTGCTTGTTGCTGACGTAGGTATAGACATCCTCGTAATCGCGCGGCGACATGCCACGCACCGCCTTCGGGATCAGCTTGATTTTTTCCATCGGCGTGAGCGCGCCATCGTTCAGTGCGCCCAGTCCTTCCAGCCACCACCAGCTCATCACCTTGATACCACCGCCCTGCTTGCCCTGATTACCGGTCAAATCCATCAGCAAGGCCATGGCACGCTGGAACAGGTCGCTGTGGTAATGCTTGCACGCACCCCAGGAGGCATAAATCATCGAGCTCTTTGCCTGCGCCATTTCACGCGCAAAAGCACGAATGACATTCGGATGCACATCGCTGACCTTGGAGGACAGCTCAGGTGTGTATTCCTTGTCCAGCTTGGCTTTCAGCTTGTCGAACACGGTTTCGCATTCAACCGTTGAACCGTCGGCCAGCTTGATCTGACGGGTTCCCGAAAGCGCGGGCTTGAGGCTGCCCAGCTTGAGGCTGCGCCCGCCATCGCCATCACCCATACAACCCGGCGCAATCACGATTTTATTAGTTGCCTCATCCCAGAAATACAGGCCGTTGTCGTCGCCGCCCTTGACCACTTCACTGGCACGCAGGAAACGCTGGTTATCCTTGCGCACGAGGAAGGGAAAATCGGTTTGTTCAAGAATGTAATCGAGCTTGTAGAGCTTTTCCTGAATGATATATTGTGCAGCAGCCAGACCAAACGCAGGATCGCTTTCCGGACGCAACTTCACCCACATGTCGGCGTGCACCGTCGAGGGGCTGAGGTCAGGCGCAATCACACACATCTTGGCACCGCGATAGCGCGCCTCGTGCATAAAGTGTGCTTCAGGAATCTTGGTATACAACGGATTCCCCACCCAGATCACGATGAAGTCGGACAGATACCAGTCATCCGCCGAACCTTCGGAATTGAACATCCCCCAGGTTTGCACCAGACCCATCGGCATGTCGGACACGCCCGCCCACGAATCCATCTGCGTGCAGTTGAGTGCTTCGGTAAAGCGCACGTCTCCCGCCGTTTCCGGGCCAAACCCACCATTGGTCGTCCCGTCATCAAAAATGATGGATTCCGTCCCTTGGTCGACCGCCACATCGATCAGCTTGTCGCAAATATCGTGAATGGCCTCGTCCCAGGAAATCCGCTTCCATTTCCCTTCACCGCGTTCACCGACACGTTTCAACGGATACTTGAGGCGCGACTCGGACACCTGCAAGGTGGTGTAGCACGCCCCTTTCTGGCAGCCACGCGGATTCATGTCCGGCACATCGGCACGGTGCGGCTCATAGATGGCATTCTGTTCTTCGCGCCAGGCAATGCCATCGCGCACATACACGTCCCAGGAACAGGCATCGCCACAGTTGGCGCGGGTGTGCGTCCCCTTCACGACTTTGTCCCACTTCCACTTCTCACGCCACAGATCAGAATAATCGTTGTACTTGACCTTCTTGGCGGGTGTTTTCGGCTTCAGTGCCGGCCCCGCCTTGATGGATGCAGGTGTTTTCGGCTTCAGGCTATAAAGGCCGAGCCCGGCGGCTGCTACGGCAGAGCCGACAATAAAATTACGACGGGATACTTGCATGATTGATTCTCTCCTGTCAGTCAATATTCTTTTTGTAAATCATTCCAGCAATCCGCGGCTTACGCCCAGCTCAAAGTCTGCGGATTGACATCGAAGCCGCCGAACATATCGTTCCAGCGGTAGGCGATGAGCAGATCCATCAGTTCGGACTTGCCGCCCTTCTTGACCTTCTCGCGCTCTTCCTTGAGGATCTTGATCGAATCGAGCACCTTGTCGCCAAACAGCGAGATCAGGTATTCGTCAGGAATCCGCGATTTGCTGTGGTCGAAGTCGCCATTGGCATCGAAGCGCGTCGGCGCATCGAAGGGCGGGACATAGAAGACGTTGGGTTCCGTGCCGAACTCGGGGTGCAACGGGATGGCGACTTTCCACTTTTCCACGAGCTTCCAGATCGGCGCATTCTGGTCGTCCTTGTAGCCGACAAAGCGCACGCGACCCGGACATTGACGGGCGCAGGCTTGTGCCACGCCTTGTTCCAGTCGGGGGTAGCAGAAGATGCACTTCTGGCTGACTTTTTTGACGTGGTTGAAGTAGATTTTCTTGTAGGGGCAGGCTTCCATGCAGAAGCGAAAGCCGCGGCAGCGGTCTTCGTTGACGACCACGACACCGTCTTCTTCGCGCTTGACGATGGCTTGCCGGGGGCAGGCTTCGACGCAGGCGGGGTGGGTGCAGTGGTTGCAGATGCGCGGCAGGTAGAAGAAGTAGCTGTTGGGGAATTCGCCACCACCTTGGTCTTCGTCCCAGTTGGGACCCCATTCGGGTTGGTCGCCCTGGATTTGCAGGTGGACGCTTTGGCCTTTGCCGCCGTAGAAGACTTCGTTGTGGTTGTATTCCCAAGCTTCACCGAAGGCTTTGGTGGTGGGCATTTCGCCCAACTGGGCTTCGCCTTTGGGAAAACCACCCCCCATGGCTTCCCAGTTTTTCGGGGTGCCTAGACCCGGCATGGTGTTGACGGTGTTGAAGAGCATGTATTCTTGGCCTTCGTCGCGCGTCCAGAGGGTTTTGCAGGCGACGGAGCAGGTGTGGCAGCCGATACATTTGTTGAGGTCGAGGACCATCGCCATTTGTCGTTTTGCTGTACTCATTGGGGTTTCCTAGTCTCGGTTGTTCGTGAGGGTCGCTATACGCTACGCGCTGTGCTTATTGCTTGGCGGCGATGTCGAGGGGGGCCCAGTCGCCGGAGAAGGATTTGAGGCCGCCGCGTTCTTGTTTTGCGCCGTCCCAGATGGCCACACCGAAGCGGCTGGCTTGGCCGGGTTCGAGCTGGATGATGTTGGGGGAGTCGGCACTTTTGAAGGTGCGGGCGATGATGATGGTCCAGCGGCCGTCTTTCCAGCTGGCGGAGGTGCGGACGGTTTTGTCGATGATCTGGCTAGTACCCGGACCTTGGCCGATAACTTGATAGCCGAGGTCTTTGTCGTCGGCACGCCAGTACCAGATGGCGATGGGCAGCCCTTGGGCACCCATGGTCATGAGGGGGGCATCCTGGTGCAGCGGCAGGGCGATGGCTGCGGCATCGGGCCAGACGCTGTTGTCGCCGTGGTTGAGGTTTTGGGTGGCATCCGCCCAGCTCATGTGAAAGGCGAGGACTTCGCCGTTGTGCAGGGCGCGGACATCCACCTTGGAGGTGGCTCCGATGGGTTTCTTTTCCCAGGTGTTGCGGATGGCGGCAGTGGGTTGCATGGCGGCCGGTGTGCCGTGTAGCGGTAGTGCAACCGCTTCCGCTTGTTGCCAGACCGCATCCTGCGCGTTCAGCAGCTGTTCCACCGTCGCTGCGGCTGTATAGTTTACTTTCACTGGAGGACTCCCCTGTTAATGATCTATCGTCACTTGATTGAAAACATGGATGAAGGTGAAACGCAGTACATCAGACACAGCCCAACATCCAAATAATTTACACGCATGTTAAATAAAATATTAATAATTTTATTCATTTGTAAAGAATGCGTCAACATTATTGATACTGACCTGCCCGGTATTTTTCTAACCAGTTTAACGTACATGGTAGCCATCTCCACCCACAGAGGATGAAATAATCGTTACCCGATACGCCCACCCCACCCATCCGCAATGCCCCGAAAATAAGCCCACCCCCCGCTTTGCCTCCCATCAAAGCCAGCCC
>CAYTHB010000023.1:0-39197 GCA_964437515.1 uncultured Sterolibacterium sp.
AAGTGCCGCACGGCAAACGCTCGACCGATTACGGCGTGCAATGCTTCAACACCGGAACCGCCTATGCCATTTATGAAGCCATCGCCCTCGGGCAGCCGTTAATCTCGCGCATCGTCACCGTCGCCGGCAATGTCGCCACACCACGCAATTTTGAAGTTGCTCTTGGTACGCCGATGCGCGAACTGATGGCACTGTGTCAGCCTGGCGCGGATACCGATCGCATCATCATGGGTGGCCCCATGATGGGCGTGACCATGCCGGGCGACGACGTACCAGTCATCAAGGCCACCAACTGCGTGCTGGTCGGCTCCCCCACGCTCTTCCCGCCACCGCCCCCCGAGATGCCCTGCATCCGTTGCGGCGAATGCGCCAAAGCCTGCCCGACCGATCTGCAACCATTTGAAATGTACTGGTATTCACGTGCCAAGCTGTTCGGCAAGGCGCAGGAATATCACCTGTTCGACTGCATCGAATGTGGCTGTTGCGCTTACGTCTGCCCGTCGCGGATTCCGCTGGTGGATTACTACCGTTTCGCCAAAAGTGAAATCTGGGCGCGCGAACGTGACAAAACTGCGGCCGATGAAGCCCGCGAGCGTTACGAATTTCGTCTTGAACGTGACGAACGCGAGAAACAGGAAAAAGCCGCCAAGCTCGCCGCCAAAGCCGCCGCCACGCGTGAAAAACTGGCGCAACAGACCGCCGAGGCAGGTGTGTCCGCAGGCAGCACCCCCACGGCGACGGACACCGATGCCGCCTTGAAACAGGAGCTCATTGCCGCCGCACTCGCCCGCGCCCAGCAGCAAAAGCCCACCCCCAAAAACACCGAAGCCCTGACCGCCGAACAACAGGCGCAAATTGCTGAAATCGAATCGCGGCGCGCACAACTGCGTGAAATGGCCAAAACCGTCCCCGCGCAAGATGATTGAGTGACTGACGAACATGCTGAACAACTCCCCCTACTTCCGCCAACCCGCCAGCGTGCAAAGCGTCATGCTGCGCGTGCTGGCAGCACTCTTGCCGGGCATTGCGGCGTATGTCTGGTTCTTTGGTATCGGCATTCTGATACAAATCGTACTGGCATCGCTTGCGGCGCTGGCCGGTGAAGCAGCGATGCTGGCGATCCGCAAAAAACCGCTCGGCCTGTTTCTTAGCGACGGTTCGGCACTGGTCACCGCCTGGCTGATTGCCCTGACTTTTCCGCCCATCGCCCCCTGGTGGCTGGTCGTTGCGGCCACGCTGTTTGGCATCGTCATTGTCAAACACCTTTATGGTGGTCTAGGGCAAAACCCCTTTAATCCCGCCATGGTCGCCTTCTGCGTGATGATCGTTGCCTTTCCGCAACTCATGTCGCAGTGGCCGACGGCTGAACTCATGGGCGGCATGCAGCATTTCAGCGAGCAACTCCAGCTCATCTTTGGCGCGACGGCAACACGTTCTCTGGATGCCATCACCGCCGCCACTTCACTGGATACCCTGCGTACCGCACTGCACAGCGCACACAGCAACACAGACACTGCGGCAACCGTGGCGAACGTCACGGCGCACAGCAGCGCATTTGGCACGCTCGGCGGCAAGGGCTGGGAATGGGTCGCTGCGGGCTATCTGCTCGGCGGCCTCTGGCTGATCCAGCAACGCATCATTACCTGGCACATCCCCACGGCCTTCATCGTTACCTTGGCGGGCATTGCCACACTGGCGCATTTCATTAGCCCCACCCAGCAGGCAGGCGCAGGCTTACACCTGTTCAGCGGTGCGGCCATGCTCGGTGCTTTTTTCATCGCCACCGATCCAGTCTCGGGTGCCACCACCCCGCGCGGCAAGCTGATCTATGCCACAGGCATCGGCCTGATGACTTGGGTCATCCGCAGCTTTGGGGCATATCCTGACGGTGTCGCCTTTGCCACGATGATCCTCAACATCCTTGCCCCGCTAATCGACCGCTACACCCAGCCGCCAGTATTCGGCCACAAGAAAGCCTGACCATGAATTTCCCCCGGCATGGCGCACTCAGCATCTCGCTACGCACCGCCACTGTTCTGCTGTTATTTACGCTCGCCTTCACCACCTTGATGGCCGTGATTCATGATACGACAGCCGCGCCGATTGCCGCCAGCGCGCAAGCCGAAAAACTACGCCTCATCAGCGAAGTCCTGCCACCGGCAGAATACGACAACGACCTCATGCAGGATGCCATCGACCTGCCTGCCACAGCGGAGCTGGGGCTGAATCAGCCCACGCGGCTCTACCGCGCACGCAAATCAGGCGTGCCCGCCGCGCTGGTCTTTGAAGCGGCCGCACCCGATGGCTATAGCGGACGCATCAGCCTGCTGCTGGCAGTACGCACCAATGGCGAGCTGATTGCCGTGCGCGTTACCGAACACAAAGAAACACCGGGGCTAGGCGATTACATCGACCCGCGCAAAGACAAGAACAAGGAGCACCCGTGGATCCATCAGTTTGACGGCCAAAGCCATGCCAAACTGCCCGCCGAACAATGGCGTGTCAAAAAAGATGGCGGTCATTTCGAACAACGTAGCGGAGCAACCATCAGTGCCCGTGCAGTCACGCAAGCCGTTGCGCGTGCCATGCAATGGATCGATACTCGACGCACCGCTCTATTCGATGCACCTCCCCTTGTTGCCCCCCAGGGAAAATCATCATGATCTACCGCGACATCACGTTCAACGCACTCTGGAAGCAGAATCCGGGACTCATCCAACTGCTCGGCATGTGCCCACTGCTCGCCATGAGCAACAGCGTAGTCAACGCGCTCGGCCTGGGTATCGCCACCATCATCGTGATGGCCATGTCTAACGGGGTAGTTTCACTGCTACGCGGCTTCATCCCCTATGAAATTCGCATCCCCGTCTTCATCCTCGTCATTGCCGCGCTGGTCACCGGCGTTGATCTGGCGATGAACGCCTGGCTACACAGCCTGTATCAAGTACTGGGAATATTCATTCCGCTGATCGTCACCAACTGCATCGTATTGGCGCGCGTTGAAGCCTATGCCGCAAAAAACCCGCCCCTCGCGTCAATGCTGGATGGCACCATGATGGGACTGGGGCTCACACTCGTGCTGGTGGCACTGGGCGCGATTCGCGAACTGACAGGCAGCGGCACCTTGTTTGCTGGCATCGAAATGATCCTTCCCAATGCTCATGGCATCCAGATACTCCCCGCCGACTACCCCGGTTTTCTGGTCGCCATCCTGCCCCCTGGCGCGTTTTTCACACTGGCCTTTCTGATCGCAGCGCGCAACTGGTACGACGCCCGTAGCATCGCAAAAGCAAAGCTGCCTCCCGCACCCGCATCCACTCTGCCTCTGCCTGAAAAAGCACCAGCCTGAAGATCCTATAACAAATGCATGCGGCTTTATTGCTGGTTTCCGCCTAACCAAGACTGCGTCCTACTGCACATCGGGTTTGCCTTTTATATAACGACACAATGACTCAGAGGTACATACAATGCTACAGAATACAACTTACATGGCTCTGTTTTTCTATCTGTTTTTTCAAGCATGCGTCGCAATGGCTGACAGCACTCCCATAAAATATGACGGGTATGTTTACAAGATTGACGAAGGTAGCTTAATCGACACACCATCTTTCAAGGCTTTGCCCGCTGCAACCACCAATGAGCCAAACACCATAATAGCTTATGCGGTTTTAATAGGTTCAGATGATAAAAGCCCTATTGATGGCAACCGATTCAAGCAACAATGTTTCATATTCCCGGCAAAATCGTTTATCACCTTCGCTTCAAATAAAGCAAAATCTGCCGGAAAGGAATCACCAGATTTTGTCTGGATGTATCGATTTATGTCGGAGAAAAAAAACTTCGTACCTGAAACGATGCTGTTATGTAGTACGAGTGAAGTGGATACACCTTTGTGGCAAAGATTGATAAACACATCAGTTTTTAAGCAAGGTGTGACGCGAGATGGTGTGACATATGCATACGCCCTCAACAAACATGGTGCATATTTCTTTTATTGATTATTGATCAAAAATAGAACCAAACCCGGTCATCAATGCACATATTCCGCAGGACGCTTGAAGTAACCGAAACATTGACGTAGCCGTGTTTTCATATCATCTGTCATGTTCACAAATTCCAGCCCCGCCATTTGATGACCATTTTCAATACGCTGCCAGACAACACGCGCCTTGATTTCAAGCGGTTTCTGTTGCTGATAACCATCGAAACTGTCTGCGGGTGACCACAGGCGCATCAACTGTACGCTATCCGAATTTACCGGTTTGGCAACGGACAGCCGCACTCCCGTCATGCTGAAATCCACTGCCAGTGCTTCGAGAAAAGTACCATCCTCCTGACGAATCTCTGCCAGCAAACCATTTTCCAATCGGGGATATTTGCGCTTGTCCCCATTATTTTTTTGATTCGCGGCCTGTTCAGATTGAATGACAAAGCCTGACATCAAATCAATCATGCGCTCTGTCACACGATGGAGATCATCGCCGATCCGTGCCGTCGTTTCGACCCGGACGGAACTTTCAGCCAGCGTTGCAAACAAGCGGTTCATGGATTCTTGCATCTGGCTGAATTGATCGAGCTGCCGCAAACTGGCAGATGCAATCTGGTCATTACTGACCGCTGCCTGACTCACATTGCTGGCCATTGACTCCATCACTCGCGCAGTTTCTGCTGCTACTTCCTGCCCGGCATGAACTTTATCGATCACGGCACCAATGGCTGTTCGTACTGCCGTTACCCGATCGGTCAGCGTATCCACGATCAAGGTCACTTCAGAAGCCGATTGTGTGGTTCTTTCCGCCAGCTTGCGAACTTCATCCGCCACCACGGCAAACCCGCGCCCCTGCTCTCCCGCACGCGCTGCTTCGATCGCGGCATTGAGTGCCAGCAAATTGGTTTGTGAAGAAATATCCTTGATCGAGTCAATGATCAGGGTAATCTGATGCGCCACTTCAGATAGCTGATAAATCTCATCCGAAACACGATTGACCTCGCTGACCGTCGCTTCCATCTCTTCGATATTGCGCTTGACCGTTTGAATGGCACCCCGACCTTCCTGCTCTGCAGAACGCGTCTGCTGCGCAGCACCCTGGGCAAGATTGCGGGCATCCACCGCAATGGCATTCAGTTCATTCGTGGCAAGAATCAATTCCTGAGAACGGCTTTCTTCCTGATGGCTGATTTCATTGATGCTTCGTGCAATGGTGCCAATCTGAAAAGAGGATTGCCCCATCTGCTTTCCACTTTGCTCCACCTCACCCAGAATACGATTCAGCTTGCCCAGCACATCATTGAAAATACGCTGCAACACGCCAATTTCATCTTTTTGCGTACATTCCACGCCCTGCGTCAAATCGCCTTTTTCCACAGCTTCCAGGGCATGGCAAAGATTCTGAATAGGGCGGACAAAAACATTGGCAATCAGACCGATCACCACAAACTGCACCGCGAATTCCAGACCCGATTCCCAAAAAGAATTGTAGATATACGCCAGTCGATCATCTGTGAGCCGGGCAACCACTTCGGCAGAAGCACCGCCCGCACGGGCAACATCAATCATTTTTCCCAGCTCATGTGTGGCGAGCCAACGATTGAAAATCGTCGTCACCATCGTCACAACAAAGAAAGCGAGCTGAAATTTCCAGCGGATACTCAAATTTCTGAACCATTCCATTATTAGAAATTCCTAAAAAATCACACGGATCAAAGATTTACCCAAACGGGCAGTATACTCAAGGCATGAGTGAAAAATTACCAGATCGCATGTTGCAACGCAACAACCAGATATTTGAGCGTTTGCGTGCTGCCAATCCCCAGCCCGTGACTGAACTCGAATATGCCACGCCTTATCAGCTCCTCGTGGCTGTCGTGCTTTCCGCACAGGCGACGGATAAAAGTGTGAATATCGCCACGCGCACGCTCTACAAAACCGCACCCACACCTCACGACATGCTGACGTTAGGCGAAGAAAAATTACGCGACATCATCAGCCATATCGGTTTATACAAAACCAAGGCACGCCATGTCATCGAACTCTCCCGACTTCTGCTGGAACGACACGACGGCGAAGTTCCCAATGACGGCGCAGCACTCGAAGCCCTGCCCGGCGTCGGTCACAAAACGGCCAACGTCATACTCAACACCCTCTTTCGTGTGCCCGTCATTGCCGTCGACACCCATATTTTTCGGGTTGCCAATCGAACAGGACTGGCTCGCGGCAAGAATGTACGAGCCGTGGAAGCCGGGCTGTTAAAATCCATTCCTTCCGAATTTCTCCTGGATGCCCATCACTGGCTGATCCTGCAGGGTCGCTATATTTGCAAAGCACGCAAGCCCGAATGTGGACGCTGCCCCATCAATGATCTTTGTGAATACCCTGACAAACTGCTCTGACCCTCTCTTCCATGTTCAATCCTTCGCGCGATCAGGCACGCCAGTTTTTCATCGATGCCTGGCACAAGCAACTTCAAAATCTACCGATGACAGCCATGGAACTCATGGCAACCGACATCGTGCAACTGCATCCGGAATATCACGACCTACTGGGAACCCCAAGGCACAGCATGGAAGAACTACTGGCGCGTGAATGGACACCCGAACAGGGTGAAGCCAATCCGTTCCTGCATCTCTCACTGCATCTGGCCATTGAAGAGCAGCTTTCCATCAATCAACCTCCCGGCATCCGTGGAATATTCGAGCAACTGCAAAAACGGCATGGAGAGCGTCACGCAGCACTTCACGACATTCTTGAGTGCTTAGGGGAAACGCTGTGGCGTTCTCAGCACGACCGTGCGCCCCCCGATGGTGCCGCCTATCTGGACTGTATGCGTCGCAAAATTTAGGAAGCAACAGGTAGAATGGATATTTTCCATCTTTCCCATTGATTTTCAGGGCTCCCCTTCATGCGTTTCAACGGCAGCACCCACTATATCGCCACGCCCGACCTCAAACTCGCTGTCAATGCAGCCATTGCCCTGCAACGCCCGCTATTACTGAAGGGTGAGCCGGGCACAGGCAAAACCATGCTGGCTGAAGAGGTTGCCACAGCACTCGACATGCCGCTCCTGCAATGGCACATCAAATCCACCACCAAAGCACAGCAAGGGCTCTACGAATACGATGCCGTCTCGCGTCTGCGTGATTCGCAACTGGGCGGTGAAGCCGGAGCACGGGTTCATGACATCAGTAACTACATTGTCAAAGGCGTACTCTGGCAAGCCTTTGAATCGGAACAACCCTGCATCATCCTGATCGATGAAATCGACAAAGCCGACATCGAATTCCCCAATGATCTGCTGCGCGAGCTGGATCGTATGGAATTCCATGTCTATGAAACACGCCAGCTCATCAAGGCACGCCAACGCCCCTTGATTTTCATCACATCGAATAACGAAAAAGAACTCCCCGACGCCTTCTTGCGACGCTGCTTTTTTCATTACATCAAGTTTCCCGACAAGGAAACCATGCAGAGCATCGTTGATGTCCATTTCCCCGGCATCAAACAAGCCTTGCTGCGCGAAGCACTGGAAGTCTTTTTTGAACTGCGCGACATTCCCGGTCTCAAGAAAAAACCCTCGACCTCCGAGCTCATCGACTGGCTCAAGCTCTTGCTGGCTGAGGACATCCCCCCCGAAGCGCTGCGTGCCAAGGATCACAAAACGATCGTTCCTCCTTTGCACGGCGCTTTGCTCAAAAACGAACAGGATGTCCATCTGTTCGAACGTCTGGTCTTCATGGCGAGAAACCACCGATGATGAAAACATTGACAACCTCCATCCCTTCCCTGATCGCCCGATCCCTGCTGCTACTTACAGCATTGCTTGCACTGCCCGCCAGCGCATTGGATCGGGTCACCTTGCAACTCAACTCTTACCACCAGTTTGAGTATGCCGGTTATTACGCCGCCCTTGCCCAAGGCTATTACCAGCAGGCGGGGCTTGATGTCAGCATCAACGAATCCCAAATGGGGACGGATCCCATTATCGAGGTCATTTCTGGCAAAGCAGAGTTTGGTGTTTCTGACAGCAGCCTCCTACTCTCTCGCGCTTCGGGTCGCCCTGTCGTCGTACTCGCGACCATATTCCAGCACTCACCCGCCGTTCTCATCAGCCGCCCTCGTGCCAAAGGTCAAGGCCTGCAAGCCCTGGCCGGCAAGCGGATCATGCTGGACACACAGGCCGACGAAGTCTCAGCAATGCTCAAGAAAGAGGGGCTGCTCAATCGCATTACCCGTGTCGATCCTTCCTATGATCCGCAAGATCTCATCAAGGGCAAAGTGGACGCCATGTCGGGCTCGCTGCTCAATGAAACATGGCTACTGGATCGCGCCTCCTACACCTACCAGATCGATGCTCCCCTCAAGGATGACATTGATTTTTACGGCGACAACCTTTACACCTCCGAATCCATGATCAAGGATCAGGGCGACAAGGTACAGGCTTTCCGTGAAGCCAGTCTGCGTGGCTGGACCTACGCACTGGCACATCCTGACGAAATTGCCGATCTCATCCGCAGCAAATACAGCCAGCGACGTGAACGCGAATTCCAGATGCACCAGAGTACCCAGATCGCCCGTTTGATCGATGCCGACACAGCTTCCATTGGCACTCAAACGCCGGAACGCTGGAAAAAGATCGGCGACGTTTATAAGTCTCTGGGCAAGATCGACAAGGACGTAGCTCTGGATGCCTTCCTTTTCAATCCGTCCATGATCCCCAAGAAAGTAGAACAGAAAACTGATTACAAGTTGATCGGAATCATTGGTGGTGGTGCTGCGCTGGCCGTTCTCCTCTTTGCCATTGTTTCATTCCGGCTGGCACGCGTGCAGTTTGCCTTGCGTGTCGAACGTCAACGCCAAGGTGCGTTACAAGAGCAAATACGCATCAACGAAGAGCGTTATCGAGGGCTGTTCAACTCGATGGACAACGGTTTTTCCTTGAATGAAATCATTTGCGACACCGATGGCACACCCATCGATTACCGTATCGTCGAAGTCAACCCGGCGTTCGAAAAAGTCTCCGGTTTTTCACGAGAAAAACTGATGGGCAAACGCGCCAAAGAAGTGTTTCAGGAGGGTGTCGATGACTGGCTCGAACAATTCGGAACCGTGGTCAAAACAGGGCAACCTCAACGCTTTGAAAAGTTTTCACAGCAAACCTGCCGATGGTTTTCAACCGATGCTTACAGCCCATCGCCTAACAAGTTTGCCGTCGTCACCCAGGAAATCACCGAACGCAAACAGATGGAAATCGCGCTCACCAAGGCGAATACCGACCTGCGTGAAAAGTTTGAAGAAATCAAGCGACTCCAGGAAAAGCTTCAGGAACAGGCAGTGCGCGATCCGCTCACGGGGCTACATAATCGCCGCTATCTTGATGAAACATTGAGGCGTGAATTGTCGCGCGCACGACGTGAAAATTATCTTCTCTGCGTCATTCTTCTCGACCTTGATTTCTTCAAGAAGATCAACGACGGCTATGGTCACCTGGCCGGTGACGAAGTGCTCAAGGTCTTTGCAAAAATCCTTCACGACCACGCCCGCGAAGGCGATGTGGCCTGCCGTTACGGTGGTGAAGAATTCATGCTCATGCTGCCCAAGATGCCGGTTGCTACCGCCATTGCTCGCGCAAACAAGCTGCGCGAAACATTCGCTGCCACCAAGATTCCATTTGGTGAGCATCCCAATATTGGTACGACACTTTCCATCGGCATCGCCTTTTTCCCGATGCACGGTGACACACCGGACGAACTGACCAACAATGCGGACAAGGCGCTCTACATCGCGAAACATGAAGGCCGTAATCGCGCCATTCTTTACACACCAGAAGAATCGCAAGAGCCTGAAGAACATATGGAGCCCATCGTCATCACGCCTGCGGTTCTGCCCGACAAACGTGCCGTTCCAGACGCTGCACTGGAGTCTGAACCTGAATCTGAGCCAGCATTCGAGCCTGAATCAAAGCCGGAGCAGGAACAAGAACCGACCCTGACCCTCCGGTCAGAACCTCATACAAATGAAGAACTCTCGCCCTTCCGTGCATGGAAGTCGCGCGAATCACAGGACTCTCGTGAGACTCATCAGTCTCCTACGCCCCATGACTCCCATGACTCCCATGACTCCCGCGAGCCATACAGCACCCGTCGTTCCCCTATGTCTCTCGACGAGCATGACGCTCGCAGCAATCATGAGGGGCATGGTGAGCATGATGCGCGTGAAAAACCTCACGCACCCGCATCAGAACCGATGTCCACTCTGAATTTTGACTTGCCACCATCGTCCTCAAAACCCTCGCCTGCGCCGACTTCTGCACCTGCCACGACGAACTCAGCCCTCAGTGCTGCATTTGCCGAAGTTTCCCGATCGCATGATGCATTGAGCCTCGAACCCCTGGAATACGAAAAACCCAAAGCATCATCCACACCCTTCCCCCGCCTGCCCGAATAAGGCCTTTCACGCAATACCGTTTGTCGTCACCGCATGCTGATCGACTTTTTTCTGCACCTCAAGTCCGCCCGGCTACCGGTATCGACGCGTGAGTTTCTGACCTTGCTGGATGCACTTCAGCAAGGTCTGGCGGGGCACAGTCTCGACGACTTTTATGTGCTCGCCCGAACCTGCCTCATCAAGGACGAATCGCATTACGATAAATTCGATCGGGCTTTTGGCAGCTATTTTCATGGCATAACAGAAATCCCCGGCCTGGAGGCCGACATTCCTGAAGACTGGTTGCGTCAGATGATGCAAAAGCATCTCACACCCGAGGAAAAAGCGAAGCTCGAAAAACTCGGCTGGGACAAACTGATGGAGCAATTCAAGGAACGTCTGGCCGAACAAAAGGAACGCCACGAGGGCGGCAACAAATGGATCGGCACGGGGGGCAGTTCGCCATTTGGCCACGGCGGTTATCACCCCGAAGGCATTCGTATCGGCGGCCCTTCGGCGGGCAACCGTACCGCCATCAAGGTCTGGGAAGAGCGCAACTTCCGCAACCTCGACGATACCGTTGATCTGGGCACACGCAACATCAAGGTCGCCCTGCGCCGTCTGCGCCGTTTTGCCCGCGAAGGGGCAGCCGAAGAACTCGATCTGGATGGAACGATACGCGGCACGGCACAGAATGCCGGTTGGCTCGATCTAAAAATGCGTCCTGAACGACACAACAAGGTCAAAGTATTACTATTCCTCGACGTGGGCGGTTCGATGGACGATCACATTCGGTCATGTGAAGAACTCTTCTCTGCCGCCCGCAGCGAGTTCAAACATTTGGAATATTTCTATTTTCACAACTGCGTGTACGACTACGTCTGGAAAGACAACCATCGGCGCAAGACAGAACGCTATCCCCTATTCGACGTGCTGCATAAATACGGCGACGATTACAAACTGATCCTTGTGGGGGATGCCACCATGAGCCCCTACGAAATCGTTCAGCCCGGCGGCAATATCGAATACATGAACGAGGAACCGGGGGCTGTCTGGCTCAGCCGTCTACTCGAACATTATCCTCATGCCGTCTGGCTCAACCCAGAGCCACAACGGTTATGGGATTACCGACATTCCATCCAGATCATCCACAATCTCATGGGTGGCCGCATGTTTCCGCTGACCCTCGACGGACTGGAGCAGGCCATGCGCCAGCTCAACAAATAACGCGAACGAGTATCGACGCGGTAAAATTCCGACAGGTATTGTTGCACTTTCCTGTGCTTGCCCTGTGCTGTTCTACGCTACGCTACGCTTTGCTCATCCCCATCACCCCATGAAACTGACTGGTCACGGTATCGCTGGCAATGCCTTACGTTCATTGCTTTTGCTGACCCTGCTATTGGCCTCCCTTCTGGTAGGCAGCCTTTCTCATGCCAGCAGTTTTGATCACACACTGCCGGAAAAGCTCTTTAGTGACCCTGATCTGTGTGCCTATGCACCCTGCGCAGATGTCGTACCGGACGCGAATCAGTTTTCACCACGCATGGGCAAGCCGCCTTATGTCGAGGCTTATCACAGCGCACCCGGCAACACCCAGCGTCAATTACTCGGTTATGTTTTCCTTTCCACCGATGTCGTCGATATTCCCGGCTATTCCGGAAAACCGATCATCACCCTGATCGGCATGAATCCCAAAGGCATCATTACCGGTGTCCGCATCCTCAAGCACTCTGAACCCCTGCTGCTGTCTGGCATACCGGAAAGTGTACTGATCCGCTTCATCAACCAATACGTTGGAAAGTATGTCGGCGACAAAATTGAAATCGGCGAATCGCGACCCAATGAAGGTGTGATTGGTCTGGATGCCATCAGCGCGGCAACCGTCACCGTAATTTCAGAAAATCAGGTGATTCTTCACTCCAGCATCGCCATTGCTAAGCAGGTGGGCATCCTTAAAAGCATGGAGCGTCCTTCAGCGCACCTGATGCCCGCCACCGATCAAGTCAAGGACTGGCCCGCCCTGGTCGCCGATGGCAGTCTGCAACGCCTGACGGTAGAACCCTCGGCCGTCGGCCTGCCCACAACAGGGCGACCTTACATGGATCTGTATTTTGGCTATCTCAATGCCCCTGATATCGGCCGCAGCCTGCTCGGAGAAGAAGGCTACGAGAATCTCATGTCGCGTCTCAAGCCGGACGAACACGCCATTGCCGTCATTGGCAACGGGACAGAATCTTTCAAGGGCGTGGGATTCGTGCACGGCGGGATTTTCGATCGCATCCTCATCGGTCAGGACATGGACTCCTTCACCTTTCGCGATATCGACTCGTTGGTGCTGAACAACATTCATGCCGCCCACGCCCCCCCCTATTCCGAAGCCGCCATTTTCATCCTGCGCAGCCCCAATTTTTCCGCTGCCTATCCTTGGCGACTCATCTTTCGCGGCAGCAAACTCGACCCCAAAACAGCTCAACCCGTTTTCACCAATTTCGAAAAAGAATACTGGCTGCCTGGCCAATACCTTCAGGGAGGACACCCCGCCTACACGCCGCCTGATCCCACCTGGCTACGCATCTGGAAAGGTCGCCCCCTGGAAATCACCTTATTCCTGCTGTTTCTGCTGGCAGGCGGCGCACTCTATGCCTTGCGTGACCCGCTCATCCGCCGTGCATCTCATAAAGACAAACGTTGGGTCAACATTCCAAAATACGCCCTCTGGCTAGTGGCCATCGGCTTTGCCGGCTTCTTCCTGATGGCGCAGCCTTCCATCACTCAAGTGCTGACCTTGCTCCACGCGCTGCTATTCAAATGGGAATGGCCACTCTTTCTCTCAGACCCTTTCATCTTCCTGTTCTGGTGGTTCATCATCATTACCGTCTTCTTCTGGGGACGCGGCATGTTCTGTGGCTGGATGTGCCCCTACGGCACCATGACCGAACTGCTCTACAAAATCGCTGGCAAACTCGGGCTAAAACGCTGGCAGCGAGAATTACCCGTCAAGCTGCATGACAAGCTGAAATGGCTCAAATACGCGATTTTTCTAGGGCTATTCGCTGCCTCCTTCCATTCACTGGAACTGGCAGAACAGCTCGCTGAAATCGAACCGTTCAAAACCACTTTCCTGGTCGGCGTCTGGAACCGCAGTTGGCCTTACGTCCTGTTCTGGACTGTGCTGATTGTCGCCTCCCTATTCACAGAGCGCCCTTTCTGCAAATACCTCTGCCCCTTGGGGGCAAGTCTGGCCATTCCCTCCACCTTCCGCTGGTGGGGGCTCAAGCGCAAGAATGAATGCGGTCCTTGCAAGGCCTGCGCAGTCGGCTGCGAATCACAAGCCATCGACCGAACTACAGGGCAGATCGATCAACGTGAATGTCTGTTGTGCCTCGATTGCATGATCCTGTATTACGACGATCACGCCTGCCCGCCCCTCGTCAAAGAACGCAAGCATCGCGGTAAAACCGGACAAGCGCTCACAGCCATCGGTGCCAATGGCTATTACATTCCCATCGTGCCAGTAACTCCGGCTCCGTCTCAGGTTCAGATTCAAGCCAAACACACGCACGCTCCCCCTGCACGCCTGAGTGTCGCCGCCTGGATGGGGGCTGAAATCGTCGACCTCTTCCCCTGGCGTGGCAGCGTCATCAAGGAAGATCTCATCTACAACATCATTGGCCTGATACTGGCCAGTCTCACCACATGGGCATGGCTACTGTGTGCCGCAGGCAAACTGGAACACCAGCCTGTCCTCGGCTGGTGGCTGGCATGGAGTCTTTATGAAGTTGCTGTCCGCATGAAAGTAAAGCCTGTCGTGCGCGAAGGTGCTTGGTGGGAACGCCGCCTCCGGCCGGCCAACTGGGCTGACATGGCCGCTTACGTGGGCATCAAGAACATCCTGCTAGCCTCGCTACTCTTCTTCGTCATCGCCCATGACACGGGCTTGAGTCCTTGGCTGCAACACCTGCCTGAAATGCACGGATTGGAAGTGTCTCCGGCACCCCCATCTCCTTAGCCACCACTAACGATCATGGTAGCCCTCTCCACACTTCCACCCACAGAGGATGGAATAATCGTTACCCGATAACAGATACACTCACCCCACCCATCCCCCACGGACGGCTTTGCACAGCCGTCCGGCTTCGGCGGCACGGAGCAGTGCTCCGTGAAACCCCGCCTACGCCCCCTCAAGGGGCGGCTACTGATTGGTTCGCTACGCTCAAAGCTTCAATCCAACATCGCGACTCTGATTTTTGTATTTCACGTTAATCAGAGTCGTGGTAAGCCTAGACTACAGCGACGGAACTCTCACGACACGAAAGCCATCGTAATTGATGCGTCGGCTTGCGCGATCGCCAAAGCGCAGGGTAACGCGCAAATAAGGCGGGACGTCGTACCACGAACCGCCGCGCACGACGCGACGTGTGCAATCTCCTTGAGTCCATGCACTGCCATCTGTGGGCGCACCCACATAGTTCTCATTCCAGCAATCTTCCGTCCATTCCCAGACGTTACCCAGCATGTCGTACAGGCCATAAGCATTCGGTTTCTTGCCTCCCACCACACGCTGACGATTACCGGCATTCTTGTCATACCAAGCGTATTGCCCAAAAGTTTTCTCGACCGCATCGCCAAAATAATAGCGTGTTGTCGTTCCGCCCCGTGCGGCATACTCCCACTCTGCTTCACTGGGCAAGCGATAGACCGCCTGATCCTGTGCTGATTTACTCCGATTGAGCCAAGTGATGAAAGCCTGGGCATCTTCCCAATTCACCATCACCACGGGCGTCGTATCCCCCTGCCCTTCATTGGCACGTCGGAAAGCATCATTGAACAAATGGGTCTGCCCGCCTGCCTCAGCATAGTGACGAAACTGCCCTAGGGTGACTTCGGTGCGCCCCATCTGAAAGGCTTTCACGGTCACGCGATGTTGCGGTATTTCGTCGGCATAAGCATCCGGATCCGTTGCTGCGCCCGAAGGACACGCCGCACTGCTGGCCGCCTGTCCGGGAGCGAACTTGCAAGCACCCATGTAAAAACTGCCAGCGGGAATATCGACGAAACGCATACCGAGATGATTGATATAGCCCCCCGCCCAAGCGGTTTGTATCAGACAAAAGCACAACCCAGCAAACCCCAAGCTCTTATTCATAAATGAGTTCATACCATCGTCAATACAGCGCGTCGCAGAGTTGATAATTTTATTGCAGTTCGCCACGCTGCATAGGGACATGCAAAAATAACCGTTTCACCGCGCAGGAACACGCTCATGTCGTCTGCATCCTCTGAACAACCCGAGATACTCAATCCCTTTCTATCATCTGACATCAAGACGGCACTCAATGACGAGTGGGCCGCCAAACGCGAATTGGCCGAAGCCATTCGTCAACTGACGGCCACCCTGGTTACGACCACCAGCGACGCAGCCCACCTACGGTCAGCGGCAGCCATCGTGCGCCAAGAGACTGAAAAACTCAATCAAGCCCAACGACTCATGGGGCGCAAGGCTTTTGAACACGCCGACCAAGGGAGCGGACGTTACGGCACCTGGGGTAGCCTCAGCTATGAACTCAGTCCCATGGATGGTAAAAGCAATCCTGTTGCGCCCCCTTTCGTGGTGTGGGTCGATGGTGAAACAGGGTATGGGCGTGCCAACTTAGGATGGGCGTATGAAGGCCCGCCCGGTACGGTGCATGGTGGATTTGTCTGCGCGCTCTTCGATCATTTTCTGGGAATCGCACAAATCATGACCGGGCAACCGGGCGTCACGGGCGCCATCAATGTACGTTTTCATCTTCCAACCCCCCTCAACACCGACCTTGAATTGACCGGTCGCGTCAAGGAAGTGCGCGGCCGACGCAATGTCATGTCAGGTGAAATCCGCGCCAATGGCGTGCTCACTGCCAGTTGCGAAGGGATTTTCGTACACGTCACAGGGGAACGCTTTCTCGAATTACGAGAGAGTGTTTGAAAAATATCTGCCGGAAACCCATCACCCAAAAAAGCAACAAAGCAAATTGAACCTAGAAACGGTAGTTGGACGCCTTCGAGTGTGCGCTTTTTGGGCTGTCTGGCAAGGCGCGATAAGGCGCATGGCTGCTCCCTGCAACGAAGAGCAACGAAGCTAGGCAGCCCAAAAAATGTGCAATCGACGGCGTAGCGGTCTCACCTGTAAGGTGAAGCTTGCAAACAGTTTGAAACTCATAGCAATAACGGAACTTTTTGTCAAGGCAAGCGGTCAACTGCGGTTTCTAGGTTGAACATACCTTAAGCGACAGCAGAGTTTTATAATCCCGAGGCTGTATTTTTCACCTGCTCGAACTAAACGATATTCCCACCATTTATAAATTTGGAAACTCTCATGAACAAACTGATCACCCTGTTGCTTGCCACCATGCTGGCAGCCTCCACCTCTGCTTTCGCTACGGATGCCACCAAGCCTGCCGCTGCTCCTGCTGCTGCTCCTGCTGCTGCCCCGGCTGCTGCCCCGGCTGCTGCCCCGGCTGCTGTCAAAGGTCCTGCCGTCGGTGAAGCGGTCACACCCCAAAACGACCACGCGGCCATGAATGAAATCATCGCCAAAATGAAGGCAGATGACCATGCTCAAAGAGCCTCTGCCAAGAAGTAAGCGGTCATCGTATCGTATTGCTACGCGGCTGCGACGATGTGGTTACTGCCTCGTTAGCGTGAAACAACGAAAACGGAGTCGGGTTGAAGCTTCGAGCGTAGCGAGCAAATTAGTAGCCGCCCCTTGAGGGGGCGTAGGCGGGGTTTCACGGAGCACTGCTCCGTGCCGCCGAAGCCGGACGGCTGTGCAAAGCCGTCCGTGGGGGATGGGTGGGGTGGGTGTCTCGGGTAACGTTTGTTTCATCCTCTGTGGGTGGAGACGGCTACCATGCACGTTAACCTGAGACGACCACCCCGTCCGGCTTCGCCGGCCACCCCTCCACTGGAGGGGAATGTCCTTCGCCGCCCCCAATGTGACATTGCGAGCTGAAACGTCGGTCACCCTCCACGGAGAGGAATTTTCTTTCACTCAATGAGAATTTCATACAGCAGCTGCGAATCATTCTCCTCTTGTGAAGGGAAACTTCCATCCAGCAAATGAGTGTTTCGTTCAGCATCCATGAATAATTCCCCTCCAGTGGAGGGGTGGCCGGCGAAGCCGGACGGGGTGGTGTTTTACCGTATGCAATCAATCCATTTCCATTTTGGAAAACGCAGGTTGATTCATTACCGTACCCTACACCCTTCGCAGCTTATTTCTTGCGCCGCACTCTGGGCTGCTCGACGGTTGAAAGAAAGCCTCTCAGGATACTGACTTCATCGTGTTCCAGTCGTGCACGTGCGAACAAACGTCGCAAGCGCGGCATGAGCCGTTTGGGGTGTGCGGGATCGAGGAATCCGGTCGCGATTGCCACTTGCTCCCAATGCGTATGCAAGCCTTCGACTTCTTCCATGGTCGCGGGTATGCCCTCTCCTTGCGGAGGGGCTTCAGAAGTGATTGCCGCCATACGAAGCTCATAGCACATCAACTGTATGGCCGCACCCAGATTCAGCGATGAGTATTCCGGGTTCGCCGGAATCATGATGCCTAGATGACAACGCGCCAATTCTTCATTGGTGAGCCCCGCTGTTTCGTTGCCAAACAGGAGTGCCACATCCCCTCGCCCTTGAGGGATTTCCTGTAGCAAAGCCGTGGCACCTTCACGCGCCCAGTGAAATGGAGCCGCCAGATCGCGGCGACGCGCTGTGATACCCGCTACTCGCACGACATCCGCCAAGGCTTCATCCAGCGTGTCGCAAACCTGTGCCTGCGCCAGTACGTCCCCGGCTCCTGAAGCACGCGCCGTCGCTTCTTCATCCGGAAATCGTTTGGGTGACACCAGCGTCAAACGAGACAAGCCCATCGTTTTCATGGCGCGCGCAGCAGCACCGATGTTTCCAGGATGGCTAGGATGAGAAAGAATTATCCGTATACGCGCAAGCGATGAGGGAGTGTTCATATTAAAATTACTCGCTTGTTGCCGGAGAAATGCTTCGTTTCAGTGATGCACCCGCGCTTACTGTGATATTTGAAACACGAAAGTACCTCATGCACCCCATGCTCAATACTGCTGTCAAGGCCGCACGCCGTGCCGGACAAATCATCAACCGCGCCAGTCTCGATGTTGGGCAGCTCAAGATCAGTACCAAACAACAGGCTGATTTTGTCACGGAAGTCGACAAGCTTGCCGAACAGTCCATCATTGAAATGCTGCGCGAAAGCTACCCGGATCACGCGATTTTAGCAGAGGAATCCGGTGCATCTGGCGATGAGCAGGCGGAGTTTCAGTGGATCATCGACCCGCTGGATGGCACGACCAACTTCATTCATGGCTTTCCGCAATATGCGGTTTCCATCGCCTTGGCGCATAAAGGTGTATTGAATCAGGCGGTGGTTTATGACACGAGCCGAAACGATCTCTATACCGCCAGCAAGGGCGGTGGTGCCTTCCTCAATGACAAGCGAATTCGCGTGTCGAACCGAACCAAGCTCCATGAAGCCTTGATCGGAACCGGATTCCCCTATCGCAGCTTCACGCATATCGATGCCTATCTCGCCATCTTCCGCGACCTCGCCCAGAAAACAGCCGGAATGCGACGCCCGGGTGCAGCCTCGCTGGATCTGGCCTATGTTGCCGCCGGTCGTCTGGATGGCTTCTGGGAATTCGGTCTCAGCCCTTGGGACATGGCCGCAGGCGCACTGCTGATTACCGAAGCGGGGGGGCTGGTCGGTGATTTAACCGGGGAGCCAAACTATCTGAAAAATGGAAACTTCGTAGCAGGCAACCCCAAGGTGTTCGCTCAATTATTGCAGGCCATCGAGCCTCATCTGACACCCGAGCTACGCACCTGATACGACGCAGGATAGCGAACACTGCCAGCTATCCTGCTGCTCCATTCACCCCGCGCCATGAACCTCGTTGTTTATCTTTATCGCCAATCCGCGAAACTGTTCATGCTCGCTACACTGAGTGGTCTGCTGGCCGGACTGAGCGGAGCTGCCATGATTGCCCTCATTGGCAAGGGCATCACGGGCAGTAATCTTCCACTCCCCACAATGGCCGGTCTGTTTCTCAGTGTTGCCCTGCTGCATTTTCTCAGCAAGTGCACCACCGAAATTTCATTACTGTATCTGACACAAACTGCCATTTATCAATTACGCCTCGACCTAAGCCACAAAGTACTCACCACACCACAAAAAGATCTGCAACAACTCGGCAAACCGGGTTTGCTGGTCATGCTCACCAAAGACATCGACAGCTTCACCGAGGCTTTTGTCTGGATGCCGATTGGATTTGGCAATTTCATCATCACGCTGTCCTGTTTCGCTTATCTGGCCTGGCTGTCATTCCCTGCTTTTCTGATGCTGCTATTTTTTCTGACACTCGGCATCGTAATTTTTTTCGCTGTAGAGCACCATCCGCGAAATCAACTCAAAAAAGTACGCGAAAAGATGGAAACGCTCTATGAGCATTTCCGTAATCTTGTCGAAGGCAGCAAGGAGCTGCAACTCAATGCCCATCGCGGCAAACTTTTTGTCGAAAAGATCATCTCCCCCGAAGCACAAGAATTCAAAACAGCATTCACCCGTGGCATGACGGGTTACAACATGGCCGTCAATGTCGGTGCCATTCTATTTTTTGTCATGATTGGACTCTTGTTGTTCGTCGCACCTCGTGTCCTGCCCCAATCAGACGAAGCCATCATCACGACCATTTTCACGCTGCTTTATCTGGTGCGCCCCATCAGCGAACTGGTGTTTTCCATCCCCATCGTTCATCAAGCCAACATCGCATTGAAAAGGTTGCAACAGCTCGATCGAGATCTGGCACAGACGACCGACCCATCGATGACGCGTGCTCCTTCCCCTGAAGACACACAGGTTCTGGCTCAACCCAAAGAGGCTTGGACGCTGAGGCTCACCGCTATCCGCCATCACTATCCCAGCAGTAGCGATGACAGCCAGTTCGTACTCGGGCCACTGGACTTATCCATCCAGCAAGGCGAAATTCTCTACATCGTGGGCGGCAACGGTAGTGGCAAGACCACGCTGGCCATGCTCATCCTCGGCCTTTATCGCCCCGATGAAGGCAGCATCACGGTGAATGGCCATCCCGTGACCGAAGAAAATATCGACACCTATCGGCAGAATTTCTCTGCCGTGTTCGCTGATTTCCATCTCTTCGAACATCTGCTCGAACCAGATCCCGACCAGACCACGCTGTCGTCCCGAGCCCAACATTACATCGATGCATTGGGTATGACCCACAAAGTCAAGGTCGTCGATGGCCGGTTTTCGACTCTGGGGCTTTCAACAGGACAACGAAAACGGTTGGCGCTGGTCTCAGCCTATCTAGAAGATCGCCCCATTTATCTCTTCGATGAATGGGCAGCGGATCAGGACCCAGCTTTCAAACGTGTTTTTTACACCGAACTGCTGCCCGAACTGAAATCACGCGGCAAGACGGCTATCGTCATCACGCATGACGATGCCTATTTCAGCTACGCCGATCGGGTCATCAAGTTGGAAGACGGGCATCGGAGCCAAAGTCAAAATAATGACCCTTCGATCGCTACAGGAGATGTTTCTTTGCAGCCCACCCTTCAATCTGCCGCAGCAGCAAAGGTATAATTCCGCGCTTTCCACTTTCCATCGTCAAACCGTACCCACATCATGGAAGCCGAACGCCTCAACGCCGTTAGCAATCATCTCGCCGACCTCACCCATCGTGGTGACGAACTACGGAGGTATCTTTGACTATCCTGCCAAGGCAGAAAAGCTTGAAGAACTGAATCAGGCACTGGAAGACCCGAAGGTCTGGGATGATGCCCAGCGCGCCCAAGCCATGGGTAGGGAAAAGAAATCGCTGGAAGATGTCGTGCTGACCCTGAACAGCCTCAGCCAGCAGTTGATCGATGCCAAAGATCTCTTTGATCTGGCGCGCAGCGAGGAAGACGAAGAAACGCTGGAAAGCGTGATCGGCGATATCGAAGCCATGGAAAAGATCGTCGGCGGACTGGAATTCCGACGCATGTTTGCCAATCCGCTCGACCCGAATAATTGCTTTATCGATATTCAAGCCGGTGCGGGCGGCACTGAAGCCTGCGACTGGGCGAGCATGCTGCTGCGCCAATATCTACGCTATTGCGAACGCAAGGGCTATAAAACCGAACTGCTGGAAGACACGCCGGGCGATGTAGCAGGCATCCGCAGTGCCTCGATCAAGGTCGATGGCGAATATGCGTTTGGTTTTTTACGCACGGAAACCGGCGTGCATCGACTGGTACGCAAAAGCCCATTCGATTCCTCGGGTGGCCGCCACACCTCGTTTGCCAGCGTGTTCATCTACCCTGAAATTGACGACTCCATCGAGGTGGACGTCAATCCCGCCGATCTGCGCATCGACACCTACCGCGCCTCGGGCGCGGGTGGACAGCACATCAACAAGACCGACTCCGCCGTGCGCATCACCCACATCCCCAGCGGCATCGTGGTGCAGTGCCAAAACGACCGCTCACAGCATCGCAACAAGGCCGAGGCGATGACCATGCTCAAGTCGCGTCTCTACGAAGCTGAGTTACGCAAGCGTCAGGCCGAAGCCGACAAACTCGAAGCGGGCAAGACGGATGTCGGCTGGGGACACCAGATTCGTTCATATGTGCTTGACCAAAGTCGCATCAAGGATCTGCGCACCAACATCGAAATTTCCAACACTCAAAAGGTGCTCGATGGTGACCTCGACAGTTTTATCGAGGCCAGCCTGAAACAGGGGATTTAACGGGTTCAACTGTTCAATCAGTGGGTATGGCTCGCATCATGCCCGCCCAATGAGCTGATGACCCCGGAGGTCACCGCATCAAAGGCCAAGGCCTTACCCCCGTTGCTTTTGGCAAACTGTTCCGCCGCTGCCTGACTATCAAAAGCAGGCAGATCGGCATTATTCATCGGCCCGCGCGCGCTGGAACCTAAAACCAGCCAACTGCGCTTCGCTTCCAGCCAACCGCCTTTGGCATAGTCTGTCAGATAAATAGCTCCAATATCTGCTGCCCCATGTTTGCGCTCGTAGCGCGCCATGTTGTTCAGGAAGCGAAACAAATCCGCCGGTGAGTCAAATGCCTTGGATTCACGATCGGTAAAAACCACCTGCGCCATCCACTTCGGATAACGCGCCGGATACATGCCACACACCGGACAGCGCATTTCTTTGGTGAGCGCAACAGGCGGCAAGGCATCCCCCTCTGCCGCATGGCTGGGCAAGGCAAACATCAGCGCAATCAATGGCAAGGCTATCAGAACAAAACGGCGCAACACTGCAGACAAAAAACGCAACATATTGATCTCCCTTATCGGTCAGTGGTCAGGTATGAAGCAAAGGGTCGATCAAAACCGCGTCGATCAATTTACGCACGTTCTCCCAGGGCGCAGCTCCTGGCGTGGTTAGCGGATCATCACGCAGGCGCCCCTCTTCGTCATGCAAATGATTCGGCTGTGTCGCCAGTTGTGGATGTAATGGCGCAGTGTCGATGCGTAGTTCAGCATCGCCCCACAACCAGGCCAGCGCATATTCATCCGCCGAAGCGAAGCGCAATTCCATCACCAGACCCGTGTCAAACGCCAGCAGCAGCGCATCCTGTTTGAGTTGCGCGCCACCCGGCAGTTGTGCCGCGTAGGCCGATTCGATCTGCTCCTTGAGTTCGAGATGCAAAGTCATACGCGCTTGACTCCCGGTAAAAATTCTTTCAGCTCCTTACGCACCGTCTCACGCATTTCTTCGAGGATATTGAGCGAAAGATAATGTTCGTAAGTCGGATGCTCAGGCAAGTCGCCACGGCGAATCTTATCGAGCAAGCCTACCGCATCGGTCACTTCATATTGCTTCAGCAGCGTATCGCGGCCGCTACGCAACTCGAACATCAGGCGCGCAAGCTGCTCCATCTGTTCGGCATCTTCGTAGTCTATATCACTAAAAAAATCAGCCATGCCTTTACATCCTCTGATCGTGAAGCGCACCCCCGTCGAGGGCGGCCATATCCGGGGTGATTTCATTAAAGCGCAGCAGCTTGCCACCATTTTTTTCGACAAAAGCTTTAGCTGCCCCCTCATCCGCAAAGGAAGCGAAGGTCGGTCCCATCGAGCCACGCAATTTGCTGCCTTGCACATAGACCGCTGTCTTGGCATCAATCCAATGGCCTTGCGGGCTATTCCAGTCGGTCTTGCCCATGTCTTGCACATACACTGCGCGGATTTTCTTCTGCTGCTCGGGGCGCAGAGTGATCGAGAACATTTCCACGGTATCGCAGAAGAACTCCGTCGCCCCCTGCACGTAATGAATCTGCGCCTTGGGGCCGGGGAAATCGGCGAGCAGCATGCCGTCCAGCGTGCAGGAGGTTCCCTGGGCAATCTCTTGTGGCGCGGGCGGAGCCTGTTCGGTCTGGCTACACGCCGTCAAACCCAGCAGAGCCACGAACATCCATCGACGGGCAAACAATTTCATTTAAATCTCCAGGCAGCAAGCGAAAGAGGAGCCACGATCCACAAGACCATCACGCCCCCCAGCAGCCACGGGTTCGACAGATGGGCAGGGAACACTGTCGCCAGGCCATATAAGGTGCGGACTTCTTCCAGAGTGAACACATTGAGGATACGGAAAATATCAGCAGGATTGAGAAACAGCAGATAGGGAAACAGGCTGCTACCCAGGTTCCCCATCTCGCCTCCTGTGGCGACCAGTATGCCAAGCAAGAGCAGATCGAATACCAACACGAAGAAAAACCACAAGGCAATGGCGATACCGCTGGCACTGGTGCGATCGCTGGCCATGACCGACACCGTCACCGCCAAGCTCAAAAAAGACATGCCCAGCAGGATGGAACTGACGATGAAACCGAAATAATGAAACAGCGCATCCAGCGACATGTTCGAAGCCAGCACGATGCCTGCCACACCAAATCCAGCGATGGTGGAAAACGACAAGGCCGCCGACAAGCCAAAAAACTTACCCAGTAACAACTCCAGCCGGGTGATGGGCATCGACAAAAGCAAATCCAGCGAACCGCGTTCACGCTCGCCGACGATGGCATCGAAACCGAGTATCAAGGCAATCAGCGGCACGAGGTAAATCACCAGACTGACCAGACTGGCTATCGTAATTTCCACGCCACGAAAGCCCACGCTGCCCTGCTGTGCCGCGCCGAAATAGGCGATAACCAGTGCCAGTGCGGTAAACACCACCGCCACCGCCAGCACCCAGCGATTGCGAATGCGATCCCAGAATTCCTTGCCGGCGATCACGCCAATTTGTTTGAGTTCAATAGTCATTTTGCGTTATCCCGCATAGCCGAGAAATACGTCTTCCAGCGAAGGTTCACGCACATGCAAATCGAGCACCTTACCGTCCAGCGAGGTCAATGCCTCCAGCACCGCCATTTTGTCGTGGCGACGACATTGCAAAGCCACATGGTCGCCCTGTATTTGCAGGTTTTCCACCGTCAAATGCGTCAAGGCGGCACGCAGGCGTTCCACACCATCACCGCCCAGACGCACCTCAATCTGAAGCGGCAGATCATTCTGTTCACGCAAAGACTGTAACGTACCCAAGGCTTGCACCTTACCCAACTTCATGATCGCCAGACGATCCACCCGTTCCTGAATTTCCGAGAGGATGTGCGAGGTCAGCACCACGGTCACGCCCTGCGCCTTCAATTCGCGCAAAATGGCATAAAACTCGCGGATGCCTTCGGGGTCGAGACCATTGGTCGGCTCGTCAAGAAACAGCAGTGCGGGCTTGCCGAGCAAGGCTTGGGCAAAGCCCAGACGCTGGCGCATGCCTTTGGAGTAGCCTTTCACGCGCCGTTGAGCTGCATGCCCCAAACCCACCTTTTCCAGCACAGGCTGGGCTTCGCTGCGTGATGCGCCTTTCAGATCGGCAAAGAAATAAAGCGTTTCCAGACCACTGAGGTTGTCATAGAACACCACATTCTCAGGCAGATAACCAATTTTTCGGCGCACCTCGCGAAAAGCCGCACCATGCACGGCGGTTCCCTCGATACGAATCTCGCCAGCGGTGGCGGGCAGCAGCCCCAGCAGCATCTTGAACATCGTGCTTTTGCCCGCGCCGTTATGTCCGATCAGGCCGAAAATCTCGCCCTTCTCGATATCGAGGTCAACGCCATCCACGGCATACACTTCACCGAAATGCTTGCGAACATTGCGTACGCTAATCAACGAACTGTTTGCCAATCCAGTCTCTCCAGTTCTTGTGAAAAGGCCGCATGTGCGGCTGAGGATCCACCACGCTGGATGCGCGCAGCAGCGGAAACTGCCGCGCAATCAGGCGCAGCGATTGTAGTGCGGGGCTGCTCAACAACAGTTTCATCATGGGATGCCGCCAGGAGAGCCGATCAACCATGTCATTTGCCTCATACGGCACATCACCCATGCCATTGCCATCACGATCCCAGCCCAGATAATTGCTCCAGTAATTACCCTGCTTGACACCCCACGGCTCATCTTTCGCGCCCACATAGCGCACCTGCTCGCGGTTGTCGATGAAATCGTTTTTCTCAACACTATTGCGCGTCGAACCGGCCCACAAATGCACACCGACATGATTGTCGATTACCAGATTGCCGTGCAGGGTGTTGAACTCCGCATCGTAAATGAAGAAGCCGCGCTGGTTGCCTGCCACGACATTGTTCTCCACCAGAGAATCCTGAATGGTACGCAGCATGATGCCGTGATCGGAGTTTCCCCAAGCACGATTGTTGCGGATGGTCTGGTTACGCACTTCCATCAAGGCCAATCCGCCCCGGTTGTAATAACTGTCATTGTTCTCCCACAGGTTAAAGTAGGAGTTCATATAGTGCGTGCCATAACGCGCGTGGTGCATACGGTTGCCGCGAAAAACCGCATGATGCGAAACATCAACATACAGGGCATCGCGGGTATAGCTGATATTGTTATCAAATATCCGCGCCCCTCGCGTGTTATAGAGCTGGATACCATTGCCGCGCTGTGAGGACAGATGGTCGCGCAAACCCGTAATGTTGTTGCCGCGAATCTCGACATCGTTGGACTTTTCGATCCACAAGCCAAACAAGGTATAAGCGATGACACAGTTCAACACTTTGGCCCGATGCGCGCCGGGATACAAATAAACCCCCGCGTTCTGCTTTTCGAGGCTATCGCCCGAGTCGGTCACAATCAAGCCTTCAAGGGTGACATCAGGAGCCGTCACCCGAATCACATCCCCCTTAAGCCCACCGGTAATCGTCGGCCGGTTGATGCCACGCAGGGTCAGCGGCTTGTCAATGAACAGGTTTTCCTCATAACGCCCACGCTCGATCAACACGGTATCGCCCGCCGCTGCCTGATGAATGCTGGCGGCAATGGATTGCCCAGGCTGGACGCGCCACTCTGCCGCCTGCAAGCAGGAGGCTGCCAGCAGACTCACGGCACTGGCGAGCACAGACTGCAATCCACGCATGCCACGCATCCCCACAAGCACCATCAATAAAAGCCCTTCAACTCCGGCAGTCCTTGCAGGAAAGACAGCACACCCACGAATTTCATCAGCAGGAACAAGGCCACGCCGATCAGCAGGTTTTTCATGCCCACATACGCCATCATGTCCGGCCAGCGCGCCGGGCGCAGCGTATTCCCCCACCACGGGCCTTCCTTGACATAAGGCTTGCTGTGCATACGCTCGATGATTTCATACACACTCCAAGCGAGCCACCAACCGAGAATGATGCCGGTTCCCAGTTTGCCTGCCGCACCGAGCAACCAGACCCAAGTCACCAGCATCGTCAAGGCGGCCACCAAGGCTTTGAAAAACACCGGGCGCCCTTGTACTGCCTGAGTCCGCCAGGGGAACAGATGATCGATCAGCTCGCTATACAGCCAGGCGGCCCAGCCGATCTTCGGCTGTTCCTGCACCGGTGGTGTCGATGGAACAGGCTGGATCGGGATGTAATATCCATTCGCACCGATCGGTGTCAATGGCTGTCCTGCCTTGGTGCGCGCCTTGCGCTCCTGAACCAGCGGCGGGCAGGCATGATCGTCGTAATACATGACCATGCAATCCAGACACAGCAAACATTCGCGCTGGTCGATGCTGCCAGCCGTGCCGTCAATTGCCTGCGAGCCACAACCCACCGCACACGCCTTGCAAGGGCCGCACTCTGACTTGCGCTTCAAGCCCCACCAACGGAAAGTCGAGGGAATCGCCAGACTCGCCCCCAACGGGCACAGGTACTTGCAAAAGAAGCGCTCGATAAACATCGCCAGGATGAACAGCACCGAGAAGTACAAGACAAACGGCCATGAACGATTCCACACCCCCACGAGGAAAGTCGTCTTGAAAGGTTCGATTTCCGCGAGTTTCTCCGCCAACCCCATCGAGTAGAAAGAAACAAACAGCAAGCCGAGGAAGATTGCATATTTGAGCCATTTGAGCCGGTCATGCCAAGCATCAGGGAGCTGCGTCTGAAAACGCTTCAAACCGATTTTTCCAGCGATCTTGAAAATGATTTCGCTGAGCGAGCCATAGGGACACAACCAGCCGCAGAACATCCCCCGCCCCCAGAAGAAGGTGGTGACGATGATGAACAACCAGAACAGGAAAATGTAGGGGTCGGAAAGGAACAGACCCCATTCCCACTGGAAAAGTACCGAATGAAACCAGGTCAGCACCTGCGTAATCGACGGCTGCGCCATCAGGTAAAAACCGGCGTAGCCGATACTCAATACCCACAAGGTATATTTCGGAATTGACACCCAGCGTTTGTCCTTGCGCTCGGCACGACGCACCAAGATGTCGCGACTGGCATAAACGCCCCCAGCCGCCAACAGCAACAGTGCGAACAGCACGATCTTCAAGGGCTGGCTCTTCCACACCTTCAGCCAGGTGGGATCAGGCCGCTGATAGTCCGGTCGTCCACCTTCCAAATAACGACCAGAGACCCAGTATTCCTGCTCAAAGGTCGCAAACGTGCGCATGCCCGTATCACGATCGACCTTGTTGCCGAGGAAGACGAGATTCCACGGATAAGCCCCGGAAAAGCTCGCATTGCGGATAATGAAAATCGCCGACTCCTGATACGCCGGCGCACCCGCAGCCTCGATACCATATAGATTCAGATAATCCAGATCGCGAAAGGTGCTGACATCACCCTCTTGATTGACCTGCACCCGATCATAAATACCGCCACGAACAAAGCCCGAACCCTTGAAGGATTCCGCACCATTGGCAATGATAAAAATGGCGTGCTCGCCTGGTTTCAGCCGCGCCATCAAGGAGGTATAGCCCGTATTGCCGAGGATGCTTCGCCCCACCGCGGGCGTATTGAGATAACCGAAGTTCATGTCGATAAACGGCTTGGACGAAGGCGGCAAACCCACATCCGCAGCCTGGATGGTCAAACGCTGAACGCTGCCTTCCTTGACCAACTGATCCCAGCTAAGCTTTTCGTTGATCGGCGTGAACTTTGCCTGTGGCCGGATTTTGGGCTTGACGATACCGACCTGCTTCGCCACTTCCAAGCCAGATCGCATCATGACCTGATTCTGGGCAATCACTGTCACGGTGGCACCGCTGATGGCATCCAGATTCACCACACCCGGCTCGACGTGCGACTTGCCAATCTCAACCTTGTCACCCACAAACTTACCGACGTACTGCTGGATGTAAGCAATCAGTTTCGATTCCGGTATCCCCAACAGCAGGATCGGTTCCGAGTGCTTGAGCACCTTGGCTCCGGTAAACACCCCCTTGGTATCCATACCAATCAAGGTCACCACAGGTTTACCCGAGTAAGCCGGGATATCGACAATATCTGTCGACAGAAAGACATAACCCAGCAGGGTTTTTTGACTTCCGGCTGTTTTGTACGCCTCGACATAAGAAGGGCGACCTTTACGAGGTGAAAAACTATCCGCGCCGGGCATCACGTCCTTGCACGGTGCGTAAGCACACATATCGGGATCGGTACTGAGCTGGGGCGGCAGGTGTGATTCATAGGCATCTGCGAATACCTGCGTCGGCAGGCCACCCAACAGCAGCAGCAACCACCAGAAGATGTTGAACACAGATTTCATGCTTTTCATCGTAAGCCTCACTATCGACCACGCAACGCGCAAAGAACAAACCAAAGGGTCAGTATATTAACGCCTTCTTATATGCAAGACCTTGCGCCACATCAATTGTTCTTGCTGCAAACCATAAACAACAAGCACAGTAGGGAATTTCGCCCCAGAAAAAACTGGGGGGGACTTGCGTCCCCCCCAACACTCCTGACTACTCCACTCTCAAACTTTGATACGAAACCCTTTACTTCTCGACGATCATGCGACCGCGCATTTCAAGGTGCAGCGCATGACAGAAGTGAGTACAGTAGTACCAATACACACCCGGCTTATCGGCCTTGAAAGTCACCGACTTGGTTTCACCCGGATTCACGATGAAGTTGATATCGTGCTGGGGCAAAGCGAAACCGTGGGTCAAATCTTCCACCTTATCAAGGTTGGTCAGATAGAGCGTGACTTCATCGCCCTTCTTGACCTTGAATTCACGATGGCTGTAGGTCGGAGCCTGAGATGCGATACGCACCGTGACCTTATTACCTTTGCGCTCCAGCGGCACGGGCTCCATGTCTTTGGCGTGTTCGGGGAAATCGGTCAGCTCATAAACCTGCTTGGGCTTGAAGATTTCGCGCTTGACGATGATGAAGTCATGCGGTTCGCCCCAAGCGGTGTGATCCGCTGCCAGACGCATCTTGTCGCCCGTGATGTCGATCAACTGCTCGCATTCGCAATGCAGCGGACCCACCGGCAGGAAGCGATCTTTGGAGAACTTGTTGCCAACGCCCAGCCACTTGCCATCGGCTTCCTTGGTTTCGGACATCGAAGCATTGGTATGACCCGGTTGATAAGTCACGTCGAGACGATCGACCACATACTTGGCATTCTTGTCACCCTTGTAGAACTTGATGGCAGCATCCACATTCCACTTGACCATCTGGCTATCAAGGAACAGCGTGGTGTAGGCATTGCCACGACCGTCGAAGGCCGTGTGCAGCGGACCCAGACCGATTTCCACTTCGGCGACGACGCAATCCTGAGTTTCCTTGACTTCGCCTTCAAAGAACTTGAGCACCTGCGCCAGATCGATCACCGTGGCGGTGGGCGACAGCTTGCCGGCGCAGATGAAATACTTGCCATCCGGGCTGGCATTCACACCGTGCGGGTTCTTCGGTACGGGCACATAGCAGGTCAACGCGGTCTTCGCGTCGGCATTGGCTTCTTTCGTACCGTCGACCACCGGCACCTTGGAGCTACCATAGGTCTTGAACTTGCCGTCTTTCACCGCCTGTTCGATACGCGCCACATTGAAGAATACGCAAGCATCCTTCTCGGCCGACATCATGTCCTCATAATGTATGCCGCCTTCGGTGTTGTACTGGTTACAAGCGGCCAGCTTGCCGTCATAGGAAGTGGCGCACAGATCCATATTGCCGCTCACGCGAACCTGCCAGCGCGGCTCCATCGTTTCGGAATCCACACAGGTGAACAGTGATACATACTTACTACCGTCATCCATGTCGCGGCCATCATTCGGCAAAGGAATCGCGAACTCGGAACCACAGAACACACGCGTCGTATGGTTGATCGCCTGATCGACCGGATCACGTTTGTCTGGGAAAACCCCGTGGAAACCCTGGACATTGGGAATTTCCGTAATTTTGTCGCATTCAAAGGTGTCCAGACGCACACGCGCCAGACGGCTATGAATCTTGTCATTGATCCAAGCATACTTGCCGTCGTAAGTGCCATCATTGTAGGAAGCATGCACATGGTGGGTGTCACCCGTGCGGTATTTGAGGTTGCCATCGGGGCGCGTACCCAAAATCTTCTTCGATTCATTGGTGATGCCCCAACCGGTCAGCAGATCAGGATTGAACACCGGAATGCGCTTGAGCTCACGACCGGAGGGCAAGCCGTAGACACGCATTTCACCCGAATGGCCACCCGACCACAAACCATAATAATCATCCAATTGTCCCGGCGCACGCTCGGTAGACATCCCTGCCGCATGGGCTTCAGCCTTGGGCGCTGTCGGGGCGGTAGGAGCAGCAGCCGGCGCCGGCGTTTCCTGCTTGCAGGAAGTCAGACCCACTGACAACGTAGCACCCGCCAACCCCGTGAGGGCGGCAGTGTTCAGAAATTTGCGACGACCCAAATCCTGCGGTGCTGCAACTTCAGCCTGCACCGTCTCGTTGATGTTCTTGTCTGCACTCATCAATGATTCTCCTTAAATTTCAATCAAAAAAAACAAAACTGCACATCGCTGTCATATTTGGTTACAAGCTGCGACATTTCGTCACATGTGACAATTTGGCGCGCATTATGCCCCATCGACCCAGAAAAAGGTTGATATGCATCAAGCCAATACAAGTCTTTGTGTTCTATGCACTATTCAATCGAAAAACACGAAAGAATCATCTGACTCGTGTCGGCTTTTACTGACGAAAACCATCAACGCTTTACCCGCTTCTCACGACCGGGTTCGCCTTCATTCCCCCAAAAACCGCCTTCTCCCCAGAAAGCATCCTCATCCTCATTCCCCTGCGGCTTACCGCGCATGCCTTTATTGGATTTTCCCGATTTCTCCATCGGTACTGCCACGGGCTTGCCATCAATCGTGCCACGCTCATTGCTCACCACATTGCCCGAGCCGATATTGATCGCCTTGCGCCCAGAACCAACAGCCACTGCGGTCTGACCTTGAGATTTCACCGTTGTCCGTTCACCAGCGACATTCACCGCCGTCGAGCCGTTACCCGTGGCTACGGCTGTTTGTCCTCCCGGTGCGGTTTTGACCGACACTTTCCCCACATCCACATTCACCGCCGCGCTACCGGTGTTCACGCTGACATTCCCACCATTGACCGTGACCTGCGCGCTGGCTTCACCTGCAAAAACCAGACAGCTCGCACCGAACACCACACAAAAATTTTTGACACGCATTTTCTTCCTCCAGTAATTCAATGACTCGTGCCTTCCGAGCGATTGATCTTGTTGAACAGGTTGTATTTCCCCACAGGTTTAGAGGCGGGAATACGTTTTACTTCCCTGAGCGTCACCGCGTCATACACAATCAGCGCGCCATCGGTTTCCCACAAACTCGCCAAAACATAACGACCATCGCGCGTGAACTCAACGTGAGCCAGCGTCTTACCCGGCACGGGGCGGAGCTTCTCCACCACCTCCAACGTGTTTTTATCAATCACCTGCAAGGTATCCTTGGCGGGACTCATCATCGAATCCACCCACGCATAGCGGCTGTTTTCATGGCTGCGCATGAAGAAACCCGGCCCTAGGGTGGGAATCTGCTTCACGGTTTTCCAGTCCTGCATGTCGATGATGCTGATGACCCCTTCTTTCAGATTCGGCGAAGCCAGCAGCGTGCGCCCCTGCCATTTCCAGCTGATGCCCGAGCCCAGATGTGGCATCCCCGGCAAGGCGATATCGGCAATCTTGCGCCGCGCATCCAGATACACCACCTGCCCCTTGCCGCCCTCGCGCGACGCGCCGATTACATGCTCATAACTGGCATCAAAGAAGAAATCATCGAGCACATCATCGAGCAAAGTACGACGCGGATAAAACTGCCCGGGCATGGGATTACCCTCGCCCATGCGGAAGTCATGCACCAGCCCTTCATACACCGGCTCGGCCTTGGGGTCATAGCTAATCTCCCAGACTTCCGGGATATCCTTCATTGCCGCAATAAAACTCTTGCGCGGTGCGGCATCATAGACAGCAGAAACCCGCGAGGTTTTATCGCCCTTCTGGTTTGTTGCCGCGATCACCTTCAAGGGCTTGAGATCAGCATCCAGCAACACCAGCGTATGGGGCAAATAATTCGCCGCCAGCACATACTGCCCATCGCCCGACACCGCGACATTGCGCGTATTGATACCGACGCGTATCTCCGCCACGGTTTTCAGATTCCAGATATCAAACTTTGACACCCAGCCATCACGCGAGGCGAAAAACACATAACGTCCCTCTGGCGTGAACTTGGGCCCACCATGCAACGCGAAACGCGAAGGGAAGCGATGGATGCGTTCCAGCTTGTCCCCATCCAAAATCGAGACATGATGGTCACCCGCTTCAACCACGATAAACAGATTCATCATGTCGCGCTGGTCAAACAAAGCCACCGGCTTGTTCGGCAGGCTGCCGGGCGCAGCATATTCAATGCGTGAAGCCGCCATTTGCGCCGCAGTCCAGGTGGGCGCAGGGATGACCGGCGTATAAATCCAATCCACCAACTGCTGGATTTCCTCCGCCTTCAGGCTTGCTGAAAAGCCCTGCATTTGTGTGGCTGTCCGCCCCTCGCGCACTGTTTTGAGTGCCTCGGTCTTGCGCAAACGCTCAAGGTTTTCCGGCAACAACGCCGGCCCCATGCCGCCCAGACGATCCGCGCCATGGCAGCTCGCACAATGCTGCTGGTACAAGGCCGGTGCATCCGCAAGCACACTGCTGGACACCGCCAGCCACCCGCATACTGCCCACAGTAAATGCCACTTCATGACGCCCCCTTTTCAGCCCGCGTCCAAGGCGTGACCTGCAAGCGCGCCCCACTCGCGCCCTGCGCCACGCCAATTTCCTCATCGCTCAGATAACAGCCCGGGTCTTCCTGCCACGGGTCACCACTCACCTGCTGGGCACGCACCCTCGTATTGCCGCCGCAGATATCAAAATACGCACATTCGCCACAGCGGCCTTTCACCACACGCGGCCGCTGCTTGAGCCCCGCCATCAAGGGGTCAGAAGTGTCCTGCCAAATCTCGGAAAAAGCACGCTGGCGCACATTGCCCAGATTGTGATGCCACCACATCGTATCGGGATGCACATTGCCCAGATTATCAATGTTGGCGACATTCACCCCGCTCGAATTACCGCCCCATTGCGCCAGCTTGGCATGAATATGTGCTGCCCTTTCAGGAAAATGCTGACGCACCCAATGCAGCAGGTAAACCCCATCCGCATCGTTATTCCCCGTGGTGAACTCCTTTTCCACACCGCGCCGCAAATAGTCCAGACAGGTATTGAACAACAAATCCATCGCCTCACGCGTCATGCGATGCTGCGCATCATCTTCACGATGCTTGTTGCCACGCCCGGCGTAGTTGAGGTGCGAGAAATAAAACCGGTCGATATCCTCATCCTCGATCAAACGCAGCAAGGCGGGCAAGTCGTGGGCATTGTCCTGGGTCAGCGTGAAACGCACGCCGACCTTCAGCCCCAGATCGCGGCACAGACGGATACCTGCCAGCGAAGCCTCGAACGCCCCCTCGAGACGACGAAATTTGTCATGGGTCGCCTGCATGCCATCGAGGCTCACGCCCACATAATTGAAATCACACTCGGCGATTTTGTCGATATTATTTTTGTCGATCAGCGTGCCATTCGATGACAGCCCGACATAAAAGCCCATGCGCTTGGCGCGCTTGGCAATCTCAAAAATATCCGGGCGCAACAAGGGCTCGCCACCCGACAAAATCAGCACCGGCACACGAAAGCGTTTGAGATCATCCATCACCGCAAAAATCTCATCGGTCGTCAATTCGCCGGGGAAGTCTTTGTCGGCGGAAATCGAATAGCAATGTTTGCAGGTCAGATTGCAACGCCGGATCAGGTTCCAGATCACCACCGGCGCAGGGGGATTGCGCTTTTCAGTCAACGGCGTGGGCTGCAACACTTCCTGCAAATATTGAGTAATACGAAACATGAGATTTCCTTAATCGGTCAAACGCAATCCAGTTTTTTTGAGGATGCGCGTACTGTAGAGCACATCGCGAGCCGCGCAGGCATCACCCAGCAAGGCCTCAATCTGCGCCACTTTCACCGCCACTTCGGTGCGGTCACTGCCATGCACCATGGCAAACAGGTTGTACGGCCACAACGGCAGACGACGGGGACGACGATAGCAATGCGTGACGAAATCCAACCGCCCCACCGCCGCACCCAGCGCATCAATTCGGGCATCATCCACATCCCACACCGACATGCCATTGGCGGTATAACCAATCGCATAATGGTTCGGCACTGCGCCAATACGTCGAATCACGCCCACGGCAAGCAAGTGCTGCAAACGTGCCTGCACCTCTGCGCCGCTCAAGCCCAATGCCTGCCCCACCGCATCGTAAGGCCGCGCCACCAGCGGCAAGCCACCCTGAGTCGCCTTGATGAGCGCGCGATCGGTCACATCCATTTCATGAATCTCATTCATGCTCATGCCTGTAATTTCATCTCGACAAAATACTCACGTTCCTTAGGAAAAGCCTGCACCTCCAAACCCGTCGCGGCCTCGATACGGGCAATCGCCTGGGCGATCCCTGCAGGGGTTTCCGTCGCCAAAACAAACCACATATTGAGCACATGCTCACGCCGATAGTTGTGTGCCACCTCCGCCAGCGCATTGACCCGCTGCGCCACCTCATCAAAGCGTGCCTCGGGTACAGCCAGTGCCGCGAGGACAAATGCGCCACCCATACGCTCGACCTGCATCATCGGCCCGAAACGGGTGAGCACGCGACGTTCAAGCAATGCCTTGAGACGACTGAGCAATTCGGCCTCAGACAAGTCCAGCGATGCCGCCACCACACGATACGGCTCGTCACAAATCGGAAAATCGCCTTGCAAGGCATTGATGATGCGTCGATCCAGCGTATCCAACGGCTGTCTTGCCGACAAAGCCGGTTGTTCAGACATGTACCACCCTCCCCGGTTCTGCGTCCTCATAATCCAGATAATCCACATAGCGCGCCCCGCGCTGCTTGTAACGGCGCAAGGAAAACAATACCGATTGTGGGTAGCCCGCCAAGCCAATCTGCCTGTTGATATCGACCACCTTGGCCTCAACCTCGTCACGCGCCCGGCCATGGATCATGCAATACAGGTTATAAGGCCAGGCTGGCAAATCGCGGCCACGCCGATAACACAATGTCACCTCCGGCAAAGCAGCCAACTGCTGCCCCAGCACCGAGACAGCCTCATCCGGCACATCCCATACGCACATGGCATTGGCCGTCCAGCCCAGCTCATGGTGGCGCACCACCACCCCCAACCTTTTGACCCAGCCCCGCTGCTGCCAGTCCGCCAATCGCTGCAACACCGTGTCTTCATCCAAGCCGGAAAACTCCGCCAAACGCGCATACGGATGCGCCTCCAGACTGAGCCCTTCCTGCAAGGCCGCCATCAGACGCGCATCATCCGGAGCCGGTTGCCAGAGGCTATCCGGCAATTCAGCGGGGCGTGTCTGGACTTGTTTGGGCTGCACCCCTTGCAAATCAAAACCGAGATCGATGTGAAACTCTTCGAGCAAGGGCAAACGAATCAAGGGACAAGCCGATTGTTCAGCAATCTGCTGCAAAACACGCTCCAGATGTGCAGCATTCGGCGCGGTAGCGACAAACCACAGATTCCACACATGCTCACGTTCGTAATTGTGATTGACCTCGGCATAAGCACTCACCTCATCCGCTACTGCATCCAGTCGCGCGGGCGGTACCGCCAGTGCTGCCAAGGTACTCGCGCCCATGCGACGTGGCGAAAACACCGCACCCACCCGGCTCACCACTCCCTCTATTTGCAAACGCTGCAAGGCCTCCAGCACATCCAGTTCATCGACCTCCAGTTGCCGCGCCAACTCGGCAAAGGGTGCCGTCGTCAGGGGAAAATCGCGCTGAAATTCGTTAAGCAAACGAAAGTCCAGTGCCGACAACGATGCAGTGATGGTGCTCTCGCTCAAAACCCGATCCTCGCGGCGCGTGAGGTGAAGAAAATGCCCGAAGGCGAAGCCAAGGGCAATTCGCCCAACTTGCGGAAACTCGCCGTGTCGTACATCACCACGCGCTGATCGTCACGCGCCGAAATCCACACCGCCTCACCGCGCGGCGTAAATTCCATATGCAGCACCGCTTTACCCGGTGCGAGCGTTTCAACGATGCGATTTTCCAGCGTATCAATCACCTGCACCCGACCATAATCCGGGAAAGCAAAATTCACCCACACCTGCCGCCCATCCGGTCGCGCCATCACGAAAACCGGCTGCCCCTGCACAGGAATCCGCCCGACCTCCTGCCAGTGCGTGGTATCCACGACCAACACTTCATGCCGCCCGATTGCTGGCAAATACGCACGATTCCCGGCCACCGACCAACCACGCAAATGTGGCATTTTATAAACGGGCAAAGGCTGCTCGCCGCGCCCATAACCCGCCAGTATCTTGCGCGCGCCCTGTTCCGGCTTCCACAAATCAAGCAATGCCACACCGTCTTCGCCAAACAAACCTGCGAGGTAGTAACGTCCATTCGGGGTCACCAAGGCATCGTAAGGCTGTTTGCCGATATTCTTGAACTTGGTCAGCTGCGGCTGCCGGGGCTCTGCCAGATCGGCGACCCAGATTTCACCCGCATCAAACAGAGCATAAACAAAACGGTTACCCGGCAAATCCGCCAGCCCGACCACCTTGGAAGTCTTGCCCTCATCGCCATAACGCGCCGGAATATCGGCGAGCAATTCCAGCGTTTGCGCGTCAAACGCCTTGATCCCGCCCGGCTCATAATTCTGCGCCACGACCAACCGGCCATCCTGCGAAATTGCCCCGCCAATACTATTCCCCGCCTGCACAATACGTCGCTCGATACGCTGTCCCAGCAAATCCACTTTAGACAAGCCACCATCACGCCCAAACACATAGGCATAACGGCCATCGCGGGCATAGACCACCGAAGCATGCGACAAATCGCCCAGCCCCTCGACCGCCCCCAGCACGCTGCGCGCCGTCGTATCCACCACCGCCACACGACCACTGGCGCGCTCGATCACCACGCCCAGATCACCCGTGCCGCGCAAGGGCTGCTGCGCGCAAGCGACCAGCAAACCCAGCACACAACCCTGTAGCAGACTGCCCTTCAGATTTCGTGTCTTGAACAATCGCACCATTCCATCACTCCTGCGGAAAACCCGTCAACAAACGCGCCACAATCCACTCGGCTTCCTGTTCGGTGATGATCGCGCTCCACGGCGGCATCGCCGTTCCCGGCCGACCCTGCATGACCGTAGCGACCAAGCCATCCACCGGCTTGTCACGCAATGCCTCGGGCAGCAAGGGCGAACCCAACCCTCCCTTCAAGCTCATGCCATGACAGGAGCCGCAATCCTGACGCACCATGCGGATGAGCTCTGTCTGGCGTTGCTTTGATACCGTTCCTGATACGGTCGCCACCGTCATCACAGGCACAGCATCCGTCGCTCGCGCAATCGAAACTGCCATGCCCGATACGAAAAGAACAAAAAGAACGAAACAAGTAGAGGCAATCACAAGCCTCTGCCACTGGACGAACATGCTGATGACACCTCAAATCAAATGTAAGTGTTTGTAAGCGTCATTCTACGCATGGGCTTCACGCTCGAACATGACGCGGGTCAAGCAACTCAGCATGACGAGCAGGGCATCGTCAGCTACCATGGCGAGTCTAGGAAACAAAAAAGCCCGCGCCAGAAAAGGCCACGGGCTTGTTTTTTATCGCGACGTTGCTGCTCTTGCAAACAAAACAACGATCAACGACTTTCAGATACCAACTTACTGAATAAGCTTATTCAGAAAAGTTGGTAGGCGCGATTGGACTCGAACCAACGACCCCCACCATGTCAAGGTGG
>CAYTHB010000024.1:0-39032 GCA_964437515.1 uncultured Sterolibacterium sp.
TGCAAAGCCGTCCGTGGGGGATGGGTGGGGTAAGCGTATCTGTTATCGGGTAACGTTTGTTTCATCCTCTGTGGGTGGAGACGGCTACCATGTACGTTAAACAGGTAAAGCGCGTTCGACCAAGCGTACCCAATAGGCAATACCCAAGGGAATGATCTCGTCATTGAAATCATAATGCGGGCTATGCAGCATACAGCCAGCCTGCCCCATTCCATTGCCAGCACCATTCCCCAGCCAGGCATAACAGCCGGGTCGCTCGCGCAACATGTACGCAAAATCCTCTGCCCCCATGCTGGGACGCAAGTCGTATCGCACATGCTCCTGCCCCAAGGCGCGCGCTGCAGCCTCTGCACACAAGGCTGTTTCAGCTGCGCTATTGATGGTCGGTGGATAGCCCCGTTCGTAATTCAGGCGTATCCGTACCCCATGCGCCGTCGCAATCCCCTCACACACGCGACGCATTCCTGACTCCATCAAGGATTGCTGTGTTTCACTGAAAGTTCGCACCGTCCCGCCCAGCCGCGCTTCCTCGGACAACACATTGTCTGCATGACCTGCATGAAAGCGTGTCACGGAAAGTACAGCTGGCTCCTGCGGATCCGTATTGCGTGCAACCAGCATTTGCAAAGCTTGCACTAACGCTGCACCCGCCAATACAGTATCCGCTGTCTGATGAGGCATGGCGGCATGTCCGCCCTGCCCTTGTATGATGATTTCAAAGCGATCCGCACCCGCCATAACGGCACCCGGCATGACAGCCAATTCTCCCACCGGCAGCCCCGGCCAGTTATGCAGGCCATACACCGCATCCATCTGGAATCGCTTGAACAGCCCCTGTTCGATCATGGCGCACGCGCCCCCCTCGTGCTCCTCGGCGGGCTGAAAAATGAAATGCACCACTCCATCGAAAAGGCCTTCGTGTCGCAGGGTCGCCAAGGCTTCAGCCGCCCCCAGCAACATCGCCGTATGACCATCATGACCACAAGCATGCATCTGCCCCGGATGGCTTGAACGATGCGCAAAGGTATTGAGTTCATCCAGCGGCAGGGCATCCATATCGGCACGCAAGCCGATGGCACGATGGCTATTGCCGACCTGCAAGCTGCCAACGACTCCGGTACCCGCCAATCCGCGGTGCACCACCAGCCCCAGTTTTTCCAGATGCTGCGCGACGATATCCGAAGTACGCCATTCGCCGAATGCCAGCTCGGGATGCGCGTGAATGTCACGACGTATCACAGCGATACGGGAAGCCAGCTCGGGAAGGATGTCATCCAGTGTCATGTCGCCTCCTGCTTGCAGCAAACGTCGATCATATCAAACGTCGATCATATCATTCGGTTCAATCGCGCCAGCACGCGTTCTTGTCCCATCACTTCCAGCACGGCATCGATCGAAGGCGACTGCGGCTGACCCAACAACACGACCCGTAGGGGAATCGCAACTTGCGGCATTTTCAGACCATGCGCCGCCGTGGTTTCCTTGATTGCCTGCGATAAAGCTGGCGCTTGCCAGTCTGTAACTGCAGCCAGTTTGTCACGCAGCGTTGCCAGAGCCGCACGCGCTGACTCCGTGAGATGCTGCGTCTTGAGCTCTTCCGTCGGATGAGGAGTCACGAGGAAAGGATGCACGGCATCGGCCAGCTCATTGAGATTGGCAACCCGCTCCTTATACAGCGCGCAAACCCGCGCCACATCAAGATCAGTAGCATCAGCTCCAATATGCACACCTTGTTTGCTCAAGCGTTGCTGCACCTCGCTCGCCAAGCGGGTATCGTCAGCCTGCTTGAGATAATGTGCGTTGAGCCAGTTGAATTTTTCCGTATTGAACTGCGCGGCAGAAGCGGTGATGTGATCCAGCCCAAACCACGCGCAAAACTCCTCCATGCTGAAAACCTCCGCATCGCCGTGCGACCAGCCCAGCCGCGCAAGGTAATTCAATACCGCCTCGGGCAAATAACCATCCTCGTCGTACTGCATCACACTCACCGCGCCATGCCGCTTGGAGAGCTTCTGCCCATCGTCGCCCAGAATCATCGACAGATGCGCGTACTCTGGCACAGTCGCACCCAGTGCCTTCAACACATTGATCTGGCGCGGCGTGTTATTGACGTGATCGTCGCCTCGGATGACATGGGTGATATTCATGTCCCAATCATCCACCACCACACAGAAGTTGTAAGTCGGCGTGCCGTCGTCGCGGGCAATGATGAAATCATCCAACTCGCTATTGGCGATTTCAATATGTCCCTTGACCTGATCGTGCCACGCCACCACTCCACCCAGCGGATTGCGGAAACGCACCACCGGCTTGACCCCCACCGGGGGCAAGGGCAGCGTCTTGCCCGGCTCCGGTCGCCAACGCCCGTCGTAACGCGGCTTTTCCTTCTTCGCTTCCTGTTCGGCACGCAAGGCATCCAACTCCTCACGCGACATATAACAATGGTAAGCCGTACCCGCTGCCAGCATCTGTGCGATCACTTCCTTATAACGCGCCATGCGCTGCATCTGGTAGAAAGGGCCTTCATCATGCTGCAAGCCCAGCCATTGCATGCCGTCGATAATCGCCTGCACCGCCTCCGGCGTGGAGCGCGCCACATCGGTATCTTCGATACGCAAAATAAACTTGCCCCCGTAACGCCGCGCATACGCCCATGAAAACAGGGCGGTACGCGCCCCACCAATGTGTAAAAAGCCCGTGGGGCTCGGAGCAAAACGAGTGCGAATTTTCATGGGTTTTATCAGGCAAACAAAAGTCGAGAGGGCAATTTTAGTGTGAAACAACAAAATTAGAGTCGCAACATTGATTGAAGCTTCGAGCGCAGCGAGCAAATCAAATCCGATGGCTAACTTTGGTCACTTTATTCACCCTGCAATTAATGATTGCGCCGTCATTCTGCGCATCGTCGCAGAATCCATAGACCCTGCTACGATACGACGATGCGTAGGGTAACCGTGTGACCGTGGTATTGCACAAGGCAATCACAATCAAACTTTAATTTCCGGGTGAATAATCACTTTGGCAGCTTGCTTCGATTCCACAAATCAACCACAATAAAGTACCTTTTTTGGTGTGAATTGGAGCTCATCATGGAACAAGTTCTTGCTATCCGTTCGGTCAGCATTACCGAACTCAAACGTAGTCCGAGTGCTGTGCTCGAACAGGCCGGTTCCGAACCTGTAGCGGTGCTCAACCACAACCGGCCTGCCGCTTATCTGTTGCCGCCGCATGTCTATGAGGCCATGCTGGAACGCCTGAATGCCGACCTGCGGACGTCGATACAGGAAGGCATCGCCAGCGGCGAAGGCATCCCGGCCGAGAATGTGTTGTCCGAACTCACTGCCCGCTATGCCGAGCCGAAACGGGTCACGACCAAATCCAACGGAAAATGCACGGTTTGATGGCTGCTGTCACGTTTTCACCGAAATCTCGGCAAGATCTTCTTGAAATCGGCGACTACATCGCCAAAGACAGCCAAGTCAATGCTCGACGTTTTGTTACCCGGCTGATTGAACAATGCCAACGCATCGGCCGTGCCCCAACGAGTTACACGAGCCGCGATGATCTGGCCGCCGGTGTACGCGTGGCACCGCTTGGTCGCTATGTAATCTTTTTCCGCGTGTTCGACGATGTGGACGGCGCAGACAGCACTGTTCGCATCGAGCGGGTGTTGCATGGTGCACGTAATCTGCCCGCCGTACTTGGGGGCGATAGAGAAGCTTAAGAAGACGCGACCTCGGGCAAGACAAGATATTCCGCAACCTGACGCGCATCGGGCTGGCGCATGAACGGCACGACCCCCAACAAGGGCGCCTGCAGCAAGCTACGCAAGGTGTGCAAATTTTCATCAAAACAAGGCATCGCCGGATCAACCGTATTCGCCACCCAACCTGCCAATTTCAATCCACGCGCAGCGATGACCTCTTGCGTCAGCAAGGCATGATTGAGACAACCCAGACGCATCCCGACGGTTAACACGACAGGCAAGGCCAGATCAAACGCCAGATCGGCACTATTGAAACCCGCAGCCATATCTAAAGGAATGACAAAGCCGCCCGCACCCTCCACCACCAGCGCATCGGCCTGACTTGCCAGGCGGGCATACGCACTCAGGATGCGCGCAGGTTCGATCGTCACACCTTCATGTTGCGCCGCCAGATGGGGCGCGATTGCCTCACGAAAGACATACGGATTGATGTCCTCCATCGCAGCCTGCATATTGGAAGCCGCGCACAATGTCGCCACATCTTCATGCCCCCCCTGTCCCTGTGCATCCAACTGGCAGCCTGCGGCCACCGGCTTCATGCCGATACTGCGCCAACCGCGCGCCACACAGCGATGCAGCAAAGCCGCGGCAATCAGGGTTTTTCCGACATTCGTATCCGTACCCGTGACGAAACAGCCAAACTTCAACGTCATTGCACACGCTCCAAGGCATTCAAGGCATCCACCAGCCGCGCAACCTGTGCCGTGCTATGCGCGGCGGACAAGGTAATCCGTAGCCGCGCCGTTCCCGCAGGAACTGTCGGCGGGCGGATTGCCGGAACCCAAAGCCCTCTATCCAGTAAGGCCTTGCCGACGCGCAGTGCCTCGCTGTTCTCGCCGATAATCAGTGGCTGTATCGGGCTGATCGAATCGAGCAGCCGCCAGCGTTGCAGTTGTAAACCGCTGCGTAATTGGGCAATCAAGGCTTGCAGATGCGCCCGTCGCGTGCTGCCTTGTTCTATCAGATCAATGCTGGTCAATAGTGCGTGTGCCAAAAGCGGCGGCGCACCTGTCGTGAAAATGTAAGTGCGCGCACGTTGCAGCAGCCATTCGACGATCTCAACCGTCCCCGCCACAAAAGCCCCGGCGACACCGGCAGCCTTGCCCAAAGTCCCTATATAGACCAATCGGGGATGCAAGCGTGCATCAATACCAAAATGCGCCAGACTGCCCTGCCCCTGCGTGCCCAACACCCCCAAACCGTGAGCATCATCCAGCAGCAGATACGCACCATGTCGTTCACAAACTTCAAGCAGCGCCGGCAGCGGTGCGAAATCGCCATCCATGCTGAACACGGCATCGCTGACCACCAGCTTGCGTGTGGCGCGACTGGCGGTCAGCCTATCGTCGAGTGCTTGCAGATCGAGATGCGGATAAATCTGCTTTTCTGCCCCGGATAAACGGATGCCATCAATCAGCGAGGCATGATTCAATTCATCGGAAAATACCGCGGCATGCCCTGACTCGCACTGCGTTAACGCCGTAATCGCGCCAATGTTCGCCATGTAGCCCGTAGAAAAAAACAAGGCGCGCGGCATCCCGACCCAAGCCGCCAAACGCAGCTCCAGCGCGTGATGCGCGCTGTAATGACCGCTGATGAGGTGCGATGCGCCCGAACCCACGCCATATAGTTCCGCACCCGCTTTCGCTGCAGCGATCAGTTGCGGATCACCCGCCAAGCCTAAATAATCATTGCTGCAAAACGCCAGCAAAGGCTGGCCATCGACCACCACCTCGGATTGGCAGGCGGTCTCGACTACGCGACGCACACGCAGGAGAGCCTGCTCGCGCAGCTGATCGAGGCTGTACGAAAAATCATCTGTGGCATTGTTCATGCGCCCAACTCCGCAAGGGTTGCGTCGATGACGCGCAGCGTGCCACGCACGAGGCAGCGCATTTCATCTTCATCAATGACATAGGGCGGCATGAAATACACCGTATTGCCAATCGGTCGCAGCAACAACTCATGCTGGAGAGCGCAGGCAAAGGCGGCGCGGGCAAAACGCGGATCCGTGGTGTCCACCTCAAAAGCCCAGATCATGCCGCACTGACGAAAATTGCGGATACGCGGGTGGCTGCGCAGCTCCGCCATTTGTTCAGTAAACCAGGCGGCGCGCTGGCGATTGGTTTCAATCACCGCATCATCCCGAAAAATATCGAGGGTCGCCAAAGCCGCGCGACACGCCAGCGGATTGCCGGTATAGGAATGTGAATGGAGGAAGCCGCGCGCTGTCTCGTCAGAGTAAAAAGCCTGATACACCGTGTCTGTCGTCATCACCAGCGAAAGCGGTAGATAACCACCAGAAATGCCTTTCGACAAGCAAATGAAGTCCGGCCAGGCAGCGTTCATCTGCTCCGCGGCAAAGAAAGTCCCCGTGCGTCCGCAGCCCACCGCGATTTCATCGGCAATGAAATGCACCTGATACCGCTGGCAACTGGCACGCGCCAGCCGTAAATACTCCGCCTCATACATCGCCATGCCATTCGCGCATTGCACCAAGGGCTCGACAATCAATGCCGCAATCTCGTGGTGGTGCTGGCGTAGATGCTCATCCAATACCGCAGCGCAACGCCGCGCGTAGTCCAGCGAGGTTTCGCCCGCCACCGCCAGACGCGCATCCGGACTCGGCAGCGCCGTGGCTGCCCGCAACAGGGGCGCGTAAGCATCGCGAAAAATCGCCACATCGGTGACCGCCAATGCACCCACGGTTTCACCGTGGTAGCTACCCGCCAGATGCAGATAGCGATTTTTCTCCGGCTGTCCCTTGTTGCGCCAATAGTGCTGGCTCATCTTGAGAGCAATCTCAACGGCTGACGCGCCATCCGAAGCATAGAAGCAATGTCCCAGCGCGCCCCCCGTCAATGCCGATAGACGTTCCGACAACTCGACTACCGGCGCATGGGTAAAGCCCGCCAGCATCACGTGTTCCAACTGCTCCAACTGGTCGCGCAAGGCGGCATTGATGCGGGGATTGGCGTGACCAAACAGATTGACCCACCATGAACTGACCGCATCCAGATAACGTCGCCCGTCGTGGCCATACAGCCAGACTCCTTTCCCGTGTGAAATTGGAATCAAGGGCAAGGTTTCGTGCGCCTTCATCTGCGTACAGGGATGCCAAACGGCGCGCAAACTGCGTTCCAACAAACTCATGACACATCCCCTGCCACGCGCCCGCCGCTCACCCCCATGATCTGCACCATCTGCAAACGCGCAATGCTGTGACCCAATGCCGCAGCACGGGCAATCCACATCATGGACAAATGCTCATCCCGCGCCACACCCTCACCTGCGGCATAACAGCGTCCCAGAGACTGCATCGCATCTGCATGATTATGATCAGCCGCCCGTTGCAACCAATAAATCGCGGCTTCCGGACGTTGCATCTGCCCCAGCATTTGCCCCATTTCCGCCTGTGCTTCCACATCCCCGGAATCCGCGCGTTCAAGCAAAGCACGCTGCTCCCTATCCAGCGACAGGCCTGCGAGATTCAAAACATCTTCAAGCACCAGACGAGTCGAAGCTGAGCTTGCGCCAACGCCTCGCCCACCCTCGCGATCACTAGATGACAACTTACGCAGCGACCCTTCACCCATACGCCGCCAAAGAGTGCGTTTAGCCAAACCGGTCAAGGCAATGGCGGTTTCCAATCCCAGACAAGGGATACTTTCCGCCGCCGCTTTCAGTTTTTTTTCGTCGTCATGATTCATATTTTCAAAAACACAGATGGTTGAACTGGCACACTCAAGCCCACTCAATGCTTAGTCTCTGACACAGGCTGGCACAGCACACACTGTGCCACGAGACCATCCAAAACGCATTCTGGCACATTCTGGTACCCATTTTCCCAGCATTTCATCATTGGCACGAAACCTGCTGTATGCTTATCAGCACACCGTCGTGCTTCATCCTCAAGGAGCAAAACCATGAAAAAGGTACAACAAGGCTTCACCCTGATCGAACTCATGATCGTCGTCGCCATCATCGGTATTCTGGCCGCCGTCGCCATGCCGATGTATCAGAACTACACCCTCAAGGCCAAGTTCACGGAAGTCGTCAACATGACGGGTGCCATGAAGACCGGTATTGAGCTGTGCGTCAATAACGGCACTTGCGGTGGCGCAGGTGTCATTTCCGGTGTAACCGCAGGCTCCAATGACGTTCCGCCGCTTCCGGCCGCTTCCGGCAAGCTCGCCAGCATGACCGTATCGGGCGCCGGTGTCATCACCGCCACCTCGACCACGGCTGACTTTGGTGGCACGGGCTGGACCTACATCATGACCCCCGCCGTCAATGCCTCGGGCGACAAGGTCACCTGGACCATCACCGGTACCTGCAAGACCCGTGCTGGCGGCGCCATTTGCTAAAAACGCCTCAACAGCCACAGGAACCCCTCCCTTGCGGAGGGGTTTTTATTTGTGGCAAGCCAGATTCACTGCTTGAAAACGAAGGTTTCATCCGGATGGAAATGGTGATGCACCCGATAACAGCCATTCACATCGCCCATGGCACAAGCCTTCCGCAATTCTTGTAGTGCCTCGTCTTCCCGCCCCAGTTTTTCAAACAAGCTGGCACGCTGTAACAGGATGGCTGAAAAACTAGGCTGCAAGGCTTGCGCTTTATCGATTGACTGCAAGGCGTCTTCGTAACGCCCCAACTGCCCCAAGACCACAGAACGTGCATAGTGGGCAAAATAATATCGTGGATTCAAGGCCAGCGCGGCCTCCTGATCCGACAATGCACCTTGATAATCATGTTTTTGCGCCCGCGCAAAACCACGATTGCTATACGCGCGCTCTTCACCCATGACATGCCCTCGGCTCTGTGCCTGTCGTTCACTGAGCTGAACCGCATCATTCCACAAGGCAAACTCAGAAGAAAAAGTGGATAAACGTTGTTGCGCTCCCAGCGCAATCAACACCACGGCAGGCAAACCGATGAGCGGAAATAGCCACTGCATCCTTTGCGTACAACGACACGCCAGCGCACGGTTCCCCCATGCAGCCAGCACGATGACTCCCCCCGTCATCCAGAGGTAGCTGCGATACAGGACAAAAATCTCCTGCAATCGTATCGAAACAAACTCAACGGGGAAAAGACTCCATATCACCCATAAGCCCAAGCCTATCATTCCCATCAGCCCCGAAAATGGCGCGTTTTTTTCACCATTTGTGCAGGTATTTCGATTTCGCCCGCGCCCTAACAAAAACAAGGCCAGCCCGCCAAAAGCCAGATACGCCACCACCCCCAACCACGCCGAAACTGAATCAAGATCTTCACGAAACACTTCACGCATATCCACAGACATCAACGATGAATCAGGCCAGACCCAAAGCGCCATGTATTTGAAAAACAGCCCGCTTTGCGTGAGGATGCTCATCCAGTGCATCCGTTGGAGCCCGAAAACTTTCTGATGCCAGTCCGCCCCTTCACGGAAATAAATCAGCAGCGGTTCATAACTATTGCCCAATACACTGGCGGCAGAAAGCGTTGCGCAAAGCGCAATGACACCACAAGCCGCAAAACACAGGATCAGCGTCAAGGTGTTAAGTGGCCAATCTGCACCATTTTTTGATGCGAAACCTTCACTATCTTTTGCGTTGCTCCCGTACAAAAAAATCAGTGCCCATGCCACCAAGGGCGCCAGAACGGCATGTTGTTTGGAATACACTGCAAAGTAATAACAAATAACGGCAACCCCCATCCAGACACCGCGTCGGCTACTGAGTGCCTTAAGGGTGGAGAGCCACATGAGCAAGGAAAAGAAAGTCGCCATCAACGTCGTGCGCTGAATCAGATACGCCACGGCATAGACGGCCGCCGGATGCACGGCAAAGGGCAATACAGCGCAAAAAGCCACCCATTCATGCCGAAAACGCACAGTGGCACTGTCCGTATCGTTCGAAGATGACCATGCCAAGAGATGCACCACCAGCGATTGCAATGCCAGCAGACAGCCACAATGCAGCAAGACATTGAGCATCCGCAGCCCCGCCGGTTCGTCACCCATCAACATCGTCTGATGAGCAAAACTGGCATAAGGCCAGTAGCGCGGAAATCCCGGTAGGAAATGAGCACCTAAATCAGAAACATAGCTGCTATCGAAGAAATAAATATCGTCGAACACCTTGGGTGCATCCAGGTGTGGCAGATAAAGCATGCCCACACTGAATATCAGGAGCAAGGCAAACAATAGTCGCCAGAGGAGCAGACGGCGGGTCTGAGATATCTGTGAAATTCGTTGCAAACTCATCATTTGCTTGCCTCACGATCCACAAATACCTCATCCCGCGCCGTATCGCGAATGGCAACGATGGCGGGATGCGTCAGATGGCGTTCAGTCGTAATGGCGTAGAGCTGCTCGCGTATGGATGTGATCCGCCCCAATATCTGTACACCGTATTGTCGTGACACGGAGGCGGCAATCGCGCTCGGAACAACGAACAAACCCGCCCCTGCTTGGCCAAATGCTGTCAACAAGGCGCTGTCGTCAAACTCCCCCACGATGCGCGGTTGGATGTCCTGATCTTCAAACCACTGAAGCAGACGGCTGCGTATGGCGACATCCTCACCCGGCAGCAGAAAAGGGGCACCATTGAGCATGCTCGGGAATGCGCCCTTCAGAAGCTCGGCTTGTGCGACGGCACCCAATATCGTCAGATCGCTTTCGCCCAACAAATGACTATAACCTCGTACATTAAGATTGGCAGGCATGGGGCGGTCGGCGATCACCATGTCCAAATGATGCACCGCCAGATCGCCCAGCAGCAAATTGAGGCGTCCTTCACGACAAATAAGGCGCAGTGGCTCTTCCAGCATCAAAGCCGGTGCAATCACACGCTGCGCCACCGACTTGGGCACCGAATCAGCAAGGCCAATACGAAAAGGGCGCGACAAGCGTGAACTTCCGTCGCGCACGGCATCGAGCAATGCATCACCTAATGAGAAAATCTGCTCCGCATACACCAGAATGCGCCGCCCATCCTCAGTCAGCTCCAGGCCTCGACCGGCACGCTGCAAGAGAGTGACTCCCAGTGAATCCTCCAGCTCACGCAACTGCCCGCTAATGGATTGCGGTGTCAGATGGAGTTGTGTGCTGGCTCGCGCAATGGAGCCCGACTTGGCAACCATCCAGAAATAACGCAAATGCTTGAAATTCAAGGTCGGCACTATTTATTCCAATTTTTCGATGTTTCATTAAAGTATATTCGAATTGTCAGATGAATTTGATTTGTTAGACTGCCGCCTTCTGTCATGTCATCAGGAGGCGATTTCATGAAACGCATCATTCTTTTTCTGGCAACCAACCTGGCCATCATGGTGGTACTGGGCATCGTCACCACATTGACAGGTGCCAACCGCTACTTCACCAGCGAGGGGCTAAATCTCGGCAAATTGCTGCTGTTTGCCGGCATCATGGGCTTTGGCGGCGCATTCATTTCCCTATGGATGTCAAAATTCATCGCAAAATGGAGCACCGGTGCACGCGTGATCGAATCGCCTGCCAATTCCACCGAATACTGGCTGGTCGAAACCGTTCAGAAGCTCGCCACCAAGGCGGGACTCGCCATGCCGGAAGTTGCCATTTATGACGGCGAACCCAACGCTTTTGCTACGGGCGCAACGAAAAACAGCTCATTGGTCGCTGTCTCGACTGGACTGCTGCAACTCATGTCGCGTGAAGAAGCCGAAGCAGTGCTGGCACATGAAGTCGCCCATATCGCCAACGGCGACATGGTGACATTGACCCTGATACAAGGCGTGGTCAATACCTTTGTGACCTTTCTCTCCCGTATTATTGCTTACGCCGTTGACTCATTTCTTCGCAAGGACGAAGAAAGCAGTGGCCCCGGGATCGGCTATACGGTCGCGGTGATTGTCTGCGATATCGTATTCGGCGTTCTCGCCAGCGTCATCGTCATGTACTTTTCACGCCAACGCGAATTCCGTGCCGATGCGGGCGCAGCGCAACTGCTGGGCAGCCCGCGTCCCATGATTTCCGCACTTCAACGCCTAGGCTCGATGCAGGCGGGTGAATTGCCCCAAAACGTCGCAACGGCGGGAATCAATGGCCGCCCCGGATGGATGGATCTCTTTTCCAGCCATCCTCCGCTGGAACAACGTATCGCAGCCCTATCTGCTGCATCACGCCAATAATCACTCATCCCACCGACACAATACATGGCCACCGAACTGAACTACGCCAGCAGCAGCTTATGGGCAGGATTCATTGCCTTTGTCCTCCTCATGCTGGCACTCGACCTGTTCGTCTTTGGAGGGCGGCGCTCACACAAAGTCAGCGTGCGCGAAGCCGCGACCTGGTCGCTCATCTGGTTCGCTCTGGCGATGGTTTTTTGCGGCCTGCTCGACTGGTATCTGGGACAAACATTGGGGCCGGAAGTGGGTCGCGCCAAGGCACTCGACTTTCTGACCGGCTATGTCATCGAAAAATCCCTGTCGGTCGATAACCTCTTCGTATTCCTGCTGATTTTCGGTACCTTTCAGGTTCCGCACGAATATCAACGACGTGTCTTGATCTACGGTGTGCTAGGTGCCATCATCCTGCGTGCCATGATGATACTGGCCGGTGCCTGGGTCGTTCGGGAATTTGCATGGGTGCTCTATATTTTCGGGATCTTTCTGGTCATCACCGGCATTCGCATGTTGGTCATGGCGGAAAAAGAGCCGGATCTGGAAAAAAACCCCGTTTTGCGCTTTGCACGACGCCACTTACGTATTGCCGAAGGCGAACACGGCGAGAAATTCGTCGTCATCAAAAACGGTGTGCGCTACTACACCCCTTTGTTTCTGGTACTGATCCTGGTCGAAGCCTCTGATGTGGTGTTTGCCGTCGACTCGATTCCTGCCATTTTCGCCATTACTACCGACCCCTTCATCGTGTTCACATCGAACATCTTTGCCATCATGGGGCTGCGCGCACTCTATTTCCTGCTGGTCAACATGGCGGATCGTTTTCATCTGCTCAAATACGGGCTGGCGATGGTGCTAACCTTTATCGGTGCAAAAATGCTGATCGCTCCTTGGTATCACATCCCAACCCCGGCCTCACTCGCCATCGTTGCCATATTGATACTGGCTTCGATCAGTGCCAGCCTTTTTGCCACGCGGCACTCACGCTAAATCAATGAAGGGTGAATAGCGTCAGACAAACGAACAATCATGGTAGCCCTCTTCACACTTCCACCCACAGAGGATGAAATAATCGTTATCCGATAACATCCACCCCACCCATCCCCCACGGACGGCTTTGCACAGCCTTCCGGCTTCGGCGGCACGGAGCAGCGCTCCGTGAAACCCCGCCTACGCCCCCTCAAGGGGCGGCTACTGATTGGCTCGCTACGCTCGAAGCTTCAACCCGACTCTGATTTTTGTATTTCACGTTAATCGTTACTGACGCTTCCGACGTTCCATTTCAAGATTCATGGCCTGCATGAAACGCGCCATCGTTCCCTCATAACCTTCATGCTCAATCGGGTCGTAAGACGCATCGCCTCGTTCCACGCCCAATAGAAAAATGACCATGCCAAAGATGTCATTTTTCTCATCATCATGCATGCGCAGATGTTGCCCCTGCAATCGCGTCACATCCTCGCAAAGTTTGTCAAAAACTTCGCCCGCCAGCCCTGAAAAAATGGCGGATAACGGCTGCCCTTCGCTCACACCGCCATAGGTCAGTTGCGTTTTCCAGAAGGCTTCCCAGAATCGTTCGCCCCCCAGTTCCTGGATGTCGGCCTCGAAAATGTCGGTATCGATCCCGGCAGCAAACTGGGTTCCCGTGTGGGTTCCCGCCGTCTTCGGTATCGCAGCATTCTGCCCTGTGCCACAGGATGAGGGTTCTTCCCCCACCGAAACAATTTTGATCGTGCGTGTCATGGTCTGAAAAAATTATTTGCGCCAGTAATTATTGGCGGCAGCCACCGTTTGAAAATTGATCGCAACAACTTGCGATGCTGCGGTCAATGCCTCTGCACTATTGGCATATTCGGGACGTAACTTGTGCAGAACTTCCGCATCCGGTTGTGTGTATTTGACCCCACGCCGACTCAAGGTAATCGCCAGTTCAAAGCCTTCTTGAGGTGTCGCCGTGATCAATGTATTCAACCAAGTATCTGCCATGATGTGCTCTTTATCTTCCTGATAAGGGTTGTAAGCTGGGGAACTCGTGGGACAGCGCCATGAGTTGCTAATCGGAGGCGCCAATCCAGATTTTGTGCAGGTCGGGCACGTATCCTATCATGCGGTTGATGATGGCATGTGCGTCGTTGACGCCTTAGGCAGAAAGCTGTTGCATGTACTGATCTATTTTCGCTGGCAGTCGGCAAAAGTTGGGCGAATGAAAGCCGAGCAAACGAAGATCAGCGACGGTTGCCTTCCCGACGTTCGGCAAGTCGGTAAGTTGTTTGAGACGCGAACGATCAATCTTGTTTGGGCTCATGACGGTAAGTCAGCCGACAGCGAGCGTCAGGTGTCCAATCGGCTCAGCCGCCGGGCGCACCTTGATTTCGATGTCGTAGCCCAGGCGGTTTAGGCAGTCCATCAGCTTGCGCTCGGACAGGTTGGTGAAGTCGCCATGCATCATGCCCGACACCTTCGGTTGCGGGATGCCCATGCGCTTGGCCGCTGCTTGTTGCGTTAGCCCAAGGGCGCGCATCGCCTTCCTGATCTCGACTACCAAGCCGGTCTTGATCTTCAACTTCTCGGCGTCGGGCAGTCCAAGGTCGGCGAAGACGTTGCCTGAGCCGCGTTGAACCTCGACACCTTCAATGATTCGTTTTTGCATTTCGCAACTCCTGTGCCATTGCCTCGGCCACCTTCAGCCGAGCGCAGATAATGTCCATGTCCACCTTTGGCGTGGCGATCCCACTCTTGCTCTTCTTTTGGAAGCAATGCAGGACGAACACTGCTTCCGCAAACTTCACCGTGTAGACCGCCCGATACGTGCCGCCAGCATCGTCTTCGACGACCTCCAGCACGCCGGCACCGCCGAAGCCCTTGAGCACCTTCGCGGCGTCATCCTGATCGCCCATCTGCGCCAGCGACAGCGCGTAGCCGAAACGGCGGCGCACATCGAGCGGCAACGCCATCAGATCCTTGTAGCTGCTCGCGATCCATTCGATCGGTTTCTCTTTGTCGATCATCGTGGCATGTTATACCTGTTAAGGTAATGTTACAAGTTCGGTTTGTCTTAGCGTGAAACAACAAAAACGGAGTTCAGTTGAAGCTTCGAGCGTAGCGAGCAAATTAGTAGCCGCCCCTTGAGGGGGCGTAGGCGGGGTTTCACGGAGCACTGCTCCGTGCCGCCGAAGCCGGACGGCTGTGCAAAGCCGTCCGTGGGGGATGGGTGGGGTGGGTGTGATTTGGTAACGTTTATTTCATCCTCTGTGGGTGGAGACGGCTACCATGTACGTTAACGTGTCTCTGTCTTAACGCGCCTCTTAACCCGCCCTCATTCACACTTGCTCGCTTCGCTCAACAAAGCCTATTGCATACTAAAAAATTAGCTGCTAAATTAAAACGCATGTTTGAATCTTACCGGATAGCATTTTCGGTTTTATAGCTCAACTCACACACGACACACACGAGGCCGCTTGCGATGACGGACAAATACATGAGCTTTGCCAACTCGGCACTGGGTGGAAAACTGGTCGGCGGCCTCGGTTTACCCAAGCCCCCGATGCTGGAACGGTTTCGTCCTGGCAAACCAGTTATTGATGGCGCGATCGTGCTGGGTGCTGCGCGAAATGGCCCGCTGCTGGAAGCCGTGGTGCGTGTTTTAGCCAACATCAAGGCTCCGGTTCTCACCCATGGCGATGCGCCGGATTGGGTCGGTGCAGCCAATGCCGCAGGCTTGATGACCGGGCGTTACACCCCTGCCCCCAAAGGCAGCAATAAGGCAGAAAAAATCAAAGCGCTGGTGTTTGATGCTAGCGGCATTGATGACAGTACCCGTCTCGAAGCCCTCTATCATTTCTTTCATGACACCGTTCGCGCCGTAGGCAAATGCGGTCGCGTCATCATTCTCGGGCGGCCACCGGAAAGCTGCGACACCCCCCGTACCGCCACGGCGCAACGCGCGCTGGAAGGCATGACCCGCTCGCTGGGCAAGGAAATCCGCCGGGGTTGTACCGCGCAACTGGTGTATGTCGCGACGGGCGCGGAAAACAGTATTGAATCCACCTTGCGCTTCCTGCTTTCGCCGCGCTCGGCGTATGTTTCAGCACAAGTGATCCGCATTACCGGCAAGACCCAGGCAGTCACTGATTGGGAAAAACCCTTGCAAGGTCAGCTGGCACTGGTGACCGGCGTTTCGCGCGGCATCGGTGCTGCCATCGCGGAAGTGATGGCGCGTGATGGCGCGAAAGTCATTTGCGTCGATATGCCGCAAGCCGAAGCCGCACTGAATGAAACCGCCCGTCGTTTGGAGGGTATCGCCTTGCCGCTGGATGTCACGGCTGCCGACGCACCGCAAAAAATTGTCGATGCGGCAAAGACCTACGGCGGGATTGACATCATTGTGCATAACGCTGGCATTACCCGCGACAAAACGATTGCCAACATGAAAGACACGCTGTGGAAGTTGGTGATTGATGTCAATCTCAGCGCGCAGGAGCGCATCAATGATGCTTTGCTCACCTCAGGCGCGCTCAAGGCACAAGGCCGCATCGTGTGTGTTTCTTCGATCAGCGGGATTGCCGGCAATATGGGGCAGACCAACTATGCGGTCTCTAAGGCCGGGGTGATTGGCATGGTCAATAGCATGGCACCTGTATTACGCGAAAAAGCGATCACCATCAATGCCGTCGCGCCGGGCTTTATCGAGACACAGATGACCGATGCGATCCCCTTCACCATCCGCACGGCGGCGCGTTTGATGAACTCGATGAATCAGGGCGGACAGACGGTGGATGTGGCAGAAACCATCGCCTGGTTCGCCAACCCAGCATCCACGGGACTCACGGGAAATGTCGTGCGTGTCTGCGGCCAAAGCCTGATCGGTGCCTGATTCTTAATCGCTCCCAGCAGACTCAGCCCATGCCCGCGAACGCCACCATCCGCTCGATCGACACGCTGCCCGCGCCGCTCAAGCTCTATGGCGCGGCCTTGCTGAGTTTACGCAAAAAGCCAAGCAGCCAAGCCACACTGCCCACACTGACACTGGTGCGCCCCGCGATCAGGCTGGATGTGGATCATATCGCCCGTTACGCGCGTCTGTGCGAATTCAAACCGGAGCAAGGCCTACCGCTGACCTATCCGCACATGCTCGCCTTTCCGCTGCACATGCTGCTGATGGCAGATGCGAGCTTTCCCTACTCCATGATGGGTCTGGTGCATCTGGCCAATACGGTGCAACAGCATACCTCACTCCAATTAAACCACCCCGTACGCGTCGAAGTACGCTGTGGCCATCCACAAGCCCATGAAAAAGGTCAGGCGTTCAGCTTGCTGACTCAAGCACGTCAAGGCAATGAACTGGTCTGGGAAAGTGAAAGCGTTTATCTGCGTACCGGCATCCGTCAGCCCAGTGGCGATGAATATCTAAGCCGTTTGACTGAGGTTCCCTCCACGACCCAGCCCCCTGTCGCCACCTGGCAAATCGACAGTGGCATCGGGCGACGTTATGGCGCGCTTTCAGGCGACTTAAATCCCATCCATCTACATCGCCTAGGGGCAATGGCCTTGGGCTTTCCGCGCGCCCTTGCTCATGGAATGTGGGCTAAAGCCCGCGCGCTCGCCACCTTGATGCCCGCTCACCCGCTGCCAACCGCGGTCGCCAGCGTGGAATTCAAAACACCGTTATTCCTGCCTGCCCAAGCCAGACTCTGGGCAGACACCTGCCCTTCTGTCGAAGGGAAGCCCATCGAACAACGTTTCGAGCTTAAAGATCAGCGCGGCGAAAAGCCCCATCTGCGCGGGGTCTGGCACGAATGAGCCGCCTGCGGCAAAGCCGATTTGCCGATCTCAAGCTCCGGCCCTGGATGCTGAAACTGGGCTTTGCGGTTTTCCCTCCACTCCTTGGCGCAAACATCCGTCTCGAATATCTGAGCCACGACTTTCGCCATGCGCGCGTGGCCATGCGCCAGCGCATCACCAACAGCAACCCGTGGGGCGTGCATTTTGGTGGTTCGCTGTTTGCCATGACGGATTCCATCTACGGTTTGATGGTGAAACAAAATCTCGGCGCGGCTTATGTGGTCTGGGACAAATCCGCCACCATCGACTTCTGCAAGCCCGGCCGCGGGCGCGTCTGGTGCGAGTTTCATCTGGATGCCGAGCTCATCGAACGCATTCGTCACGAAACACAGGATGGCGGCAAATCCGAGCCAGTCATTGATGTTCAGGTTCTCGACCATCACCAAGATATCGTCGCTGCCGTTCGCAAAACGCTTTATATCCGCAAAAAACCTGCTACCTCAACGACTGCTCACTCTACTCACTCTACTCACGGAGTTTCGTCATGACCATGACCACGATACGTCGCGTCGCCATACTCGGTGGCAACCGCATCCCCTTTGCCCGTTCCAACACGGCCTATGCCGAAGCCTCTAACCAGCAGATGCTGACAGCGGCATTACAAGGCTTGATCGACCGCTACAACCTGCATGGCTTGCGTCTGGGCGAAGTGGCTGCGGGCGCGGTCATCAAACATTCGCGCGATTTCAACCTGACCCGCGAATCGGTGCTCTCCACCACCCTCGCCCCCGAAACCCCCGCTTATGATCTCCAACAAGCCTGCGGTACGGGGCTGGAAGCTGCAATGCTGGTCGCCAACAAAATCGCACTGGGTCAGATTGATGTCGGCATTGCCGGTGGCGTGGATACCACCTCAGACGCACCGATCGGCGTGAATGAAAAAATGCGCAAGATCCTGCTCGACATCAATCGCAGCAAGACGACCGGGCAGCGCTTGACCAAGGCGATGCGACTGCGCCCGGACATGTTTTTCAAAATTCTCATCCCGCGCAACACCGAGCCGCGCACCGGGCTGTCGATGGGCGAGCACTGCGAACAGATGGCGAAGGAATGGCAGATTCCACGCGAAGCACAAGATCTCATGGCCGTAGAAAGCCATCGCAAGCTCGCTGCGGCTTACGAAAAGGGCTTTTTCAACGATCTCATCACGCCCTTTCAAGGACTCAAGCAAGACAACAACCTGCGCCCTGACATCACGCTGGAGAAGCTCGCCACACTCAAACCGGCCTTTGATCGCGCCAGTGGCAGTGGCACACTCACTGCTGCCAATTCCACCACACTGACTGACGGTGCCTCCTGCGTGCTGCTCGCCAGCGAGGCCTGGGCAAAGGAACGTAATCTGCCGATCCTGGCTTATCTGAGCTTTGCCGAAGTCGCTGCGGTGGATTTCGTCAAAAAGAAGGAAGGCTTGCTGATGGCTCCAGCGTATGCCGTGCCGCGCATGCTCGACCGGGCTGGCTTGAAACTGCAGGATTTCGATTTCTATGAAATTCATGAAGCCTTTGCCGCACAAGTCCTCTGTACTTTGAAGGCATGGCAAGACCCGACTTTCTGCCGCGAACGTCTGGGGCGCGCCGAACCGCTGGGCACGATCGACATGGCGAAGTTCAATCTGCATGGCAGTTCGCTGGCTACCGGCCACCCCTTCGCAGCCACTGGCGGTCGCATCATTGCCACGCTCGCCAAGATGCTGGCGCAAAAAGGCTCAGGGCGCGGGCTGATTTCCATTTGTGCAGCCGGTGGGCAAGGGGTCGTCGCCATCATCGAACGCTGATTCATTACAACAAGCCCACATAAACGCCAATAAAAACAGGCACAGGGAGGAGAACAGCATGAATTCAGCCGCGGCTACGGCACAAAAAAACACGTGGTTTCCGGACGCATCAATCTCGGCAAGCCCGCAAGAAAGCGAGCGCGTCTGGCTCCAGTCTTACGTTGCCGGAGTTCCTGCCGACATTGATCTGAGCACCTACCGCTCACTGAATCATTACTTCGATGAATGTATCGAAAAATTCCGTGAGCGCACGGCCTTGGTCAGCATAGGCACGGAAATGAGCTATGGCGAACTGGCGCACAAGGTGGAAGCCTTTGCCGCCTATCTACAAAGCATCGGCGTTAAAAAAGGCGACCGCGTGGCCTTGATGATGCCCAATCTGTTCCAGTACCCAATTTGTCTGTTCGGCGTGCTGAAACTCGGTGCTGTGGTGGTCAATGTCAATCCACTCTACACCCCCCGCGAACTGGCGCATCAACTGAAAGACAGTGGTGCGGCAACCATCGTCATCCTTGAAAACTTCGCGCACACACTGGAACAAGCCCTGCCGGGTACGCAAATCAAACACATCATCATCACCGAAATCGGTGATTTACTCGGTGGTGTGATCAATCTCAAAGGACGTTTACTCAACCGAGTCGTCAAGCATATCCAGAAAATGGTGCCACGCTATCACCTGCCCCATTTCATCCGCTTACGCGCCGCGCTGCGTCAGGGCATGCGCCATGTATTCCAGCCTGTCGAAGTCGCACAAGGCGATCTGGCCTTTCTGCAATACACCGGCGGCACCACGGGCGTGGCCAAGGGCGCGATGCTGAGCCATCGCAATATCATCGCCAATCTACTGCAAGCCAAAGCCTGGGCCGAGGGGCAGCTCACCAATGCCATCGAAACCGTGCTCACGCCGCTGCCGATGTATCACATCTATTCCCTCACCGTGAATTGCCTGATCTTTCTGGGACTGGGTGGGCGTAACATTCTCATCGCCAACCCGCGTGATACCCAACGCATGACCATGATTCTGCGTAAAGAACAGTTTTCTGGCGTGACGGCGGTGAGTACGCTGTTTTCCTCATTCCTTGAAAACGAGGAATTCTGCCAGCGCGATTTTCGCCCCCTGAAGCTCTGCATGGCCGGTGGCATGGCGATGTCGCGCACTGTGGCCGAAAAATGGAAAAAGGTGACGGGCGTTGGCATCGTCGAAGGCTATGGCCTGACCGAGTGCTCGCCCATTGTCACCATCAACCCGGTCGATATTTCCAAACCTGTTGAATTCAACGGTTCCATCGGTCTGCCTGTCCCTTCCACCTGGGTGCGGATGCGGCGTGATGATGGCAGTTGGGCTGAACGGGGCGAAGCGGGCGAGCTGTGCGTCCATGGCCCGCAGGTCATGCAGGGCTACTGGCAACGCCCCGAAGAAACCGCGCGGGTCATTGATGCCGATGGCTGGCTCTCCACCGGCGATGTGGGCATCATGGATGAACAGGGCTTCATCCGCCTCATCGACCGCAAGAAAGACATGATCCTCGTTTCCGGCTTCAACGTATTTCCCAACGAAATCGAAGAAGTCATCATGACGCACCCCGACGTGCTGGAAGTGGCGGCCATCGGCGTACCTGATGAAACGTCCGGCGAACGTGTCAAGGTTTTTGTCGTACCGCGCAATCCGGGGCTGACCAAAGAAGCCGTGATTGCCCATTGCCGGGAAAACATGACAGGTTACAAAATCCCCCGCATCGTGGAGTTTCGTGAGGATTTACCCAAATCCATCGTCGGCAAGATATTGCGACGAGAATTACGCGATTCATCCCCCAGCCCTTGAGTTCCAGGAAACATTGCAGAAAATAAAACCCACCCCAGGAGGAACATGCAATGAAATTCAATATCAGTCTCAGCCTCAACCTCAGCCTGTTAGCGACGACCCTGCTATTCGCCACGCCGTGGGCAAGTGCTCAGAACGAGCCCACGCCGGGAGCGAGCGAACCCCACAAATACAACTGGGAACTGGAACGCACCGACGGCCCTTGCAAAAGCTACAGCAGCGTCGTGGCCGGCAAGGACTACATTGCCGCCAAGGCGGTATGCGACGTACCTGCGCGCATAGAAGTCATCGGCACTATTCTGCATGACATCGAAGGCTTTCCGGCATGGATGGCTGACTGCAATGCCACCAAGATACTCAAGGTCGAAAACGAAGAAAAAGACACCATCGTTTTCTGGCTGCATCAGCACATTCCCATCCTGAAAGACCGTGACATGGTGCTGCGCTCGACGGTGAATGTCGATTACGCCAAGGGGATCAACGTCATCGAGGCACGGACGGCGGAGGATGTGAAATACGATTCCGGCAAGAATGTCATCCGCATGCCTTCTTTCTACGCCCAATATCGGCTGGACTGGGTGGATCGCGAACACACCCGCGTGACCTATCTGATCGATCCGGATCTCGGCGCCGGCTTACCGACCGGCATATCCAATTCCAACATTCGCAAGATTCCCCTGCGCAGCATGCAGGGCATGATGAAAATGGCCGCCGACAAAAAATACATCGAAGCCGCAAAATCCAGCAAATATGCGCGTTGGGTCGATGAAGCGCTCAAGCTTCAACAACTCAAGTAAAGTCCCTTCATGATGCGATGTGTATCTCCTTCTTGACACCTTGTTTGTTCTGACTCTAACGTACATGGTAGCCATCTCCACCCACAGAGGATGAAATAATCGTTACCCGATACGCCCACCCCACCCATCCGCCCCTCAAGGGGCGGCTACTGATTGGCTCGCTACGCTCGAAGCTTCAACTCGACTCTGTTTTTTGTATTTCACGTTAACCTATCTCATAACAATTTCTCATGAAGACGCCTGTCATTTCAGCGTATATGAACATTGTCCCGGAAGACTTCGATGAAAATGAAATGCCGGGTATTTCATACGATCAATGATTAAAAGACATGAACCAGAACAACGAACACCCATGTCGTTCCCCATCGAAACCTTTGCGCAAAAACACGCGGCTTGGTTTGTCTTTCCCCTATGACTGGTCGAACCCTGAAATCAGCGACGAAGCGTTGATTCTTAATGTTCTTGAGCGAGGTATTTACAAGGATATTTGCCGGATATGTGCCCATTACGGCATCAAGAGGGTCGAGCAGTTGTGTGAAAACCTGCCCAGGAATATCGCTGAGAGCCCATCACTCACCCGCATGATGAACAACATCAAAAATGGATTTTCACATGCTTAAACTGGATCGTATTCCAGAAGCAACCCGGCGTGTTTTCGAGCAATTAGCCACCCATCCATTACTTGATGGGTTCACCTTGATTGGTGGCACAGCCTTGGCACTGCAAATTGCCCATCGGACCAGTGAGGATCTTGATTTTTGGTACCCTGCCGAACATCTGGATAAACGAGTCATTTCGTCTGTCCTCCGATCAATACAAGATATTGGTTTTAATGTGGAATTGGTAACACCGCACCACCAGATTGTTGCCGAGAAAATCAATGGTCGTGATTTGCTGTCTTGTGTTCAGGACTATGTCATCGACAACGTCAAAGTCACATTTTTTGCCCGTAATGACCTTGCCTACGACTACTTCAATTCATTCAGTCGCGTGGGTGATACAGGCAGTACTTTCAGCATCATGGGTGAAGAAGGTCTGTTTTCCATGAAGTCTCTTGTGATCCATCAACGTGTCCGATCCCGCGATCTTTATGATTTGAAGTCATTCATGGAAAGAGGCAAGTCGCTTGACGATATTTTCTCCGCTGCAAGTACCGCTGACCCTGCTTGCTCTACTGAGTACGCAAAATCTGTTTTAACCGGTGATGTACCACTAGACAAAAACGATGAAGGTTTTAATTCGATTGATGTCAATGAATCCATCCAAGACATTTATGCTTTCTTTACATCAGCCATCAATGACTATGAGCAGACTATCGCCACTGAAATCATGCGCGCGACTCGCCCCATCATTCGAGAATGATGAGAAGCCTTGCATCCCCCCACACGACCTTACCCATTTCCACACCACGCCCGATCGGCGTACTCCGTCAAAATTTTGACGGCTTTTCTACTCAAAGGTGCTCATGATGAAAGCAAGGCATCCCCTGATATTCAGTCTGCTGGTCATGGCTGCAAGCCATACGCATGCAAAAGAAGGCGAATGGATCGTGTCTCCTGGTATTGTCAATCTCAATAACAACCGCAGTTCCAGCACCCCCCAGCATAATGTGCTGGCGCCTTCGATTGCCACGCAAAGCGGTCTGGTTCCCACTGCATTTGATTCCCCCGGCACGGAACAAACCTCCGGCAATGCCACCAAACCCATTCTGCGTCTGGCGTATTTCATGACAGACAACTGGGCAGTCTCACTGAATTTAGGGGTTCCTCCAAAAATTGATGTCATCGGACACGGCACCGTAACGACGCCGGGCATCCTGAATTCTGTCGTGCCGCCCGTGCGCATGGGAGATTCCGCTAACAACCCCGTTGCCACAGCCGTCCACTGGTATCCCTCGGCCATGGTGCAATATTATTTTGGCAAGAATGGCGACATGTTCCGTCCCTTCGCCAGCGTGGGGCTCGGCTACAGTTTTTTCCGTGACGTCAAGGTGTCACCCAATTTTGAAGCCAACCTCAAGGCCGCCGGAGGCTTCATGTCCATGGCATCCACCTTGTCACCCCAAACCTCGGTCGAAGCCGATGCCTCCTCCTCATGGGCGCCCCTCGTCAATGTCGGGCTGGCCTATTATCCCGTCCCCCAATGGGTGGCGGGTGTGGCAGTGACTTATGTCCCGACAAAAACCGTATCCACCATCCGCATCAAGGACAAAAACGGTAGCGTCATCCTGACCAGCTCAGCCAATATGAACATTCCCACGATTGCCACCTCACTGACGCTGGGCTATCGCTTCTAACGATCATGGTAGCCATCTCCACCAGCAGAGGATGAAATAATCGTTACCCGATAACAGATACGCTTACCCCATCCATCCCCCACGGACGGCTTTGCATAGCCGTCCGGCTTCGGCGGCACGGAGCAGTGCTCCGTGAAACCCCGCCTACGCCCCCTCAAGGGGCGGCTACTGATTGGCTCGCTACGCTCGAAGCTTCAACTCGACTCTGATTTTTGTATTTCACGTTAAACAAAAAGTTCATATTTTTCCTGCTACTGAGCTAACGGCCTCAACTCAAGGAGCCTGCATGAAAATAGCCCGACGTATTCTGAGTATTACAGCGATGTGTGCCGTGCAAGGTTTCAGCAATCAGGTTCATGCGGCAGCCGGTGATCTGGTGATGACCATGGGATTGGTTAACATCGACAACTCACGCAGCTACAGTACGCCCCAGCACAATGAACTGGGTTCCTCGATTGCAACTCAAACGGGGCTCGTTCCCTCGAAATTTGACTCCCCCGGCACAGAAGAAACCATCGGTGGCTCCGTCAAGCCCATTCTGACCCTGACTTATTTCATGACCGATCACTGGGCTATTACCGCCGTCGGCGGCGTACCCCCCAAACTGGATGTCAATGGCCACGGAGCGGTGACCACGCCTGGCGCACTCAATGCCATCGTCCCTGCCGTGGATATGGGCAGAGCCTCGAATAACCCGGTGGCGACTGTGCGTCACTGGTTCCCCTCAGTAATGGTGCAGTATTACTTCGGAGAAAAAAGCAGCAACTGGCATCCCTTTCTGGGCGCGGGCATCGGCTACAGTTTCTTTACCGACGTCAAGCTCACCCCGAATTTCGACAAGAATCTACAACAAGCCGGCTCATTCCTTGCCTTGGCCTCCACACTCGATACCGCAAACACCACGGAAGCCAAAGCCTCTTCCGCCTGGCGACCTTTGCTCAATGCCGGCGTGGCCTATCATCTGGACGACCAATGGTCACTCAGCCTGGCGGTGTCCTACGTCCCGATCAAAACCACATCCACCATCCTCGTCCGTGACAAAACCGGTAATGTCGTCTTGACCAGCACCGCCAAGCTCGATATTCCGACGGTCGCCACATCCGCCACCGTGGGCTTTCGTTTCTGATTTCTGGGGTGCCAGAAGCGTGCCTTACCTCTCAAAGTACCGCCCCTAAGCGGCAGCCTTGATCTATGGCGCGCTTGGCATCCAGACCACTGGCATCCTGTGCCCCGCCAATCACATGCACACGCTGCCCCGCAGACTTGAGCGGAGCGAGCAGATCACACATGGGTTCCTGACCGGCACACAGCACAATGTGGTCAACTTCTAGCAACTGCTCCTGCCCTGCCTTGCGAGGATCAGCAATCACCAGTCCCGCCGCTTCAATGCGTTGATAGCTAACCCCGGGCAACATGACGACCTGCTGCATCTGCAACTGGGCACGATGAATCCAGCCGGTCGTTTTACCCAGCTCTGCCCCGACCTTGCCCAGCTTGCGCTGCAACAGGGTAATGTTGCGCAAGGGTGTGCGGCGATGCAAGTCGCGCCGCAATCCACCCACCTCGCTTTCAGGATCGGTCACCCCCCACTCGGCTTGCCAGCTGGGCAAATCGAGCGTGGCGGAAGGCTGATTCTGCTTTTGTAGCAAGAATTCGGCGACATCGAAACCGATCCCGCCCGCGCCCACGATGGCGACACGCGCCCCCACGGGCTTGCGCCACCGTAACACATCGACATAATCCAGCACCCGCCCGGCTGCCCGTCCTTCTGCCAAGCCGGGGATATTGAGCTGTCGCGGCAACACGCCGCTGGCAATCACAATCTCGTCAAAGCCAGTCAACTGCGCTGCGCTGACGCGGCTCGCCAGATGCAGATGCACGCCGGTCGTGGCAATGCGATGACGGAAGTAACGCAGCATTTCGGCAAATTCCTCCTTGCCCGGCACGCGCACCGCCATGTTGAGCTGACCGCCAATCTCGTCGGCTGCCTCAAACAGATGCACCTCATGCCCGCGTTCGGCCGCCACAGTGGCCGCAGAAACTCCTGCCGGCCCGGCACCCACGACCGCAATGCGCTTACGCGCCGTGGTCGGTCGATAGACCAGCGTGGTCTCATGGCAGGCGCGCGGATTGACCAGACAACTCGCCTGACGATTGCTGAAAATATGATCGAGACAAGCCTGATTGCAGGCGATGCAGGTATTGATGGCATCCGTCTGCCCGGCCGCCGCCTTATTCACAAAGGCCGGATCGGCCAGTAAAGGACGCGCCAGCGAAACCATGTCGGCCATGCCATCCGCCAGAATCTGCTCCGCCACCTCGGGCGTGTTGATGCGATTGCTGGCGACCAGCGGCGTGCTCAAGCCGGCGGCGAGAAACTCGCGTTTCATCTTGGCCGTCACCGAGGCAAACGCCGCACGCGGCACGCTGGTGGCGATGGTCGGCACACGCGCTTCATGCCAGCCGATGCCGGTATTGATGATGTTCGCCCCCGCAGCAACCACCGCCTTGCCCAACTGGACGATTTCATCCCAGCGACTGCCAGCGGGAATCAGGTCGATCATCGACAAGCGGTAAATGAGGAGAAAATCCGCCCCCACCGCCTCGCGTGTACGCCGAACAATTTCCACCGGCAAACGCATGCGCTGGCTGTAATCGCCACCCCAGGCATCTTTACGCTGATTGGTGTGACTCACCAGAAACTGATTGATGAGATAGCCCTCCGAACCCATGATTTCCACGCCGTCATAACCCGCTTCGCGTGCCAGCACGGCTGCGTTCACAAAATCACGAATCTGCTGCTCGACACCTCGCGCACTCAGTGCCTGCGGGCGGAAAGGCGAAATTGGTGATTTGATCGTCGAAGGCGCGACCGCCAGCGGATGGTAGGCATAACGTCCCGAATGCAGGATTTGCATGGCGATGCGCCCGCCCGCGCCATGTACCGCCGCACTCACCGGCTGATGCCGCCGCGCCGCGCGCTGCGAGCTCATGCGCCCGGCAAACGGCTTCGTCCAGCCCGAAATATTGGGAGCCATGCCGCCCGTGACAATCAGCCCCACACCGCCTTCTGCCCGCTCGGCAAAGTAGGCTGCCAGTGCCGACAGATCGCGGCGGTCTTCCAGACCGGTGTGCATCGAACCCATCAACACCCGGTTTTTCAGGGTCAGGAAGCCCAGATCGAGCGGAGCCAACAAATGAGGGTAGGACGGGGTCATCAGGGTCATTTTGTCTTGCGCCTGGAAATATGAAAATCAATGTCGGCTTTGAAGACCAACACGCCTTGAACATCAAAAACCTGCACAGCAAGCACCACACTGCCTTCACGAACCGCCGCCGCGTCGAGCTGACAGCGTCCCGCCAGCCGTCCGCGAGCGCGCGCAAGGTAGCGCACCTGCATGCCCTGCGGTATCCAGCGCAAATGCGCGGGCATGCGCGAATCAATCACCAGTCCGGCACACAGCTCTGCCAGATTGCACAAGGCAATCGCATGCACCGTGCCGATGTGGTTATGCACGGAACGGCGATCTGCCATCTGCACTTCTGCATAGCCCGCCCGATATTCCATCACTTCGGGATGAATCGACGCAAAATACGGCGCACGCCAAGCCACGCCCCAGTTAAACAGCCTGCGGCCAATGCCCCAGGGCAAGCGACGCAACTTTTCGTAAGGTGCAAGAAATGAACTCATGAGCGAGAAAGGAAAGGAGCGTTTCAAACAAACCAAACAAGCGTTTGCCGGTTAGTATCTGTTTTATAAAATAATTTTTCAAGCACTTTATAAAACATTTATACTCGCACGCAGCATGACATCCCCACGGAGGAAAGGCATGAGCTACGATTTCGATTACATCGTCATTGGCTCCGGTTTTGGTGGCAGCGTCTCTGCACTGCGGCTGACCGAAAAAGGCTATCGCGTCGGGGTCATGGAAATGGGGCAACGCTGGAATGCCGACAATCTACCCAAGACCAACTGGTCTTTCGCAAAGTGGTTGTGGCTCCCACAAGTCGGCTTGCGCGGTTTTTTCAACATCAGCCTGTTCAAACGGGTCATCGTGCTCCACGGCAATGCCGTCGGCGGTGGTTCCATCACCTATGCCAGCGTGCTATTGGTTCCGCCCGATCGTGTCTGGGAGCAAGGGAGCTGGGCAGGACTCAATGACTGGAAAACCGTGATGCCGCAGCATTACGCCACCGCACAAAAAATGCTGGGCGTTACTGAAAATCGCTTACTCTCCCATGCAGATTTTCGTCTTCGCGAAATGGCGTGCCAGATCGGCGTGGGCAACAGTTTTTATGCCACCAAGGTCGGTATTTATTTTGGTCAGCAAGATGATGCACCGGGCACAACTCGCGCTGATCCGTATTTCAACGGCGCAGGCCCCGAACGCACCTCTTGCATCGGCTGCGGCGGCTGCATGATGGGCTGCCAGCATAATGCCAAGAACACGCTGGACAAGAATTATCTGTATCTCGCCGAACAAGGCGGCGCCAAGGTTTTTGCAGAAACCCGCGTCATTGATGTGCGCCCGCTTAATGGGCAAGGCGATGGCGCAGAGGGTTATGAAGTCACCACGGTTTCCAGCCGCTGGGGACTGTGGCACAAAAAAACCCGCCACACCTGTCGCGGCGTGGTGTTTTCCGGCTCCTCACTGGGCACGCAAAATCTGCTCTTCCGCCTGAAGCAGGATGGCTCCCTGCCCCTGATTTCCGCGGCACTGGGCAAAAAAATCCGCACCAATGCCGAATCGCTGATCGGTGTGCGTTTCCCCGGCAGTCCGGTGGATCTTTCCAGCGGCGTGGCCATCGGCTCGGGTATTCATATCGACCAGCACACACACATCGAAGCCACACGCTACCCGGCCGGCTCGGATGCGATGGGGCTGCTGAGCACGTTGATGGCCACCGGTTGGCCGCGCTGGCCGTGGTTGCGCCCACTGGATTGGCTGCTGACCTTGCTGAAATGCCTGTTGACGCGCCCTTTCAGCACCTTGCGCCTGCTCTGGCCGATCGGCTATGCGCGTGAAACCATGATTTTTTTGTGCATGCAAACCCTCGAAGGTCATCTCGACATGCAGCTCAAACGCCCTTGGTACTGGCCTTTCTCACGAATTCTGGTCGCCGAAGGCGAGCCGATTCCGGTCTCCATTCCGGCGGCGGATGCCTTTGCCCGGACGGCTGCGGCAGCGACCGGAGGGATTCCCACCAACTTTGCCCCGGAAGTGTTCCTCAACATCCCCGCCACCGCCCACTGCATGGGCGGTGCGGCGATCGGTCGCGACCGGCAAACTGGCGTGTGCGATGGCAAAAACCGCGTATTTGGCTATCGCAATATGTATATCTGCGACGGTGCCATGCTGGGCGGCAATCTCGGGGTCAACCCCAGTCTGACCATCACCGCGCTCACCGAACACGCCATGAGTCATGTTCCGCACGCCTCCGAACAGCAATGGAATGAGATTGGCGAAGAAGTTCCCTGATTCAGTACGGTGAAATGCTTGGTATGATGCCCGTTTATGTTTCTTTCCTCTTTTCCAATTTTCCGACGAATCCTCTTCCCGACATGACCTCAGAAGCCCAAACTCCCAGCACAGAAAACGCGTCTCCCATCAACGCTTTTATTGAAAACCGGCCTTATAACGAAATCCAGCTCGGCGACCACGTCACCCAGTCGCGCACGCTCACCGCAGAGGACATTCAGCTTTTCGCCATCGTATCGGGCGATGTGAATCCAGCGCATGTTGATCAGGAATACGCCCAGGCTTCACGCTTTGGCAAGGTCATTGCCCACGGCATGTGGGGCGGCTCCCTGATTTCAGCGGTACTGGGGACTGAATTTCCGGGGCCGGGCACCATTTACATCAGTCAGTCCTTGAACTTTCTGGCACCGGTTGTCATTGGCGACACCCTGACGACGACCGTCACTTGCGTTGAAAAATCTGACCACAATCGACGGGTCATCCTCGATTGCGTCTGCATCAATCAGGACGGCACCGAAGTCATCCGGGGCAAGGCCGAAGTCAAGGCACCGTCTGAAAAAATCAAGCGTCCGCGCATCATCATGCCCAAAGCGGTGATTCATGATCGGCAAGCACGTTATCACCGGCTTCTGAGCATCACACAAGGGCTCACTGCCATTCCCATGTCCATTGCCCATCCTTGTGATGTCGAATCGCTCAAGGGCGCACTCATGGCACGCGATGCGGGATTGATCGATCCGGTATTGGTAGGGCCGGAAGCGCGTATCCGTGCAGTCGCTGAACAAAACAGCCTCGCACTCAATGGCTGCCGCATCGTCAACACACCTCATAGCCATGCATCCGCTGAAACGGCTGTACAACTGGCACGCGATGCTCAAGTCGAAGCTGTGATGAAAGGCTCATTACATACCGACGAATTCATGACCGCCGTGATCTGCAAGGAAACCGGATTGCGCACGGGACGACGGGTCAGCCATGTCTTCATGATGGATGTCCCGACCTATCCCCGCCCCTTGATGATTACCGATGCCGCTGTCAACGTCGAGCCCTCGCTGGAAGACAAGGCCGACATCATACGAAACGCCATTGATCTCGCACATATTCTGGGCATCGACCGGCCAAAGGTTGCCATTCTTGCTGCGGTCGAAACCATCAACCCAAAAATGCGAGCAACACTGGATGCCGCTGCCCTGTGCAAAATGGCGGATCGGGGACAAATTATCGGTGGCCTGCTCGATGGCCCGCTCGCCTTCGATAACGCCATCTCGCAAATCGCGGCAAAAACCAAAGGTATCCAGTCGCCCGTGGCAGGGGCAGCCGATATTCTCGTCGTGCCCGATATCGAGTCCGGCAATATGCTCGCCAAGCAGCTTGAATATCTAGCCGATGCACTGCCTGCCGGTGTCGTACTCGGTACGCGTGTCCCCATCGTGCTGACCAGCCGCGCCGATACCGCCGAAACCCGTACCATCTCCTGCGCACTGGCGGTCGTCATGGCACACGCCCGACGCAAAACCGCTGTAGAAAAATAAGCACTTCAAGGAAACATCCACCATGTCGTCCGTCATTCTGGTGTTGAACGCCGGTTCATCTTCCATCAAGTTCGCGCTGTTCAAACAGGACGATCAGGGAAACCTGCATCAGCAGCCGCTGCATAGCGGCCAGATCGATGGCATCGGTGCGAATGCGGGAATGACGCGTCTCAAGATTCGTGATGCTGAAAGTCATGTCGTCATTGATCGTGTGCTCGAAGATACGCCGCCAGATACCGCCGGCCAGCATCGCCACGCACTCGACTGTCTGCTAGGCTGGCTGGATGCACAAGGCATGGTGGCGCACCTGAGTGCGGTCGGACACCGCGTCGTGCATGGCGGTGACTTATACCTGCACCCCACCTTGATGACGCCCTCCATTGCCGATGCGCTGGCGCAATTCATTCCGCTCGCCCCTTTGCATCAGCCTTATAACCTCGACGCCATCCGCATCATGTCCAGATTGATGCCCGATTTGCCTCAAGTCGCCTGTTTCGATACCGCATTTCATGCCACTCAACCGCCCGTCGCTCGCCAGTTTGCCCTGCCACGTCGCATTACGGATAAAGGCGTGAAACGCTACGGTTTTCATGGACTTTCTTACGAATACATCACGCGATCTCTTCCCGACCATCTGGATTCCACCATCGCACAAGGACGCATCATCGTGGCGCATCTGGGCAATGGCGCCAGTCTGTGCGCCATCCAGAAGGGTCAAAGCGTAGCAACCAGCATGGGATTCACCGCGCTCGACGGACTGATGATGGGAACACGTACCGGCAATCTCGACCCGGGTGTACTGTTGTATCTGATGGATTTTCAAGGCATGGACAGCCCAGCCCTCACTCGGATGCTTTACAAGGAATCCGGACTCTTGGGCGTTTCCGGCATTTCGCAAGATATGCGCACCCTGCTTGGCTGTGCGCACGAACACCCGGAAGCACAGGAAGCCATCGATCTCTTCTGCTATCGCGTCAAGCGGGAAATCGGTTCTCTCGCCGCAGCGATGGGAGGCTTAGATGCGCTGATATTCACCGGCGGCATCGGCGAACATGCCGCGCCCATACGTGAACAAATCTGCGCCGATTCGGATTGGCTAGGGTTGAAACTGAACGCTGTCGCCAACGAAAATATTTCCAGCGCAAAGACCTCCTGTATCTCCTCCCCCGAAGCCCGATGCAAGGTGCACGTCATTCCCACCAACGAGGAATGGATGATCGCGCAACATACACTCACCTGCCTTCAGGCAAAAATCACATAGCCCATGGCTCAATTCCTTGCACGCCTGCTGCCTGCACGCTACCGGCTCTGGGTTGCCTGCATTTTTTTGGGCTTGATCTCTGCGGTGATGGCATTCATCACAGACAAGACGGGCTGGCTCGGGTCTGCCCTGCTCTTGACCATACTATCCATCATCGGCTGGATCGATTATCGACAACCCCATCAGGCCATCCGTCGCAACTATCCCCTACTGGCACATTTCCGGTTTTTCTTTGAATACATCCGACCCGAAATGCGCCAGTATTTCGTCGAGTCCGAGTCCGAAGAACTCCCCTTCTCCCGTGCGCAGCGCTCCATTGTCTATCAACGCTCCAAGCAAGACGGTGACAAACGACCTTTCGGCACGCTGCTCGATGTCTATAGCCCGCACTACGAATGGATCAACCACTCCATCACACCGGCACATATCGACAGCCATGACTTTCGCATCGAGATTGGTGGGCCGGCCTGCACGCAACCCTACTCTGCCAGCGTATTTAATATCTCCGCCATGAGCTTTGGTGCGCTCTCGGCACATGCCATACAAGCACTCAATGCCGGAGCACAACGCGGCAATTTCTATCATGACACGGGCGAAGGCTCGATTTCACGCTATCACCTCATGCACGGCGGCGATCTGGTGTGGGAAATTGCCAGCGGCTATTTTGGCTGTCGCAACGAAAACGGCGATTTCGATCCCGAGAAATTTGCGACTCAAGCACGTCTGCCGCAAGTCAAAATGATCGAAATCAAACTCTCGCAAGGCGCAAAACCCGGACACGGCGGCGTATTGCCTGCCGCCAAGGTCACCCCAGAAATTGCCGAAGCACGCGGCATCCCGCTGGGGCAGGACTGCGTTTCACCCGCCACTCACTCCGCTTTTTCGACACCGCTGGAACTGATGGCTTTTGTCTCGCAACTGCGTGACCTTTCAGGCGGCAAACCCGTGGGCATCAAGCTGGCCATCGGTCACCCCTGGGAATGGTTCGCCATCGTCAAAGCCATGCTGGCGACGGACAACACGCCTGATTTCATCGTCATCGATGGCGGTGAAGGCGGTACGGGTGCTGCCCCACTGGAATTCACCGATCATGTCGGCGCACCACTTCGCGACGCCCTCATGCTGGCGCACAACACTCTCGTCGGTGCAAACCTTCGTGACCGTATCCGCATTGGTGTCGCAGGCAAAATCATCACCGCTTTCGATATGGCACGCGCCCTGGCCATGGGTGCGGACTGGTGCAATTCAGCACGGGGCTTCATGTTTTCCCTGGGCTGCCTGCAAGCACGCGTCTGCCATACCGGCGACTGCCCCACAGGGGTGACGACCCAAGACCCACGTCGTATGCGTGCGCTGGACGTCAAAGACAAAACGGCACGCGTCCATCAATTCCACCGGAATACGCTCATCGCACTCAAGGAGCTGCTGGCAGCCGCAGGATTGACGCATCCCGACGAACTCGGACCGCGTCACGTCATTCGGCGGGTCTCTGAAACCGAAGTCCAGTCCCTCGCCACGCTACACCGATGGGCAAAACCGGGCGAACTGCTAGACACAGACGAGGCAAGCCATACTTCCGATGCCTCCCGACACGTCCTGTTCCGCGCCTTCTGGCAAAGCGCCCGCCCGGAGAGTTTCAGCATTCCGGACGACCTCATGGCAGCCCATGAGCTTTGGCGCACCCCAGCCCGATAAACCTGCTGACGTGCGTGGTAAGCCTCTCCACCCGCAGAGAGGATAAAACGAACGTTACCCTAGACACCCACCCCGCAGGTCTTCAAGCCATTGGGTTGCATTCGCCACTTCTGACCAAGCCGCAGTTCCGCGTTTGACCATTTGCTGAAACTCATTTTCATCGTATGCCGGCTCATGTGCTTCAAATGCAAGCAAACGTTGATCGGGTTCATGAAGATATTCCATGTCGAAAGGTGCCCCTCGTCACCCTGAAGTATCTGTACCAGTAAAGCGTTAATGAAACGTTGATTTATTTGAAACCGTTCGGACTGATGGTGAGCAAAGTCTAACCATCGAAGCCCTTGTATTTCCAAAGGATACCTTCGACAAGCTCTCAAGAACGAATTTAATCTGTGTTTCCTTAACCCAGATTGGCGAAAGGCAGAAAAATATCGTCGGCCATCGGTTCATAATCCGCTGGCAAAACACCCTTCATCTCGACCAGCACGCGACGATTCAGCGGCACACCATCCGTATTTACCTTGATGACCGTGGCACTAATGTCATGGGGTTTGGTAATGGATTTCAGGATATCAGGAACGATATACCGGGGCGTCCAGCCGATGAACTCGTAATCTTGGTGGCTGGTGAGCTGAATCGCCAAACCATATTTTGGGTTGTTCAACTCCAAGGAAACGCCAAGCAGTTCGCCTGGAACGAGATGCTGCACCCGTGCCTGTGCCGCTTCGCTCATGTGCCGCAGGCCATGCAGAAAAAATCGACAACGGAAGGAGCCATCTGCTTCCTTCTCGATTTTGGGGAACACCTCAAAACTATCTGTTTGGCGTTCACCGCCAGAGACAGCCAAAATCTCGATGGGATCAGGTGTTTCCAAACCCAAAGAAGCCAGATAGTTGGCAAAATCACGACGCTGACTACCCAAAACCCGATTTTTGAACATCGGGAACAACTCGGAGGATTGATAGGACTCCCCAAGTGTTGGAAACGATGCGATCGGGTGAAAGCCCACTTTCTTGGCGCCAATGACACCCTGTGTATAGCAAAATTGGTATTGGGAGTGCTCGGTGTCTGCATCTAGGCGACCAACAGGAAACCACGCTCTGTCCGTAGGTGCCTGCCAAGCCAAAAACAAGGTTCTCATGAACCAACTCTCCTCAATCTTTCGTAAGCCACCCGCAACATTTCCTTGGCGAAGGCACAGGCATCATTGCTGATCCTGTCACGCGGCACACGATCCAAAATATCGGTTAGCTTTGCAAGCGGAATGCCGCGCAATACAGCCAAAGTTGGCTGAAAATAATCCAGGTGATCATTGGCGGTTGATTCTACCAGCTCAAGAGGGTTTGCCCCTCGCTTTCCATCCGGGAAGAAAATACCGCCTTTGCCCCTCCGAACATAAGCCTCAACCGCGCCACGTCGCAAAATATCGGCTCGCTTTTCGTCAAGAAGTTCCCTGCCAAGTGATGAGGCATGGTCGAAACTGGGCGCGATGTCGTACTGCTTTTCAAGGCGCACTGCTTCGCTAACCTCGTCAATATTTACCAGCACCTGCCAAAGTAAGCCCCAGTTTTCGTGATGGCGATCCGTATTGCCGATCAGCGCATCCAACACCAAATAACTGGCCAACTGTCGCAGCACGGTGCGATGCTCATTGGCCTTGGGAAACATGGCTCTGATTGCCTTGATGATATTTTCGACGGTATGGCTGGACTGCTGAAAACGCATTTCAGGGTCATAGCCTTTCAGATAACCCGCCATGACCTCATTCCCGTGCATCAACTGCTGTGCCGGCGAAGTGAAGTTGAGCGAGGCGCATCCCCAACGCCCTTCAAACTCTGCCAGTTCAACAGTGGCGGCCGGGATATTCATCAAGTGGGCGATTTCTGCCGCCACTTTTTCAGCCCAATCTTCACCGGTTGGCGCAAGCGCACCTGACTTTTCGATTACGCGAATTTCCTTGAAAAGCCAAAGGCTTCCGTCTTGCCTGAACCAGAACTTTTCTTTGCTGCCCAGTTGCTCATCGCCAACGATCTGATCACTGAAAATGGAAAACACAGGGAAAATATTGTTGGTCACGATGGTTTATGCGACGAACGCCTGTGCCAGCAAGGCATCGAAGGTGGCTTGGGCTTTGGCAGCGGCGGCGGCCTGTTGGATTTGAATAGAACTAATTTCGTCCAATCGTTCAGAAAACACTCTTTGTGCAGTTATTGGCGGCAAGATGACAGGCAAGCCTTTGATCATCGAAAGGTTCAGATTGGCTTGATTTCCTCCATGCGCCATACCCCTCAGTTGCTCGTATTGAGTTTTCAGAAATACAGACAAAAATGCCGTTTCGATCTTCTCAGAAGGCAAAATGGCGGCACATGCCTGATTAGTTGCAGCTTGGACTCCAAGAACTGCTGATCGACCTCTGGTTTGACCCTGCCCATACATTGCAACCAAAATAGTGCCGACTGGAAAAAGCTTGCAGTTCGTTTCAGACAGCGCAAGTTCAGAAATCTGCTCTTCGGTTGCCAATATAGTTGAGCCATTTACCTCACCAGTTTTGACCCATGGAATAGTTGCATCCGTGTAGTAGGCAAGATTTTCCCTCGATGGTGTTGCTCCAGTCTGGACACTGGCAAAACTGCTAATAGTTGAAACCGGCCACCCCTTCGGATTCGTCGCGGGATCACCAAACATATCCAGAAACAGTGCTGGAATGAGTTCAGCGGCTTTCTTCTCGGCCTCCCGCCGCAGACGAACGATGCTCTCGGCACGGGAAAGTAGATCAACGATGCGGCGTTGTTCGGGGAGAGGCGGGACAGGCATTTCGAACTTCCGAAGTGTGCCCCGTGCGATTTCCTTGAAGGTCGTCCCGCCAGCGTGCTGAATCATTTTGTCACGCTGGGTGCGAAGCCAGTAGGCAAGATATTCGGGCACCAGATCAGGCCCGCAAATGAAATTGATAAAGCCCTGATTAGTGCAAATCGGCACAGTAGATATTGCTGTAAGGCCAATCGTGGCGCGACTTGTCAGAAGAACTGCACCCGCAGGCATCAGTTTGGTGGAACTGTTGCGTAGCCCTTCTTCCGAAACTGTCTCCTTGGTTTGGCTGATGTACAGACGATCCAGTTTCGTGATGTCTGTTGGAGTTGCCCAAGCAATCCCGCCGCCAAAATAATTTTTCTCGGTTCGAGACGGCGTGCCGCCTCCAAGAACTTGAGCCACATCCTCCAATCGCGCTATCCGCCACTGCATCATGCAGCCTGCTCCGCCAGCGCTGCCTTCAACGCCTCCACTTCCTCAACAATCTCCGCCTCAATCACCGCCAGTTCATCGAGGATTTCTCTCGGGTCGCGGTGCTCTACGGCGGCTTGGCTCATGGGCCGGTAGCGGCTGGCAGAGAGATTGAAGTCATTGGCACGAATGGTAGCCGCGTCGGCAAACCACCATTTTTCGCAAAAGTCAGTCGTGGTGACTCGCTGAGTCCATTTCTTCAGGCACTTGTCACGGTTTCGGTAAGCGTCGATGAGTACCGGCAGGTCGTCGGCCTCGATAGGGCTGTCATGGTTGGCATCGAGTTTGTAGCCGTCGTTGTCGGCGTGCAGGAATAGGACATTCTCGGTCGTTCCCCCTTTGCGGAAGAACAGCACCGAAGTCTTCACCCCGGAATACGGCTGGAACACGCCACCGGGCAGCGACAGCACCGCCTCCACGCGGTTGTTCTCAATCAGTTGCCGCCGCAGTTCCTTGTGGGCTGCGGTCGAGCCGAACAGCACGCCTTCGGGCACGATGACGCCGCAGCGGCCAGCCCCCGCGCCACTGCGCGGATCACCGCTTCGCAGGTTGTCCATCATGTATTTGAGGAACAGTAACTCGGTGGCCGTGCTGGTGCCGACTTTCACCTCTTCCACCACGCGATCCTTATCGACGCGACCGGCAAACGGCGGATTGGCCAGCACAACGTGATAGCCCCCCTGTGGCAGGCCGAGTTGTTCCTTCTTCTCGTTGTCGAGGTTGCTGGTCAGCACATTGCGCAACAGTACGCGGACATTGGCCAGCCCGCGCAGGGTCAGATTCATGGTAGCGAGTCGCACCATCTTCGGATCAACGTCGTTGCCGTAGAAAGTCGCCGATTGCAGGGCCGATGTCTGGGCGGCAGAAAGTTTATCGCCCAAGCCACGCAAGGTTTTCTTGCCATCAAGTTCCACTTCCTGAACCGCACTCGGTGATGAGTTTGCCAGACGGATATGGTTGTAGGCGGCCACGAGAAAGCCCGCCGTGCCTGCCGCTGGGTCATAGATGGTTTCGCCCACTTTCGGGTCGATGATTTCAACAATGGTGCTGATCACATGACGAGGGGTGCGAAACTGCCCCAGCTCGCCGGCCTGCCGAATCTGCCGAAGGACGTGCTCGAACAAATCACCCTTGGTATCGGAGTCGGCGGCATCCAGTCGCAGGCCATCCACCAGATTGACTACCTGGGTGAGAACGGTCGGGTCGATGATGGCGAGTCGTGCGCCATCCATGAAGTTGTGGGCGGCTTTCTCGCCCATTTCAGCAAAAAAAGCAAACACCAGTCTTTTCCAACATGGTATGAGTCTGAACTTGGGTGTGGATTTCCAAGAGGGA
>CAYTHB010000025.1:0-38394 GCA_964437515.1 uncultured Sterolibacterium sp.
TTACGCTCCGCGAGGCTCACCAGATGAGCTTGGCTGACGTTCATTGCTAATCAGGTAAACCGAAGCGTTCGGACAATGAAATTTTTTCTTCCACACGTTCACCCGGATGAATCTCGTCACCGATGCGGTGTGTTTCCAGATTTTCATCCATGTATTCGGGCATCAGATGCCGGCGATTGGAGGTAGCGTAGATCAGCAGATTTTCAGGTACTCCGGCGATGGAACCATCCAGTACGCTTTTCAGTGCCTTGTAGCCCGGGTCACCCGATTCAAAGGATAGATCATCACAAAAAATGATGAAACGTTCAGGGCGACCGGTCAGGAGTGTCACGACTTCCGGCAGATCCATGAGGTCTTGCCGATCCATTTCGATCAGACGTAATCCTTCATCCGAAAAACGATCCAGCATCGCCTTGACCAAGGATGATTTTCCCGTCCCGCGTGCGCCCGTCAGCAGCACATTGTTGGCGTGTCGTCCTGCAATGAATTGTCGGGTGTTTTGCTCGATACATTGTGCCTGTTCATCGATACCGCACAGATCGTCCAGTCGGATGCGGTGGGGGTGAAGTACAGGCAGAAGCTGGCCGTGACCCTGTGGGGTTCCTCTTGCTGAATGATTGCGTATCCAGCGAAAGGCAGGTGCGGCTGTCCAATCCGGTGGGCTGGGTGGCTTGGGCAACAGGGCTTCAAGTCGTGTCAAGAGGTTTTCGACACGGCTGAGAACATCAGCAGATTCGTTCATCACAGCGATCTCTGGGGCAAGTGGAGTAAGCTAACGGGTTTGTTTATTAGTCACTCTAGCAGAATCATGCATAAGCCCCTTTCGTTGCGACAATCTTTCTTTGTACCCTCTCGCTGGGTCTGGCTGCTGGCTGTTTTCATGACCGGCTGCGCAATTGAACCGGTTACGCAGACATCCTCTTCAAAAGGAACAGAGACTTTGCAGTGTGCTTCTGCTGCGCCCGTTGTGTCATCGACCTGTCCTGTCTGTCCTGTATGCCCATTCAAAGAGCCGGTCAAACCCACGGCTGCTCCGCTGGAGCCGGTACGATGGGAGGCTCTTCCCGATTGGCCTGGGCGTGTGTCGGGACAAGCGGGGGAAAATTTGGCGACAGGCTTTGAAACCTTGTTGAATTCTTGTCGCACCCTGCAACGTCAAGCGGCATGGCAGCCTGTTTGTGCCTCGGCACGCACCTTGAAGGAGCGGGACAATGCGAGCCTGTCCGCTTGGTTTGAGAAGAATTTGCAGCCGTGGCAACTGGTGAACCCCGATGGCAATCGGGAAGGTCTGGTCACGGGCTATTACGAACCCGTCATCAAGGCCAGTCGTCACAAGAAAAAGCCCTATCTGTACCCCATACAGTCTGCACCCGATGATCTCATTGATGTGGAACTGGGTAATCTTTATCCTGAACTCAAACATATGCGATTACGTGGCCGAATCGAAGGGCGCAAGCTGGTTCCTTATTATTCGCGTGCTGAATGGGAAAAAATGGAAAGCGGACAAACCAGCAAGACCATTGCGTGGTCGGACGATGCGCTGGACGTGTTCTTCATGCAGATTCAAGGCTCGGGACAAGTGGCACTGGACGACGGAAAACGTATCCGTGTCGGGTATGCCGATCAAAATGGCCATCCTTATCGTTCCATCGGACGATGGTTGATTGATCAAGGGGAGCTCAGGAGCGATCAAGCTTCGATGCAGGGGATTCGCGCTTGGCTCAAAGGGCATCCCCAGCGGATGCAGGAGTTACTAGACACCAATCCCAGCTATGTTTTTTTCCGGGAGCTTCCACTCGATAGCGATGGGCCGCCCGGAGCCATGGGGATTCCACTTACGGCTGAACGCAGTATTGCGGTGGATCCACGATTTACGCCGCTGGGTGCCCCGGTCTGGTTATCGACACAGTATCCGAACAGCGATCGTGCATTGACACGCCTGATGGTCGCCCAGGATACCGGCGGTGCGATACGCGGCCCGGTGCGTGCCGATTTTTTCTGGGGTAGCGGTGTCGAAGCAGGCAATCAGGCGGGAAAAATGCGGCAGAAAGGGCAGATGTGGGTTTTGCTTCCGCTGGATTACACGCCGCCTGCGCTGTCTAAATAAATTTGTTGAATATCGACCTCTTCATGAATAAACCGCTCGCTGGTGTTCGCATTCTCGATTTTTCTCAGCTCCTTCCCGGCCCGCTCTGTACGCAGCATCTGGCTGACATGGGGGCGGATGTTCTGAAAATTGAAAATCGCAGCACGGGGGATGCCGCACGCGCCGCACCGGATGGGCAGACTTCCCTATTGTTTTTGCTGGCCAATCGCAACAAGCGTTCGTTGGCGGTCGACCTGCGACAAGCTGAAGGGCAAGCCTTGGTGCATCGGTTGGTCAAAGAGGCGGATATCGTCGTCGAAGGCTTTCGGCCGGGCGTGATGAAACGGCTTTGCATGGATTACGCCACACTGTCTTCCCTTAATCCTCGCCTGGTGTATTGCTCAATCACGGGCTACGGGCAGGAAGGACCCTTTGCGGCGCGAGGGGGGCATGACATCAACTATCAAGGTTACTCGGGCATTCTCGAACAAAGCGGTACGGCGGGTGGTGCACCGACACCGGGGAATTTTCAGGTGGCCGATCTGGCCGGGGGCGTGCTCTCTGCGGCGATGGGCATCCTTGCTGCGCTTTTTGATGCGCAGCGCACAGGCAAGGGACGGCATGTGGATGTTGCCATGACCGATTGCGCGCTGGCGCATCTCATCATGCCGCTTGCCGCAAACGAAAGCTATGGCGCAGGTCGTCCCATGTCGCGCGGCGATGATTACACTTCGGGGCGGTTGCCTTGTTATGGTGTGTATGAAACATCGGATGGCCGTCATCTGGCCTTGGGCGCGATCGAGCCGCATTTCTGGATGAATTTCTGCAATGCCGTCGAACGTCCGGATCTCATTGCCCAAGGCTGGGCGATGGGGGATGAAGGGCGCATCGCCAAGCAAGCCATTGCCGAACTCATCAACAGCCGTAGTTTCGCGGCATGGACGGCATTGCTTGAAGAAGTCGATGGTTGCGTCACGCCCATTCTGCGTCTGGATGAAGTGCTCGAACATCCGAATACGCAGGCACGCGGCATGGTCGTCACGGGGCAACGACCCGATGGCGACACGAATGCGCAATATCGTCAATACGCTTTTCCCATCAAGATGACGGATTTCAAGTTCGGCATCGAGCGTCAGCCGCCTTTGCTCGGCGAGCACAATGGCGAGATTCTCGCTGCACTGGGCTATAGCGCGGAGGAAATCGCCGCCTTGCACGCGCAGGGCGTCGTTTGATTTTTCAGGCAGAACGACTAAAATCAGACCTGTCTGGTCAGATTAAATAGCGGGGATTAAAACATGCGCGCATGGCAGATGCAGGAGGCGAAAGCTCATTTGTCGGAGCTCGTGAAACAGGCACAAAGCCAGGGGCCGCAGGAAATCACCATGCATGGCCGCCCGACGGCCGTCGTCGTCTCGCGCGAAACCTTCGATCGCCTGTCACAATCCGGCGAATCGCTGCTGTCCTTCATGCAAAAATCACCACTCTATGGTCTCGATGAGATCGAGTTCGAACGCGATACCAGCCTGACACGTTCGTTTGCGCTGTGATTTGTCGCTTGTCACTCTTGTATCGTGAGATGTGAGGCATGAGTTATCTCATCGACACCAACGTCTTGTCCGAGCTGCGCCGCAGGCAGCCGGATGCCAAGGTTGTCGCGTGGTTCGCCCAACGCCCATCGAACACCCTCTACCTCAGCGTGTTGACGCTCGGCGAGATCCGCAAGGGCATCGCGACCATGGCAGACGAAGAACGCAAACTGGCTCTTTCCGACTGGCTGGAAATCGGGCTTCCCACGTTCTTTACCGGCCGTATTCTGGACGTGAATGCCGCCGTTGCGGATCGCTGGGGACGGCTGATCGCCGCAGCCGGTCGGCCGCTACCGGCAATCGACAGCCTGTTGGCGGCCACAGCGCTGGAACACGATCTTGCTTTAGTCACACGCAACACCAAGGATTTCGCTGACCTGCCCTTGCAGGTCATCAACCCATGGTCCTCTTGAAGAAAAGGAAAGACATGGCACTATTTGACGATTGGCGCGCAAATTCGCCGTTTTATAACGCCAGCCACGAAGAATGGGCGCAGACGGTGCGCCGCTTTGTGAATAAGGAAATCATGCCGCATGTCGAGGCATGGGAAGCGGCGGGAGAAGTGCCGCGCGAGGTGCATCTCAAGGCGGCGGAAATTGGCCTGTTGCAGCAGGGTTTTCCCGAGGAATACGGCGGCATTTCGCAGGGCGTGGATATGTTTCACGGACTGGTGGCCACCGAGGAGCTGGCGAAAACCGGCGCGAGCGGGCTGCAACCGGCGTTGATGATTCATAGCGTGGCACTCACGCCAATCATCAAGCTGGGCACGGAGGAGATGAAGCAGCGCATCGCGCCGGATGTGCTGGCGGGGCGCAAGCTGATGTCGATCTGCATCACCGAACCTTCGGGCGGCTCGGATGTTTCCGCCATCCAGACGCGTGCAGAAAAACGCGGCGACCGCTGGGTTATCAACGGTTCGAAGATGTTCATCAGCGGTGGCATGCGTGCCGACTATTACACCGTGGTGGCGCGCGCCGGTGGGCCAGGGCCGGACGGGCTGGCACTGTTTCTGGTGGAGAAAGGGCGCAAAGGCTTCACTCAGACTAAGCTCGACAAGATGGGCTGGCATATGTCTGATACTGCCGCGCTGTATTTCGACGAGGTGGAGATTCCGCTGGAAAACATCATCGGCCCGGAGGACAACGGCTTCATGGCGGTGGTGCATAACCTCAATGCCGAACGCATCGGCATGTCGGCCGGGATGCTGGCGTATGCGCGTTGCGCGGTTGATGAGGCGCATGAATGGGCGAAGCAGCGCGTGACCTTTGGCAAGCCGCTCATCAAGAATCAGGTGATTCGCCACAAGTTTGCCGAGATGGTGCGACAGATCAGCGCGACGCAGGCGCTGGTCGATCAGCTGGTGTGGGCGTATCAGAACGACAAGCTGGATTACGGTATCACCGCGCTGTGCAAGGTGCAGGCTTCGCGCACGCTCGACAACTGTGCACGCGAATGCGCGCAGATTCTCGGCGGGGCGAGCTTTATCAAGGGCGTTAAAATCGAACGCATCTACCGTGACGTGCGCGCCCATGTGGTGGGCGGCGGTTCGGAAGAAATCCTCCTCGATTTTGCCGCACGCCAGCTCGGTTATGCTTGAATTGAAACCGGAGAAATTCCATGTCGAATACATATAAACTGATCGGTCACGGTACACGCAAGGTCATCGCCATTCACGGCTGGTTTGGTAGTGCGGAAGGCTGGGGGTCGTTTGCCGATCTGCTGGATACGGAAAACTTTACCTATGCCTTCATGGATATTCGAGGCTATGGCGGCAGCAGGGCAATGACGGGCGATTACAGCGCGGCGGAAGTCGCGCGCGACACGCTGGCATTGGCGGATCGCTTGGGTTGGGCGAAGTTCAGCCTGATTGGGCATTCGATGGGCGGCATGTTCATTCAGCGCGTGCTCGTCGAAGCCAACGCTGCATCACGCGTCGAAAAACTGGTAGCCATCACGCCCATCCCGGCGAATGGTTATCCCTTCGACGCGCCCAGTTACGATTTCTTCGCGCAGGCCGCCGAAAGTGCCGAAGTGCGCCAGCAAATTATCGACAAGACTACGGGCAACCGGTTGACGGCGGTCTGGCTCAAGCAGATCGTGCAACATTCGCTCACACATTCCACACCCGTCGCCTTTGCCGCTTATCTCAAGACTTGGGCGCGCGAGGATTTTGCCGCGCAGATCAAAGGCAACACCACGCCGATCTGCGTCATCATTGGTGAGCATGATCCCGCCGTGAATAAAGCCTTAATCGAAAGCACATTCATGACATGGTATTCCCATGCTCAATTGGAAATCATGCCCAACGCCGGTCACTATCCGATGTGGGAAACGCCGGTGGCTTTGGCGACAAGCATCGAACGCTTCCTGAATTCATGAATTCAGGAATCCCTGAATTCCTGCCCCCTGATTCTCCTGTTTTCTGATGCCCCTTGCGGGCATGTTGTGACATGTTGCATTCCTCTCCTTCTTCATCGACCGCCTTGCAGGACGAACGCCACAAGTGGCAGGTCATGGCGGTCATTGCACTGGGTACCATCGGTGCGGTGATCTTGAGCACCAGCTTCAATGTGGCGGTTCCTGCCTTGATGCAGCACTTTCATGTCGGGAACGACGAAGTGCAGTTGGCGGTGACGTCTTTCATGGTGACGAGCACCATCGCCATGTTGCCCACGCCCTGGCTGCTGCAACGCTTTGGCTTGCGCCATACCTTCATGGGAACAGTTGCTCTGCTTGCGCTGTTCAGTGTGCTGGGGAGCTTGAGTCCCACCTTTCCGCTGCTGTTGGTCGCGCGTGGCTTGCAAGGAATTTGTGCGGGCATTCTCTATCCACTGGGCACCTTTGCCGTCATGACGCTCTTCCCACCTTCACAGCAGGGGCGAGCTTCCGGATTGATGGGTTTTTCCATCGTGCTCGCACCGGCGGTTTCTCCGGCACTGGGCGGCGTCATCATCGATCATTTTGGCTGGGCGGCAGTGTTCTATGTCAGTTTACCTTTCTGTCTGCTCGCCTTGATTGGCGGGGCACGAAGGATGCCAGCACATACCAATGCACCTGTCAAAGAGTTTGACTGGAGTGGCATGCTGTTGCTGTCGACCATGACGCTGGCGTTTCTGGGAGCGGTCACCCATCTTCAGGGGAGCCCGCTTGGAATGACCCTGCTTTATGGGGAGATCCTGCTCGCTTTTGCCATGATGGCAGGATTTTTACGCCATGCAGCGCGCAACCCGCATGCGCTCGTCGGGATAGGCATTTTTCGACAGCCCCTCTTGGTGCGCGGATTGACCATTTCCGCCATCTACGGTTTTGGTATCTATGGCTCTACCTATCTGATTCCCCTGTATCTGCAAACGATCATGGGGCTGAGTGCGACCCATGCCGGTGCCATCCTGATTCCCGGTGGTATTGGTCTGGCCTTGAGTCTGCCATTGGCAGGTTGGCTGGCAGATCGAACATCTCCGCGATGGGTGGTGCTGATGGGGCTCGTCATGCTGACCTTGTCGTTCCTCGGCATGGCGTATGTCGCTTCGTACAACAGCTATGACTATTTCATTGAGCTGACCCTGCTGGGGCGCGTGGGTTCCGGACTCATCATTGCCTCCTTGAATCAGGCCGCCATGCAGGGGCTGCAAGGGACGGTGCTGGCACAATCGGCCATGTTCATCGGCTATGTGCGCCAGTTGGGGGGCGTGCTGGGTGTGGCAGCGGTGGCTGTCTATATTGCGTGGCGTAGTGCGGGGTATGGCGGTAGTCGCATGGCGGCGCATGTTCACGCTTTTGCCGAAGCCTTCCTTGTTTCCGCCATCATTTTCATACTGGCGACCGGGGTCGCTTGGCGGATGCGTGCGCGCCGCTGAGCACCCATCCGCACGCGGTGCCTCAATCTGTCAGCTCTACACGGTTACGGCCATTTCCTTTGGCACGATAAAGGGCGGCATCGGCTGAAGTGTACAGCGTGCCAGCATCGACGCGTCCGGGCTCGGACAACGCCAGACCGGCCGAGAGCGTGCATCCCAGATCGGTTTCATTGGCGCGTTTCAAAGGCAGGGATTCGACGGCCTGACGGAAACGCTCGGCCACTTCCACCAGTGATTCCGGTGTCGTGTCTTCGACGATCAGCGCAAATTCCTCACCCCCGATGCGGGCGAAAAAATCGCTATCGCGCAAGGTTGATGAAATGGTGGCCGCCACATGGCGCAGCAAGGCGTCTCCGACACCGTGACCGTAGGTATCATTGACCCGCTTGAAGAAATCAATATCGACGATGGCAAGCCCCAGACGTGTGTTGTTTCGTTTGGCGGCTTCGACGGCCCGTTTCATGGCGGAATCAAAGGCGCGACGGTTGGGAACGCCGGTCAGGGTGTCCAGCAGCGCCATGTCGCGTAGTTCGCATTCCGTGCGGTTGGCCGCCAGCAACATGAAGCCAAAAGTCTGCAATATCCCCATCATGGCCATGGCGCCCATGGGCTGCGACCAGCTCACCCAGCCCAGTTTGGCTTCCAGTTCGACATCGCTGGAGGCCATGTGCATCACTAGCAGCAGCAAGGGCCCCAGAAAGACTTCCCAGAACGAGGACAAGGCAAGAATGGCAATGCCACTGAAGCCTTCTTTACGAACGATGTGTATCTGCAACAAAGCCAGTAGCAGGATGGAGACGACATGCCCCGCCACCAGTGCCGCGATATGGGCAAAGGGGTCAGGTACGACATAAGTGAAATAGCCCAGCCCGGCAAAAACAGCGATCAGCACGGCCATGGTCGTCCGGCGATACGGCGGATGTGCCGCAAAAAGCCCCAGCCCTTGCACCGACAGGAAATCACCGAGAACGACTAGAAAATAACCGACGACCTCACTGATGATCAGGGGCAGAGGGTCGTCAATGGCGATCAAAGTGACCCCCACTAAACGGCTGGCTGCTCCGGCCGCCCACCAACCGGGGCCACGCATCTTCTTGTGGATGCGCCAATTGACCAATAAAACGATCAGCGATGCCACGAGCAGGGGCATCAGCGAATAGGCAAAAGTCTGTATTTCAAACATGGAATCCGCATCCTACCGCATCTATGTATCGATGGGGGGCAGTTGCGTTGATGGATTGCGTTGAAGAGTTTGAAAAGAAAGGTTTTCCCGACAGTCAATGTCCGTTCATGTCGAGATGAACCAGCTCCGGCTCGCCCGACTGGCGATGCCGTGGGGTGTTGCCTGCGACGCGCGTAAAGGTTTCATTGCGTCCGAACATGGGAAGTCCCAGGTAGCCCCGGACGATGACGCGTTCGTTATCTTCCAGCGAAATCTGTGACGAAAAGGTGCCGCCAGTTTCAGGGTCATAGACCTTGCCATCGACCCAGCGGTTTTTCGATTCTTGACGAAACCCGGTGAAAATGACCAGCCCGAGCACCCGCCGTGTTCGCAGACGCGTTTCCGGATTCTTGACGTCTGTGTCCTGTGCGGTTCGTGTGGGCATGGCAATCAGGCGGCCGGTCAGCGAGTTATTGTTGTCGAAATAGAATTCGATCTTGGCGTCCTTGCGCGGTGACCACCAGATGCCGGCCACATTGCTATCGGCAGCCTGAGCAAACCCTGTCAGACCGAGAAGGAGGCATAAACCCCATAAAAAAGTTGTTGCTGTTACACGCATGTTTTCCCCTTTGACCCGATGGGTCTGGTTTCGGGGCGATTATGGCCTGAGCGGCGTGGAAGATTCGGTCGGGGCAGGCAAGGCTTTGTCAGTGCCCTGTGAATTTCGGCACACGTTTGGCGATAAAAGCCGCCAGTCCTTCGCGGTAGTCTTCCGTTTCCAAATAAGCAAAGTTCTCGCGGACTTCGTCCGTATCGAGTGGCCGCGCCTCACCGAGGCGACGCACCAGGCGTTTGTGGCTGCGTGCCACGAGGGGCGCGCCGGTGCTGATGCGCTGCGCGGTGGCGTAGACTTCGGCAACCACAGCGTCATCGGCGACCACACGGCTCAGCAAGCCTTTGCTGTAAGCCTCTTGCGCGCTGTAGATGCGGCCTTCAAGAAGAATTTCCAGCGCGACGGCCGGGCTGGCGAGTGCCAGCAGTCCGGCCAGTTCGGTATGTGCCATGGTGAAGCCGAGTTTCTTGATCGGCGCACCTAGACGTGCGGATTCACCAGCGATGCGCAGATCACATTGCGCCGCTATTTCCAACCCGCCGCCGATGCACGCGCCCTGGATGAGGGCGACGACGGGATGGCGACAGGCGACGATGCTGTCGAGAGCTTCGGCCACCCACACCCCGTGATATACCTGGGCGCGTTCAAAGGTATCGCGTTCAGTGAGGAATTCCTCGATGTCGCCGCCTGCGGCAAAGGCGTTGCCTGCGCCACGGATGACGATGCAGCGCAGGGTTTCGTCGGCATCGAGGGCGTGCATGGTCGCCTTGAGTTCGCGCCACATGGCGGCATTGATGGCGTTGAGTTTGTCGGGGTTGGCTAGCGTCACGGTGGCAATGCCGGGATGCTCAGGGCTGCGTTCGCAGAGAATGCGCGATGTCATGGCGAGGGTCATGTGTGAATGGATACGTCGGAAGCGATAGCGAAAAATCGCACAATTTCAAGAAATTATGTCTGTGAACAAGGGGTTAGCGTATTGCCCTCGATAGTCGGTGTACGTTATTATCCCGCCTCTTTGCCGTCAGAAAAGCGCAGTATGGATGGCGATCCCGAATTTTTATTCCCGTACACCTGAATTCCCTCGCAGAAGGCCGATCATGAGCAAGCATCCCGATATCACCATTCCCTCGCTGGACACCTGGGCCAAGGCCGCTGCCAAATCTGCACCGGAAGGCGATCTGAACCGGCTCAGTTGGGAAACCCCCGAGGGGCTGACGGTCAAGCCGTTGTATACCAAGGCGGATACGGATAACCTGCCCTATGCTGACACCCTGCCTGGTTTCGCGCCCTTCCTGCGCGGTCCGCAGGCGACGATGTATGCGGTGAAGCCGTGGACGATCCGCCAGTACGCCGGTTTCTCCACCGCCGAAGCCTCGAACGCCTTCTACCGCAAGGCACTCGCCGCGGGCGGGCAGGGCGTTTCGGTAGCCTTCGATCTGGCGACCCATCGTGGTTATGACTCCGATCATCCGCGCGTTACCGGCGATGTCGGCAAGGCGGGCGTGGCGATTGATTCGGTCGAGGACATGAAAATCCTTTTCGACGGTATTCCGCTCGACAAGATTTCGGTGTCGATGACCATGAATGGCGCGGTATTGCCGATTCTTGCTGGTTACATCGTGGCCGCTGAAGAACAAGGCGTGAAGCAGGAGCAGTTGTCGGGAACCATCCAGAACGACATTCTCAAGGAGTTCATGGTTCGCAACACCTACATCTACCCGCCCAAGCCGTCGATGAAGATCATTGCCGACATCTTCAGCTACACGGCGCAGAACATGCCGAAGTTCAACTCGATTTCGATTTCCGGCTATCACATTCAGGAAGCCGGGGCGAATCAGGCGATTGAGCTGGCTTTCACGCTGGCTGATGGCATGGAATATGTGCGCACCGGGATTGCCTCGGGCATGGATGTGGATGTCTTCGCTGGCCGCCTGTCCTTCTTCTGGGCGGTGGGCATGAATTTCTATCTGGAAATCGCCAAGATGCGCGCTGCCCGCCTGTTGTGGCATCGCATCATGAGTGGCTTCAATGCCAAGAATCCCAAGTCGATGATGTTGCGTACCCACAGCCAGACCTCCGGCTGGTCGCTCACCGAGCAGGACCCGTACAACAACGTCGTGCGTACCACCATCGAAGCCATGGCGGCGGTGTTTGGCGGCACGCAGTCGCTGCACACCAACGCGTTGGATGAAGCCATCGCCCTGCCCACCGAGTTCTCGGCACGCATTGCGCGTAACACCCAGCTGATCATTCAGGAGGAGACGCACATCTGTAACGTCGTCGATCCCTGGGCCGGCTCCTACATGATGGAAAAGCTGACCCAGGACATGGCCGACAAGGCCTGGAGCATCATCGAGGAAATCGAGGCGATGGGCGGCATGACCAAGGCCGTCGAATCCGGCTGGGCGAAGATGCAGGTCGAAACCTGTGCCGCCGACAAGCAGGCGCGCATCGACTCGGGCAAGGACGTGATCGTTGGCGTGAATAAGTATAAGTTGGCGAAGGAAGATGCCATCGAGATTCTCGACATCGACAACCACGCCGTGCGTGAAGCGCAGATCAATCGCTTGCAGCAAATCCGCGCCCGCCGCGATGGTGCGGCGGTGCAGGCCGCTTTAGATGCGCTGACCAAGTGCGCGGAAACGGGCGAGGGTAATCTGCTTGACCTGACCGTCAAGGCGATTCGCCTGCGTGCTACGGTCGGTGAGGCTTCGGACGCGCTGGAAAAAATCTTTGGGCGTTTCCGCGCCAATAATCAAACCATCTCGGGCGTGTACGGAGGGGTTGTGGAAGGACAGCAAAGCTGGGAAAGCCTCAAGGCGGATATCGAAAAATTCAAGGAAGAAGAAGGTCGTCGCCCGCGGGTGATGATCGCCAAACTCGGCCAGGACGGCCATGATCGCGGTGCCAAGGTCGTTGCCACGGCCTTTGCCGATCTGGGCTTCGATATTGACGTCGGCCCCTTGTTCCAGACCCCGGAAGAAGCCGCGCGTCTGGCGATTGAAAACGATGTGCACGCCGTCGGCTGCTCGTCGCTGGCAGCAGGCCACAAGACCCTCGTGCCGCAACTCATTGCCGCACTCAAAGCGCAGGGCGCGGATGACATCATCGTGTTTGCCGGTGGCGTGATTCCGGCGCAGGATTACGACGCGCTGTATGCCGCCGGTGCCAAGGCCATCTTCGGCCCGGGCACGCGCATCGAGGATTCGGCACAGCGCGTGCTGGAGGAGATACGCAAGGCGCGTGGATAATCCTAGAAACCGCAGTTGACCGCTTATCATCATCACAAACTCCCCTCATACTGCATGTTTTTCATTATCTATCGCCTTCACCTTGCGGGGGAGACCGCTACGCCGTCGATTGCACGCTTTTTTGGCTGTCTGGCTTCGTTACTCTTCGTTGCAGGGAGCGGCCATGCGCCTCATCGCGCCTTGCCAGACAGCCAAAAAAGCGCACACTCGAAGGCGTCCAACTACAGTTTCTAGGATAATTGCAACTTGCCGCGACACGAACTTATTCCGCAAAGAAAGGAGTCGATCATGACGTTGATGGATCGTATCACCCTGGAGCCAGGAAAACGGGGGGGTAAGCCCTGTGTGCGTCATTTGCGGATTACGGTATACGACGTGCTGGGTTGGCTTGCGGCGGGCATGAGCGAAACGGAAATTCTCACTGATTATCCAGAGCTGGAGCTGGCGGATATTCGCGCTTGTCTTGCTTTCGCGGCTGAACGCGAACATCAGGTTGTTCGGCTCGTTGCGTGAAACTGCTGCTCGACCAAAATTTGTCGCGGCGTTTATTGCCCGCGCTGGAAGTGCATTTTCCGGGATCTTCGCAGACCGCATTGCTGGGGCTGGATTGTGCAAATGATATTGATGTGTGGCGTGTTGCGCATGAAGCGGGTTACGTCATCGTGACCAAAGACGCGGATTTCATTGAAATGGCACTTATCAAAGGTTGGCCACCCAAAATTATTCGACTTGATTTAGGGAATGTCAGCAACGATGTCATTTTGGCTTGTTTGCTCAAACATCTGACCGATATTGCTGAATTTCTCGCGTCCGATCATGACGGTGTGTTGGAGATCGACTGATTTGAGTGGAATCCCATCTTCATTGCAGGACAGCGATCGCTTGCTGGTCGATGGCGTGTGCAGCGGCCAACGTCGCGCACTGGCGAAAACCATCACCTTGCTTGAATCGACTCGCCCCGATCATCAGGTACGGGCGCAGCAGGTATTGGATGCGCTTTTGCCGCGCAGTGGCAATGCCATCCGCATCGGCATTTCTGGCGTGCCGGGCGCGGGGAAGTCGACGTTCATCGAGGCACTCGGTCTGTGGCTGATCCAGCAGGGCAAGCGCGTAGCGGTGCTGGCGGTCGATCCCTCGTCATCCATTTCCGGCGGCTCCATCCTCGGCGACAAGACGCGCATGGAGCAGCTTTGCCAGCATGAAGAAGCCTTCATCCGCCCCAGTCCTTCCGCCGGTTCGCTGGGCGGGGTGGCGGCAAAAACGCGTGAGGCGATGCTGGTCTGCGAAGCGGCGGGTTACGATGTGATCATTGTTGAAACCGTCGGCGTGGGGCAGAGCGAAACGGCGGTGGCGGGCATGGTCGATATGTTCTGTCTGCTGCAACTGCCCAATGCCGGCGACGATTTGCAGGCAATCAAGAAGGGCATCGTCGAAATGGCCGATCTGGTGGTCATCAACAAGGCCGACATCGACCCGCGAGCCACGCGCGTGGCGCAGGCGCAATGGAAAAAGGCCTTGCACTTCGTGCGTCCCGCCAGCCCGCACTGGCAACCGCCGGTGGTGGCTTTGTCCGCCTTGCACAAGGAAGGCATTGCCGATTTCTGGGCGCAGGTGGAAAAGTTTTGTGCAGCGTTGCAACCGACGGGTGAGTTTGCCGCACGACGGCAACGGCAGGCGGTGGATTGGATGTGGAGTCTGATTGATTCCGGTCTGCGCCAGTATTTTCACCAGCACCCGGTTGTTCACGCCAGTTTGTCGGAAATCAGCCAAGCAGTGGCTGTCGGGCGTACCACACCGGGAGCCGCTGCCTTTCGTTTGTTGGCCGCCTTGCAGCATAATTAGCGGTTTTCTGTTTTCAGCGTTTTGTGTTTTGTCTCCCCGAATTGCGGGGTCACCTCGGAGTAAGGAGTAAATTTTATGCACGACATCATCCGCCAGCTTGACGAAAAGCGCGCGGCGGCTCGCCTCGGTGGCGGCGAAAAACGTATCGCCGCCCAGCATTCCAAAGGCAAGCTGACTGCCCGCGAACGCATCGAGTTGTTGCTCGATCCGGGTTCGTTTGAAGAATGGGACATGTTCGTCGAGCATCGCTGTACCGATTTCGACATGGCTGACACCAAGGTGCCGGGCGATGGCGTGGTGATCGGCTATGGCACCATCAATGGCCGCATGGTGTTTGTCTTCTCGCAGGATTTCACCGTGTTTGGCGGCGCGCTTTCCGAAGCCCATGCCGAAAAAATCTGCAAGGTGATGGATCATGCGATGAAGGTCGGCGCGCCGGTGATTGGTCTGAACGACTCGGGCGGCGCGCGGATTCAGGAAGGCGTGGCCTCGCTCGGCGGTTATGCCGACGTGTTCCAGCGCAATGTGCTGGCTTCCGGCGTGGTGCCGCAGATTTCGTTGATCATGGGACCTTGTGCCGGTGGCGCGGTGTATTCACCGGCGATGACTGACTTCATCTTCATGGTGAAAGACACCTCTTACATGTTCGTCACCGGCCCGGATGTGGTCAAGACGGTGACGCACGAAGAAGTGACCGCCGAGGAACTGGGCGGCGCGGTGACGCACAACACCAAGTCTGGCGTGGCGGATCTGGCGTTTGAAAACGATGTCGATGCGCTGCTGATGCTGCGCCGTTTTGTGAATTATCTGCCGCTCAACAACAAGGAAAAAGCACCGCATCGTGACACCACCGATCCGGCGGATCGTCTTGACCACTCGCTCGACCGTCTGGTGCCGGAAAATCCCAACCTGCCCTACGACATGAAGGAGTTGATCTACAAGATTGTGGACGACAACGACTTCTTCGAATTGCAGCCGGATTATGCTAAGAACATTATCATTGGTTTCGCGCGCATGGAAGGCGAAACGGTGGGCATCGTCGCCAATCAGCCGATGGTGCTGGCAGGCTGTCTGGACATCAAGTCCTCGATCAAGGCGGCGCGCTTCGTGCGCTTCTGCGATGCCTTCAACATTCCGGTGATTACCCTGGTGGACGTGCCCGGCTTCATGCCCGGCACGTCGCAGGAATATGGCGGCATCATCAAGCATGGCGCGAAGCTGCTGTTTGCCTATGCCGAATGTACCGTGCCCAAGGTCACCGTCATCACCCGCAAAGCCTACGGAGGTGCGTATGACGTGATGTCCTCGAAGCATCTGCGCGGCGATGTGAACTTCGCTTGGCCATCGGCAGAAATTGCCGTGATGGGCCCCAAGGGCGCGGTGGAAATCATCTTCCGCAAAGACATTGGTGACGCCCAGAAGATTGCCGAGCGCACCGAGGAATATCGGCAGAAATTCGCCAATCCCTTCATCGCCGGTAGCCGCGGCTTCATTGACGATGTCATCATGCCCAACGAAACCCGCAAGCGCATCTGCCGTTCGCTGGCGATGCTGCGCGGCAAGAAGCTTGAGAATCCCTGGCGCAAGCACGGCAACATCCCCCTCTGAGCAATTTGGCATCACGCATGATTTCGTTGGCTTCCTTGTCTGCTCCTCGCCGTACTGGCGTACTGTCTCGTCGCAGCTCGCGTTGCCGCCTCATCCTGCGCGCCCCAAATTGCTCAGTCACTCTGAATTGAGGGTCATCCATGTTTACTAAAATTCTGATTGCGAACCGTGGCGAGATTGCCTGTCGCGTCATCAAAACTGCCCGCAAGATGGGCATCAAGACCGTCGCCGTCTATTCCGATGCCGACCGTTATTCGCGCCACGTCGAACTGGCGGATGAAGCCGTGCATATCGGTCCGGCAGCCTCGAAAGAGTCCTACCTGTGCATGGACAAGCTCATCGCTGCCTGTAAGCAGACTGGGGCTGAAGCCGTGCATCCAGGCTATGGTTTTCTTTCGGAGAACGAGACTTTCTCGCGCACGCTGGAAGAAAACGGCATCATTTTTATCGGCCCCAAGCATCATTCGGTGGCCGCGATGGGCGACAAGATTGCCTCGAAGAAGCTCGCTAAAAATGCCAACGTCAATATCATTCCCGGCTATAACGATCCGATTCTGTCGCCTGAAGAGGCGGTCAAGATTGCTCAGGGCATCGGTTATCCAGTGATGATTAAGGCCTCCGCTGGCGGCGGTGGCAAGGGTTTGCGCGTGGCGTTTAACGACAAAGAATGTCACGAAGGTTTTTCTTCCTGTCGCAACGAGGCGAAGAACAGCTTTGGCGATGACCGCGTGTTCATGGAGAAATACGTCGAAGAACCGCGCCATATCGAGATTCAGGTACTTGGCGATGGTCACGGCAATGTCGTGTATCTGGGCGAGCGCGAATGTTCTTTGCAGCGTCGTCACCAGAAAGTGGTGGAAGAAGCCCCCAGCCCCTTCCTCGATGCGGCAACGCGCAAGGCGATGGGCGAGCAGGCGGTGGCATTGGCCAAGGCTGTCCAGTATCAGAGCGCGGGGACGGTGGAATTTGTCGTCGGCGGCAAGGACAAGCAGTTCTACTTCCTCGAGATGAATACGCGCTTGCAAGTCGAACATCCGGTCACCGAAATGATTACCGGCTTCGATCTGGTCGAGCTGATGATCCGCGTAGCGGCGGGCGAGAAACTGCCGTTCGCGCAAGATGACATCAAGCTCAACGGCTGGTCGATCGAGTGCCGCATCAACGCCGAAGATCCGCTGCGTAACTTCCTGCCCTCGACCGGTCGTTTGGTGAAATACCTGCCGCCGCGCGAGATTCCCGGTGAAGTGCGCGTCGATACCGGCGTGTATGAAGGCGGCGAAATCTCGATGTTCTATGACCCGATGATCGCCAAGCTGATCGTCCACGCGCCCACGCGTGCCCAGGCGATTGCGCGGATGCGTGAGGCACTCAATGAATTCGTGATACGCGGGGTCGGCTCCAACATCGGTTTCCAGTCGGCACTGATGCAGAATCCGCGTTTCGTTTCCGGTAACTTCAACACTGGTCTGATCGGTGAGGAATATCCCAAGGGCTTCAACGCAGCCGAACTGCAGCACGAAGCACCGGTGATGCTGATTGCCGTGGGTGCGGCCATCCAGCGCGGCGTGCTGGCGTGTAATGCGACCATCACCAGCCAGATGCCCGGCCATGCCTATCAGCCGGGGGATGATTTCGTGGTCATCATCGGCGATGCGCATCACCTGGTGCAGGCACATCCGGTGGCCGGTGGCTATGACATCGAATACAACGGCAACACGCATCAGGTGCGTAGCCAATGGCAGTTCGGCGATCTGCTGTATCAGGGAACGTTCGATGGAAAGCCGATCTGCATGCAGGTTGAGCGGGTCGGCTTGCGTTATCGCCTGACCCACTGGGGCACGCAGGCCGATCTGATGGTGGTCACCGCGCGAGTGGCGGAGTTGCAGAAACTCATGCCGCACAAAGCACCGCCCGATCTGTCACGCTTCTTGCTCTCGCCCATGCCCGGCCTGCTGCGTGAAGTGGCGGTCAGCGTTGGTCAGGAGGTCAAGGCCGGCGAAAAGCTCGCAGTCATCGAAGCCATGAAAATGGAAAACGTGCTCAAGGCCGAGCAGGATTGCGTCGTCGCCAAAGTCGCTGCCAAGGTGGGCGATAGCCTGGCGGTGGATGAGGTCATCATCGAGTTCAAATAAAACACGGTCTGCGCAGCAAAAACGCCGCCTGTGGGCGGCGTTTTTTATTCCCAATTTGGGCAGTCGCGGTTTTCAACCGTTATATATTAAATTATATTTCGACCTTTCTTTCAGGGAGGTCGTTGCCATGTCATCACGTCGATCCATGCGCTTGTTGGGTTTTGTGTGCTTGTTGGGATTCGCGGTGAACACAGCCGCCGCTGAAATCACCGTTTCCGCCGCTGCCAGTCTGACCAATGCATTCAAGGATATCGGTCAGGCTTATGAAGCCAAGTATCCGGGCGGTAAAGTGCTGTTCAACTTTGGCGCCTCGGGTGCGCTGCTGCAGCAGATTGCCAAAGGCGCGCCCGTCGATATTTTTGCTTCTGCTGACCAGGAAACCATGGGACAAGCACAGCAACAAGGGCTGATACAGGAAAAGTCGCGCGTGAATTTTGTGCATAACAGTCTGGTGATGATTGTTCCTGCAGACAGCAAGCTCAATTTGAAATCGCTGAATGATTTGGCGCAAGCCGGCGTGCAGCGTATCGCCATTGGTAACCCGGCCAGCGTGCCGGTTGGCCGCTACACCCGCCAGGCGCTGGAAGCCGCCAAGCTTTGGCCCATGGCTCAGGAAAAAATGATCAGTGCGACCAACGTCCGTCAGGCACTGGATTACGTTGCCCGTGGTGAGGTCGAGGCGGGTTTCGTCTATGCCACGGATGCCGCATTGGTGAAAGACAAGGTGCGCGTGGCTTTTGCGGTACCGTTGGATAAAGTCATCAGCTATCCGCTGGCTCTGACACAAAACAACGCGAAAACCAGCGCCCATGCCGAAGAAGCCCAACGTTTTGTCAGCTATATCCACTCCGCTGAAGCGCAAGCCATTCTAGGTAAATACGGCTTTCTCAAGCCCTGATTGCTGCCATACAGGCGTTTTTCACGCCGCAATGTCTGACACATCAACCCGCAATAACTGAGCGGCGGCAAGTTATTTTGCCGCCCTTTTTTAGAAGTCGTTATATAAATAAATATACAGCCATGAGCTTCATGAAATTAACCCACCCTGCCGATTCCAAACTCCGCAACCCTGTACTGACGGTGCTGCTGGCGCAAGCGCTGGCAGCTTCTTCTGCTTATGCCGCACCTGTGGTCGACATGGCTCCGTTCACCCTGGGTGAAATCACCGTCACCGGCCATCGTCCTAATGTCGCCAATCTGGGTGAAGATCAAGTCGCCTCGGTCGTCACCAGCAAGGAGATTCAGCAATTCAACCGCGAGAACATCGCCGATGCCCTGAATCTGCTGTCCGGCATCACGCTCACGCACAGCCAGAAAAATGAACGCCGCGTCTCGATTCGTGGTTTCGAAACGAGCAAAGTCGGTTTGTTCATCGACGGCATTCCCGTCTATATCCCCTTCGACGGTGCAGTCGATATGAGCCGTTTCACCACCGCCGATCTGGCCGCGATCCAGGTCGCCAAGGGCTTCACCTCGGTGGCCTACGGCCCCAACACCATGGCGGGTGCCATCAACCTAGTCACGCGCAAACCGACCAAGCCGCTCGAAGGCAATGTACTGCTGGGTTTTGGCGAAGGTAACGAGCGCAAGGCTGAAGTGAATGTCGGCAGCAACCAGGGGATGTGGTACATCCAAGGAGGCGCGTCATATTCCAGCAGCGACTGGTTTCGCATGTCTGCCGACTTTGCGCCCAAACCAGGTGCAGCACTGTACGAAGATGGCGGCAAGCGCAATAACGCCTACCGCAAAGACAACAAAGTTTCGCTCAAGCTGGGGCTGACGCCGAATCTCACCGACGAATATGCGCTCGGCTACCTCAAGCAGGAAGGTGAAAAAGGCCAGCCCACCAGCACCAGCGGCACTGGGCAGACTTGGCGCTGGCCTTACTGGAACAAGGAAAGCGTTTATCTGACCACGCGCACCGTACTGGATGCATTGGGCAGCAAGGAAACGCTGAAATTCAAGCTCTACCACGACAGTTTTGACAATGCGATCGACATGTACACGAACGCGACGTTCACGACCCTCAGCGGCACGGGCTCCAGTATTTACAACGATAAGACTTACGGCGGCTCGGTCGAGCTGGAATCAACGCGCATCAAGGACAACGTTTTGCGTCTGTTCGCTTTCTACAAGAAAGATGTTCACGACAAGAATGACTATAGCTATATCCCGCCGCGCTTTGACCGCATGGAAGACACGCTGATTTCCTACGCGGCCGAGAACAACTACCAGATTCGCTCGGACTTGCTGCTCTCCCTGGGCGCCAGCCATCACGAACTGAAACCGAACAAGATCTATAAATCCGACAATTTGGGGTTGAGCCTGCCAGGCAGCACGACAGCCAACGATTTCCAGATCGGCTTATTCCATGACGGGTCATCGACAACCCGTTTGTACGCCACCGCATCGAAGAAAACCCGTTTGCCTTCGCTGCAGGATCGTTATAACGGTGCTTTTGGTCGCTATGTGGAAAATCCCAGCCTGCAGCCGGAAACATCGCTCAACTATGAAATCGGCTACCAAGGCAGTCCTTGGCAGAACATCAAAGCCGAAGCGGCGATTTTTCACAGCACCATTGAAAACAAAATTCAGGACTGGTATCCCAATCCCAGCAAGAGCTGCACCGCCCCCACGAAAAAAGACCCGCTTGGCAACGTTTGCCAGCGACGCAATGTTGGCGAAGTGCGCTACAGCGGTGTTGAACTGGGCTTGCGCGGCAATGTGCTGAGCCAGTTGGAACTGGGCGGTAACTACACCTATACCGATCCAAAAATCATCAGCAATCCCAACAGCCGCAGCGGTAGCAAAGTCTATGACGTGCCCAAGCACAAGACCACGCTGCATGCGCGCTATCTGGCCAGCACCAACCTCGATGTCGTGGCCTTTGTTGAAAGCAATAGCAGCCGCTGGGTTTCTGACACGGAGGATCTGGGTGCTTACACCACGCTGAACCTGAAAGTGGCCTATCGCCCGCTGAAAGATCTGGCACTGGAAGTTGGCGTGAACAACCTCGGCGACAAAAACTATGAGTTTTCCAGCGGCTACCCGCAACCGGGCCGCATGTGGTTCGCCAACGGCCGCTACTCATTCTGATCCGCTTATATCTGCTTAAAGGAAACAAGAGATGAAACTGAAAACACTGCCTGCCTTGCTGTGTCTGCTGAGCGGTTTTGCGCTGACAGCCAGCATCGCTAACACGGCGATCGCCGCCACGATGGATAAAGCCAGCGATGTCGCCACCGCCGCCGCTGTTCTCGCGCAGAAAAGCGGTTGCCTGGCTTGCCACAAAGGGGCGGGCAAAGGAAATGGACCGGCTTACAAGGATGTGGCTGCTAAATATGCCGGTAACAAAAACGCGCTTGGGCTGCTCAGCCAACATATCCGCCAGGGCACCGCCCCGAACGGTGTGGGCTGGCAAGCCGCGGGTAAAGCCAGCCTGCCTTTCATGCCGGCCAACAACGTCAGTGATGCGCAAGCCCAACAATTGGCGCGTTGGGTGCTGACGATCCAGGAGGAAATTCCCGACATCAATCGCCTGTTCGTCACCGAGCAAATCACCGTGACCGGCAAAGTCGAAAAACCGTTGACGCTCGATCCAGCGGCATTGAGTAAATTTCCACCGCAACAAATCGGCGAAGTGCCGCTGGTCTGCCAGAATGGGGCGGATAAAGGCACGCTGAAAAACTTCAAGGGCGTGCGTCTCACCGATATTCTCGAACAGGCAAAAATCCTCGCGCCCGGCCATAACGATGTCAAGAAACTGGCGATTGTCGCCACTGCCAGCGATGGCTACAAAGCCGTGTTTTCCTGGAACGAATTGTTTAATTCGCCCATCGGTGAAGGTGTCATGGTGTTCTTCGAAAAAGACGGCCAGCCGTTGGCCGACAGCGAAGGCCGCATCGCCATGGTCTCAAACAAAGACAGCCGCACCGGCCCACGTCATGTGAAGTGGCTGCAGAACATCGAAGTCAAGCGGATTGCCGATTGAGGTATTCCATGACGCGAGATCATTGAATCATGCTCTCCCCTGAGTGTGCTCTTGAGCCACTATCCGTAAGGGTAGTGGCTTCTTTTTCCGATGGAATGCCAAACGCAACGAGCGTGGCGATGGTGCAGCGGTTGGCACGCGTGATTGGCGGCGTGATGGGGCATGCACAAACCGGTGATCTGCCATTGTTTGTCTGGACCTTAGGGCTGCCGCAAGATCGCTTGCTGCAAATGATCGCCACATTGTTTCCTGAACTGGGACGGATCGAACCTGTATCGGCAACAAAATACGCCACACTCTTGCGCCGTGAACCGCCGCGGTTTACTGACTTAGTGACGTGGCTGTTAGCACATGGTTCGCATAGACAACCCACGACCCATGTCGAATGGATGGCGCGGGCCGTGGCCGCAGCAGCGCAAGGCGAACGGCATTTTTGGCAGGATCTCGGCCTGCGTAATCGCGACGAAGTTGCGCAGCTGCTGGCGCATTATTTTCCAGAATTGCAGGCACGCAATACCCGGAATTTGCGCTGGAAGCGTTTTCTCTATGCCGAGTTGGGCGCGCATCTGGGCATCGAGAATCTGCAGCCACCGGGCTGTCAGCGTTGCGATCAGGTAACGCTATGCTTTAGTCAGCACAAGGGCAGGGGTTAGCATGGTCAGTGCTGCAGAGGATCCCTTTGAAGTGCGCGGCGCGCTGTGGCTGACGCTGAAAGGCAGCAGCTTTGGCGGTGTCGGGCGCATCGATCTGCTGTCACGTATAGCCGAATATGGCTCGATCAATCAGGCGGCCAAGTCCATGCGCATGAGCTACCGGGCAGCCTGGGAAGCGATTGATACCATGAACGATTTGGCGGGCGAAGCTTTGCTCGAACGCCAGGCCGGCGGTAAAGGTGGCGGCGGGACGCGTTTGACGGCACGTGGACAGCGACTGATAGAAAACTTCAGGCGCATCGAAACGGAACATCAACGTTTCATCGACCAACTCAGTCAGCAGGTCGATGATCTTGGACAAGATTTTTTACTGATCAGGAGATTAAGCATGAAAACCAGTGCACGTAACCAGTTTGTTGGCAAAGTCACCGCCGTTAAGAAAGGTGCCGTCAATGATGAAATTGATCTTGAACTTTCTGGTGGGCTTAAAATCGTCGCCGTCGTCACTCATGAAAGCACGGAGGGCTTGGGGCTGAAAACCGGTGTCGAAGCCTTTGCCCTAGTTAAAGCCTCGTCCGTGATCATTGTGACGGAAGACAGCGGTGCGAAGTTTTCCGCGCGCAACCGCATCGGCGGTAAAGTCACGCGCGTGCAGGCCGGTGCAGTTAATAGCGAAGTGGTCATTGAAACCAGCGGTGGCAGCCATATCGCCGCCATCATCACTAATGAAAGTTGCACGGCTCTTGGGCTGGCGGTTGGCAAATCCGCTACTGCCCTGTTCAAGGCTTCGAGCGTCATCCTTGGCGTGTCGGCCTGACGCTGGCTCGGGTTAGTGATCATCTTTGATCAATCAAACCCACAGTTCTGAGGTTTCTTTTGGGTGGATTGTGAGCGATTCACCCGGAAACCAAGATTTGCATATATCAATCTGTGGAGGGAGGCGTGTTGTGCCCTACGGGAATGAAAGCCAGCCATAATTATTGTCACTTTAATTAAAGAATGCTTTAATTTAATAGTGCTCTACTCAAGGCGGCTTTCAATGACACGCACTACCGGGACTTATGTGATTTCCACGACGCTGGGCGAATCCGTGCGTGCATTCGTGCCCCATACCTTGCCGCCGTCTGATCCCCCCCTATCATCCGGCGTGTTCACGGAACTCAATCGGCAGGCTGAGTTGGCGCTTGCGCGTTTGGCGGGCGTATCTGGCTTGGTACCGTCGGTGGATTGGCTGTTGTACAGTGCCATCCGCAAGGAAGCCCTGCTCACCTCGCAGATCGAGGGCACGCAAGCCACGCTGGCTGACCTGTTCGACAAAGAAGCTGGCTTCAAGGTCAGCAATACCGAGGACGTGGAGGAGGTAAGCAATTACTTGTGTGCCTTCCGCTGGACGCAAGAGCAACTGCGCGATCCCAAAGGGCTGCCCATCAGCGTGCGGCTGTTGTGCGAGGCGCATCGTCGCCTGCTGGATGGGGTGCGCGGTGCGGGAAAGCAACCGGGCGAGTTGCGTCGATCGCAAAACTGGATCGGTGGCACACGACCCGGCAATGCGGCCTTCGTGCCACCGCCGCCGGAAAACGTACCCACGCTGCTGGCTGATATGGAGCGCTTCATCCACGACACGGCAACGGACTTGCCGCCGATGGTCAAGGTGGCTCTGATTCACGCGCAGTTTGAAACCATTCACCCGTTTCTCGACGGCAACGGGCGTATCGGCCGTCTGCTGATCGCAGCGCTGTTCGAGCATTGGGGATTGCTGTCCGAACCCTTGATGTATCTCAGCGGCTATCTGAAGCAGCATCAGGCGGAGTACTACCGTCGCTTGTCGGCTATCCGCACGGACGGTGATTGGGAGTCGTGGGTCAGATTCTTTTTGGAAGGGGTGGCAACGGCGGCTGTCGATGCGGAGAAAAACATCATTGAAGTGGCCAGCCTTGTGGCCACAGATCGCAAGCGCCTGCTGCAATTCGACAAAGCAGGCCCGGCCAGCTACCGGCTGTTCGAAATGCTGCCAATGATGCCGCGATTTACCATTGAGCGAGTGAGGCAGCAACTGGATACCAGCTTCCCCACCGCAACGGCTGCGGTCAAGGTGCTGGAAGAGTTAGGCATCGTGGTCGAGATAACCGGGCAGAAAAAAAACCGGAGTTACAGCTACCTAGCTTACGTAGAACTGCTCTCTCGATGATATTCACCCGGCAATTAAGGTTTGATTGCCATCAATCTGTGCGATGTCATGGTCACCCTGTGCGAAATTGCAGGCTTGAATCGCCCTGTATTTCGTGTGGAGCTTCCTTCGTTACCGGGTGAATAAGCTTCGACGACAATTCCCCGATCTCACTGTCTTCATGGGGGGGGGGAGATCGGGGATGCGTTTGTAGAGCGTAAAGCCTATGTATTCCGCGATTCACGTTATTTGATTCCGGTATTTACGTCTAGCAATTCCGAAATTTACGTTGTTTGATTCCGGAATTTACGATACTATTCCTGCATGAATAGGGCATCCATTTTCCCGCGCCGGATCAAGCCGCGCATCGCTGAAGCGATGCTGGACACGCCCGTTGTGTTATTGGCAGGCCCTCGTCAGGCTGGCAAGACAACGCTGGTACGGCAAATCGCAGAACAGCAGGGGTTGCGCTACCTGACCATGGATGATGAGCTGACATTGCTGTCGGCTCGGGAAGATCCGGTCGGGATGATACGCAGCCTGGACCTGGCCGTAATTGATGAAATTCAGCGCGCGCCTCAGTTGCTGCTGGCCATCAAGAAGAGCGTGGATGAAGACCGACGCCCCGGCCGTTTTCTGTTGACCGGCTCAGCCAATTTGATGGCACTACCCGCCGTGGCCGACTCACTCGCGGGCCGAATGGAAACCCTGTCGCTGCTGCCTTTGTCGCAAAGCGAAATCGAGTCGCGCTCGGCGAACTGGATCGATAGTGCCTTCGCCGGTCGAATGCTCAAGGTGGATCAGCCTGCACTGGGCAATGATCTAGTCGAACGCGTGCTGCGTGGCGGCTACCCCGAAGCCATTTCCCGCGCCTCGACCAAGCGCCGTGTCGCGTGGGCACGCCAGTACATCGACGCGCTCATTCAGCGTGATGTGCGTGATGTGGCAGGCATCGAGAAACTCGATCAGTTGCCAAGATTCCTCCATGCCTTGGCGCAGACGGCAGGCCAGATGTGCAATTACACCCAGCTCGGCGGTCAGGTCGGATTGGATGGCAAAACGGCCTCGCGTTACATCGGAGTGTTCGAGCAGATGTACCTGCTCAAACGGATCGAAGTCTGGGCGCGCAACCACCTGAATCGGGTAGTGAAAACGCCCAAGCTGCAGTTCATCGATTCCGGTCTGTTGGCGGCGTTGTTGAGTCTGAGCTTTGATGAGGTACAGCAAAATCGCACGCGGTTTGGCAATGTGCTGGAGACCTTTGTCTTTGGTGAGCTGCTCAAGCACACGACCACGGCGGATGGCGATTATCGTCTGATGTACTACCGGGATGCGGACAAATTCGAAGTCGACATCGTGATCGAGAATACGGCTGGACAGCTGGTCGGGGTCGATGGGAAAGCTGCAGCCACCGTCAAGGAGAGCGATCTTCGTGGGTTAAAGAAGCTGGCCAGCCTCGCAGGTAGCCAATTCAAGATGGGCGTGTTGCTGTATGACGGCAACGAGACGATGCCCTTGGGGGACGGAATCTGGGCAGCACCGCTGTCAAGTTTGTGGGGTACGTAGAAGTAGCGCGACAGTAATGTGGCGCGCCTCTGTCGTACTTGGTGGGAAGGCTATCCCCGACAAAACAACTGAGCTGGAACTGCAATCAGCCGCTTCTCCCAAGCAGGCTGGTTTTTGTGCGACACACTACGTCGCAACAATCCAGATAATGGCACTCATCAACAGGAGGAGCCATCATGAGAAGACGCCGCACACAGTATTCAGGGAACTCCATCGAGGTGGAGCCGATCATCCGTCTCTGGCTGCTGCGGATTTTGGTGCCGCTGGGCGGACATCGTGAGTTTGCGCGCACCCATGGCTTCAACAACGACGCACTGGCGGAAGTGATGGGGTTGGGGCACTGGATTGATCCCTCACCGAATGATTTTGATCTGAAAGCCGTTCAATCCGAACTACGGCAATTGCATCAGCAGGCCGAGCGGCAATGTGGCAAAGCAACGTTACCTGCGTGTTTGCGTCATAACATTGGCCAACTGTCAGGGCTGGTGGGCTTGAGCCCGACGGACTGTCGAATACTGGAATTCGCCGTCTCGATCCACAACGAGCGGCTGCTTGACGACACGGCAGACTGGCTTGGTCAGTTGTCATCGACCAAGGTGTTCCATGCGCTATCTTCCTTGCTGGGGCTGCCGGAGCCTGATATCCGTGCCGCGCTGAGCGCACAGGGCATCCTGACACGATCCGGGCTGCTATCCGTCGACCGCAGTGGCACCGGTATGCTACGCAGCAAGCTGAATTTATTGTCCGATGTCTTCGCCGATCTGATGACGACATCAGAGGCAGAACCAATCAGCCTGTTGCGTGGCACTGTGTCGGCCGTTCCTTCTGGCCAATTGAGTTTAATGGATTACGGTCACATTCAGCCCTCGCTAGAAATCCTGCAACCCTACCTGCGCCACGCGACCACAACGGGACGGCGTGGTGTCAATATTTTCCTGCATGGCGCGCCAGGAACGGGCAAGAGCCAGTTGGCGCGGGCTCTGGCTGCAGAACTGGGGTGTGAGCTGTTCGATGTGGCCAGTGAAGACGCAGATGGTGACCCGGTCAACGGCGAACGTCGTTTGCGCGCCTTTCGTGCAGCGCAGAGCTTTTTCGCACAGCGGGAAGCTTTGGTGGTGTTTGATGAAGTCGAAGATGTCTTCAACGATGGTGATGGTTTCATCGGTCGCAAGAGCACTGCCCAGACGCGTAAAGCCTGGATCAACCGGATGCTGGAAGAAAACCCGGTGCCCACATTATGGCTGTCCAACTCCATTCGTGGCCTCGACCCCGCCTTTATCCGGCGTTTCGACATGGTTTTCGAACTACCTGTGCCACCGAAAAAACAGCGTGAGCGGATTTTGCAGGCCAGTTGCGGAGACTTGCTGGATGCCGATCATATTTCACGGATTGCGGAGGCTGAAGCTCTGGCTCCAGCCGTAGTGGCCAAGGCCAGTTCCGTCGTACGTTCCATCCGGGATGAACTGGGGCAGAACAAGGCGGCTGCGGCCTTTGAGCGATTGATCTCAAACACACTGGAAGCACAAGGCCATTGCCCGCTAGTAAAAAACGATCCGAACCGGCTGCCCGAAGTCTATGACCCCGCTTTCATTCACGCAGACATGAATCTGGCGGCCGTGGCTGAGGGCTTGATAACGGCAAAATCAGGAAGACTCTGCCTCTATGGCCCACCGGGTACCGGCAAGACGGCTTATGGACGTTGGCTTGCAGAGCAACTTGGTGTGCCCTTGCTCGTCAAGCGCGCTTCGGATTTGATGTCACCCTATGTGGGCGAAAACGAGCGCAACATCGCGCGCGCCTTCCGTGAGGCACAGGCTGAGGATGCTGTCTTGCTCATGGATGAGGTGGACAGCTTCCTGCAGGATCGTCGTGGAGCGCAGCGTGGTTGGGAAGTGAGCATGGTCAATGAGATGCTCACCCAGATGGAATCTTTCCCGGGCGTGTTCATTGCCTCGACCAACTTGATGAATGGGTTGGATCAGGCTGCGCTGCGTCGCTTCGACCTCAAGGTGAAGTTCGATTTTCTGCGACCTGAACAGGCGTGGGAATTATTGTGCCGCCACTGCGCTGCCTTGGGGTTATCCACGCCAGCAGCGGATGTACAAGTTCGGCTGGCACGTCAGCACCGGCTGACACCAGGGGACTTTGCCGCTGTGCTGCGTCAGCACCGTTTTCGCCCGCTTGAAAGCGCAGCAGCGCTGGTGTCGGCTCTTGAGGGCGAGTGCATGGTGAAAGAAGGCACAAAGCGCTCCATGGGTTTCATGTAATCACATGCAGCATGAGAAAATGACCAGAAAATAAAAGGGGAAACGTGCGTACACTCTCAAAATCAAAGCTCATGGCCTTCCGGCAGTGCCCCAAGCGACTGTGGCTGGAAGTACGTCGTCCTGACCTGCGTGAAGATTCTTCGGCCACGCAGGCGGGTTTTTCCGTTGGCCACCAGGTTGGTGATATCGCGCAAAAACTTTATGACCCTGAAGGCAAAGGTGTGTTGATTGATCCGCAAACCGAGGGTTTCGGGGCGGCTTTTGCGCGCACAAAAGATCTGCTGCAATCCAATCAGCCCATCTTTGAAGCAGGTTTCTGTGCCGAGGGTGCCCTAGCTTTTGCCGATGTGATGTTGCCAGTGGAACAAGATGGCAAGCGCGCTTGGCGCATGGTTGAAGTGAAGTCCTCCACCTCGGTCAAGGATTACCACCGGGATGATGCCGCCGTGCAGGCATTTCTTGCACGTGCCTGTGGTGTTTCACTATCGGCCATTGCCTTGGCGCATATCGACAGTTCATGGGCTTATCCTGGCGGCAATGATTACAGCGGACTCTTGCTGGAAAACGATTTGACTGCCGAAGCCTTTGCGCGCGGCGATGAAGTGCGCGGCTGGATCAATGAGGCACAGCAGATCGTGGCCAAGAGAAAGGAGCCTTCAATAACCACAGGGAAACAGTGCAACACTCCCTACGAGTGCGGCTTTTACGCCTACTGCCAAAGTCAGGAGGCACAATCAGAACAGCCGATTCGCTGGTTGCCCGGACGACGAGACAATGAACTCGCAGCGTATATTGAGGCTAACGGCGTTGTTGATTTGCGCGATCTTCCTGACGATCTATTCACTGATCGCCAGCGGCGCGTCAAGGCCATCACGCTTTCTGGCAAAGCCTGTTTTGATCAGGCTGCTGCAGCGCAAGCACTTGCCCCGCACAAGCTGCCGGCTTACTTCATGGATTTCGAGACTATCCAGTTTGCCGTACCCATCTGGAAAGGCACGCGTCCCTACCAGCAGATTCCGTTTCAGTTCAGCGTCCATCGCCTTTCACGCACCGGCAAACTCGAGCAGCAGACTTTTCTCGATCTGACGGGCAATGATCCATCTAGGGCATTCGCCGAAGCTTTGATTACCGCGTGCGGCGAGCGAGGTGCCATCTTCGTCTACAACGCCGGTTTCGAAACGTCTCGTATCCGCGAGCTGTCGGAACGCTTCCCGCGCTTGGCGAAGCAGCTGCTGGCATTGAATGAGCGTGTGGTCGATCTCTTGCCTGTGGCTCGTGATCATTACTACCACCCCAGCCAAAAGGGAAGCTGGAGCATCAAGACTGTACTCCCTACGCTTTGCCCAGAACTGAAATACGCAGACCTCGATGGCGTGCAGGATGGCGGCATGGCCACTGGGGTCTTTTTAGAAGCGTTGGCAGCGCAAACCAGTAAGGCGCGTAAACTTGAGATCGAGCGTCAATTGCTGGCGTACTGCGCGCTCGACACCTATGCCATGGTGCGCCTGTGGGCAGTTTTTTCTGGCTCGAATTTGAAAGTCTGAGATGGCAAAGCGCTCCGATACCCTCGAAACCGTATTGCTCGCTGTTGAACTGCTGCGTCGCATCCCGCGTGGCCGTAAGGTAACCGCGAGCGATCTGCATCGACAACTCAAGGATGCGGGTATTGATCGAGATTTGCGCACCATCCAGCGCCAACTTGAAATGCTCAGCGAACATTTCGAGATCGAACGGGATGACCGTAATAAACCCTATGGCTATCGCTGGCTTGAGCAAGCCAAAGCACTTGCCGTACCCAATCTCACACCCCAGGAGTCGCTGTTGCTTCAGCTGGCAGAGGAGCACCTGAAAAATCTTCTGCCTGCACGTCTGATGAAGTCCATGGATGGGTTCTTCAGTCAGGCTAGACGCAATCTCGGCCCTGACAGCAATGCGCGTCTTGAACGGGAATGGCCCGGCAAGGTGCGGGTCGTGGCTACCAGCCAGCCATTGTTGCCGCCCAGGATCGCTCCTGGAGTTTTCGATGTGGTCAGTGAGGCTCTGTACAGCAATCGCTGGCTTCGGCTCGACTATCGAAATTCGGCAGAAAAACGGAACACGGTCGAGGTCATGCCCTTGGGTCTCGTCCAGCAAGGGGCGCGCTTGTATCTCGTTTGCCGCTATCGAGGTTATGAGAATGAACGCAACCTTGCCCTCCATCGTATTCTTTCCGCCGAGATGTCGACATTAACGTTCGATCGCCCCCAAAGTTTTGACCTCAAGCATTATGACGATGACGGACGCTTCGGCTTCGGCGACGGCAAAAAGATTCGAATGAGGTTTTGTATCGAACGCAATACCGGATTGCATTTGCTGGAAACTCCGCTGTCCACCGATCAACAGGTGGTCGAGCACCCGGATGGAAACCTCGAAATCACCGCGACAGTGGTAGACAGTGCCATGCTGGAGTGGTGGTTGCGGGGATTTGGAAGTGCGGTAAACAACGTGCGCAAATTGCCTTTTGATGATTGATGCCCATAAAGTCTGATTAACCATGACCTACAAACTAAAACACCAAACGATTGGCTTCAGCACAGATCCTGAAACGAACCAAGAGCGCCCCGGGATCAGCGGCAAATTTTTTATTCCAAGCTACCAGCGCGGCTACCGTTGGACAGCCGATGAAGTGAGCAAGCTGCTGGATGATATTTTGAAAAGTGCTGGCCAGCCTTACAGCCTGCAACCCATCGTGGTGAAAAAGAGGGCGGTTGATTCCCTTGATGGCTCTCTTGATAATGCCTGGGAGTTGATTGATGGTCAGCAACGACTCACCACGCTATGGCTGATCTTCAACTATCTGCAAAAACATGGTTACAAACGCTCAGGTGCAGCCTACAGTCTTGAATACGGAACTCGCAGTGGCAGCGGTGCTTACCTTGGAACCCTGGATGCCAAGCAAGCCAATGAAAATATCGACTACTTTCACCTGCACCAAGCATACCAAACCATCGGTGCATGGATTGATAGCGCAGGGGCGACGGATCAAGCCAAAGAGCACCGCGCCAATCGCATCCACGACTATCTCTGTACCTCGGTGCGCGTCATCTGGTACGAGGTGCCAGCGTCCGAAAAGCCCATTCCCCTGTTCACACGGCTGAACCAGGGTCGTATTCCGCTGACCGACGCGGAGCTGATCAAAGCCGTCTTGCTCACGCACATTGCACAGACCATACCAGGGCGCGAGATCGAAGTGGCGGCGCAGTGGGACGGTATAGAGCGCGATTTACAACGCGACGACATCTGGGCCTTTGCCGCGCATCCCAGCCGCCACAGTAGCCAGCAGGACGGCACCCGCATTGATTTGCTGCTCGACACACTGGCGGGCAAGGCCGCCAAGGAACCCCGCCGCTACTACACCTTTGATGCCTTGCAGAAGCAGGCTGAAACCGACGGCATTGACCTCTGGAAAAAAGTGGTGGATTTGCATGCCCAGCTGCTGGGCTGGTTTGAGGAGCCGCGCTGGTACAACAAGATTGGCTTTCTGGTGGCCTGCGGCACGCCCATTGGTGACATCTGGAAATTGACACAAGGCAGTGATGATCGTTGCGCCCCAACAAAGAGTGAACTGGATACGCAACTGAACCAGCGCATCCGCGACGCACTCGACATCCCGCTCGATGACAAACTCGATGCCCTGCGCTATGGCTCCGACAGCAAGAAGCTGCAGCGCATCCTGCTACTGTTCAATATCGCCATTGGTCGTGGGCGGTTCCCCTTTGAAAAGCATGTGGGGCAAGGCTGGTCGCTGGAACACATCCACGCCCAGAATGCGCAAAAGCTCAATCGCGCCGAACAGTGGGAGACCTGGCTGAAGGAACATCTACCCGCACTGAGCACCATCCAGACCACGAGCAACGCTACGGACATCGGATCACTACAGGCAGATATCGAAGCAGCTTTACTTATCGTGCACACCCGCCAGTTCAATCAAGAGCAATTCAACACCCTGGCGGGCAAGGTAGTACGGGTGCTCAACAACGGGGTGATGGAAGAAGCCGACCACAGTCTTGCCAATTTGGCGCTGCTGTCACACGGTGCCAATGCGGCACTGAGCAATGCGGTGTTCGAGGTCAAGCGGCAAAAGGTGCTAGAGATGGACAAGCGCGGAGACTACATCCCGGCGGCCACACGCAACGTGTTCCTCAAGTACTACAGCCCGGCAGACAAGCTGCAGCCCCACTTTTGGGGTGAGCACGACAAGGATGCTTACCTCGAACAGATCAAAATCGAACTGAATAAATACCTGAGCGAGCCGCAATGACCGATATCACTGCAAGCAGCACCCCAGAACACAGCGCCCCCACCAGCCTGGCGCAGCTTTTTGGTCAGTCCCTCAACGGCACGCGGGTTACGGCCATCGAAATTCCGCTGTTCCAACGTGATTACGCTCAGGGCCGCCAAGATGAGCATGCAAGCCAAGTGCGTAAGCGCTTTATTGCTGACCTGTGCGCCTCACTAGAGGATGGCGGCCACGACCTGCACCTTGATTTCGTTTTTGGCGATGTGGTGAACGGCATCCTGTACCCCTTGGATGGTCAGCAGCGCCTGACGACCTTGTTCTTGCTGCATTGTTATCTGTCCTGGCGGCAGCCAGACATGGCGGGGGTGGCGCAGCCTTGGCACGCTTTTCATTACACCACGCGCCCCGGCGCACGGGCGTTTTGCGAATTTTTGACCCAATGCCGCCCTGATATGAAGACGCAAAATCTGTCGGCTTGGCTGTGCGATCAGGCTCGCTACCTGCCTACCTGGAAGCACGACCCGAGCATCCAGGGCATGTTGGTGGTGCTCGATGCCCTGCACCAGCATTACCGGGAACATGCCGCTGAACGTCTGCGCACTGCTTGGCAACGCCTGACAAACCCCGAGAACCCCGCCATCCGCTTTCTGCTGCTGCCGGTGGCGGCGCAAAAGCTGGACAACACCTTGTACGTGAAGATGAATTCACGCGGCAGACCGCTTACGGAATTTGAAAATTTCAAGGCCGACCTGGAAGCCCTGTTGGCCAAAAACCCCAACATCACCCCCACGGCGCTGGACACCTTTTCCCGCGCCATAGACACACACTGGACGGATCTGTTCTGGCAAATCAGGGACAAGAAAATCAACCTGATCGATGAAGAGTTCATGTGCTATATGCGTTTTTTGCTGGAAGTGCGCGCCTGGCAACGCGGCTACGCCGTGCAGATGAAGCAAGGCGATTTGCAAGCCGTGACGTGCCTGTCAGTGCAATTGCTGGGCAACGCCGCGCCCCATGCTGCAAATGACTTTGCTTGGGTCACGCAGGCGCTGGATGTTTGGTTGGAAAAAGGCGGCAACGGCACGCCCAAGCCCAAAGACACTGACCAGCTGTTTGCCCAGATTTTCACCCGCGAAGCCAGTACCGCGACAAAGCCATTGCGAATTTTCAATTTCCCTGATGTTGGCGAGACATCCGTCGGCGTGAATCTGTTTCACGCCTGTTGCGCGCTGTATGGCACGCGCCCCTGGTCATTGGCGCACACCCTGCTGTTCTACGGTGTGTTGCAAGGCTTGATGACCGGGGTGGACGTGCCTGCGCTGCTGCCCCGCCTGCGCCGCCTGCGCAATCTGATCGAGGCCTCCCGCAATGAAATCCGTGCCGACGATACTATGACCGCCCTGCTGTGCGAGGTGGTCATCCTCATCGCTGACGAGCCGCTCGCAGGAGTCAAAACCTTCAATCAGGTGCAGGTACGCAACGAGCTGGCCAAGCAAGCCTTGGTCAGTCAGCACCCCAGTCTGCAAGACAGCATCGATCGTCTGGAAGACCACGATCTGCTGCGTGGCGGCCTGACGGTGTTTGATCTCACTCCCACGCAAAATGCCACTACCTTCACCCAGCGCGCAAACCGGTTTTTTACCCTGTTTAACAACGGCCCCAATCCGGAAGTCGTTGCCGCGCTGCTCGCCAAGGGGCATGTCGGACGCGTCTACAAAAAGCGCGATGCTTATCGCTTCACCTATCTCGGAGCCGCCAAGTCGCGTCAAACCGGACAATGGGAAGACCATTGGCGCGCCCGCAACAACGAAACCCCCCACCCCAGCTCCGTGGCACTGATGGCCTTGCTGGACGACATGGCCAACGGCGAGTCAGCACAAACCGTGATGGATCAATTCATCAAAGCCCCCAACACACCCAAAGACTGGCGTTACTATCTGGTCAAGTACGCAGCCATGCGCGATCCAGGGCTGGAGTTTGCCGGCAATTATGTAATTGCGGACGGTGCGGGATACGCGATTTGCATTCCCCTGAGCGACTCCTGCGATGGACGTAGCTATCACCACGATGCCTATTTGCTGGCACTGGTACAAGCCGCTGGCATTTCACCCGAACGCATCGGTAACGACGATTGGCCACGCTGCTTTCCGGGCGACGAAACCGAAGAACGCCATTTGAAGTTGCGCAACAGCGGGCTGCAGATTCGCTGCGTGGATACCGGGTGGGAATTGAGCAACATCCCCACGTCTGCCGCTCAACGCAGAGCTTTTGATCAGGTCGCCATTAACCATTCGATTTCCAATGATGTCTGCGCCATTCCTCAGACAAACGGCATCGATACCGTGGATCGTGTCTTCATGGGAGCGGCGTTGTTGCGCGACCTAGTGGCATTAGCCCATCTTTAACACCACCCCTCCAAACCAAGCCCATTTCCAAGCCCAAAAAATAAATAACCCATTGATTTATAAAGACCAGCATTTCCCAAACCGTTTTGTTGTGCCATAATTTTTTTCGTCATGTAAGTTTACCCATTGCTTTTCTTGTAACATCGGGGGCATGTTTATCCGTCAAACCCGCACCCGCAACATAGCCACTGGTGAGGGCTATTTCACCTATCGACTGGTACGCGGAGAACGTATTGGCGGCAAGGTTCGTCAGATCACCGTGCTCAATCTGGGGCGAAACTTCTCCGTCAAACCCGAAGACTGGCCTCTGTTATGCGCCCGGATAGAGCAACTCATCCAGCCCCAGGCCGACCTCCTCCCGGTCGCCTGTCCTGTGGCCATCGAACGCATCGCCCAGCGCTGTGTCGGGCAACTGGTTGTACGTGCCAGCGATTCATCAAACATACCAGACGACGCACTCACCCCGGCGCAGACGAATGAAAACGTTCCGACCGTCGCAGATATCCAGGAAGTCGACATCAACTCGGTACAACTCACCCAGCCACGCTCGGTGGGTGTCGAGCACCTTGCACTGCACGCGCTATCCCAACTGGGATTGATCGAGAAACTCACCGCCCTCGGCATCAACGGCGTGATGCGTGCCGCGATGATCGGCAACATCGTCGGTCGCATGGCACACCCAGCCTCGGAACTCGCCACCTGGCAATGGCTGCAAGACCAAAGCGCACTGGGAGAATTGCTGGACGTCGATTTCACCAGTATGTCCCACATGCAACTCTATCGCGCCTCAGATGGCCTGATGCGTCACCGGACTGCGATCGAAGATCACGTGTTCGGCGCAGTACAAACCTTGTTCGCCCTGAATGAGGCCGTCACCCTCTACGACCTGACCAACACCTATTTTGAAGGCGACGCGGCCGCCAACCCCAAAGCCAGACGCGGTCGATCCAAGGAGAAACGCAGCGACAGCCCCCTCGTGACGCTGGGGCTGGTACTCGATGGCAGTGGCTTCGTCCGGCGCTCCAAGACCTTTGCCGGAAATGTCAGCGAGGGGACGACACTGGAAACCATGCTCACCGGTCTGGGTGCCCCACCAGGGGCGCTGGTGATCATGGATGCAGGGATTGCAACCGAGGCCAATCTGGCTTGGCTGGTGAGTCAAGGCTACCGCTATCTGGTGGTACGCCGAGGCGGGCGTCGGCAGTTCGACGCCGATCAGGCACTGGCCATCGAAACGGCAGGAGGGCAAACCTTACGCTTGCAGAAGACCTTGAGTGAAGACGGCAAGGAGGTCTTGCTCTATTGCCATTCCGAGGGGCGGGAGGCGAAGGAAACAGCGATGGTGGCGCGCTTTGCCATACAGTACGAAGCGGGCTTGCAAAAGCTCGCTGATGGGCTGCAAAAGCCACGGGGTGAGAAGCGCCACGAGAAGATTCTGGAACGGATGGGCCGCTTGAAAGAAAAGAGTCGTGGGGCGAGTCAGCACTACACGGTGACGCTCAGTACCGATGAGACAGGCACCAAGGTGACAGCACTGTCATGGGTGAAATCTGCCGTACCAGGAACGGCGGCGACGCATCCGGGCGTGTATTGCTTGCGCAGCAATGAACTGAGTTGGGATGCGGAGAAACTCTGGCGCACGTATTCGATGCTGACAGATCTGGAGAGTGTGTTTCGTAGCTTGAAGGGTGAGTTGGGCTTACGCCCGGTGTTTCACTCGAAGGAAAATCGCGCCGACGGACATTTGTTCATTACGGTGCTGGCGTATCAGTGTGTGCAAGTGCTGCGCCAGACACTGGCGGCAGCGGGAATTGAGGGGAGTTGGGAGAGCTTGCGCCAGATTCTCACGGTGCAGCGTCGGGTGACCAGTAGCTTGCGTCGCACCGATGGGCGTTCGGTACATGTGCGCAAGAGCACGGTGGCTGAGCCTGCTCTCTTGGCAATCTACAAGGCTTTGGGCGTGAGCGCGTTTCCAGGGGGTGTCAAAAAGCTGATCTGCTGAGGTTAAATGACGCGAAATTACACGAGATTTCGTTATGGAAAATACTAGTACGATGTAGTGTGTTGTATTTTAATGATGTTTTTTTGGTGGTGTTAAAGGTGGGTTAAAGGTGGGTTAACGGGTGACCCCTGTCTTCCTCGCATCCGTTCGAGTTGAGAATAGCCAAAATATCCTGCCGCTCTCCGAGCAGACGCACAACATCGAGGTGATCTTCGCGCTCGAAGTAGAACCAGATCAACGGAAAACCGGACACACGCCAAGTGCGCAATCCGGGAATGTCGATTTCTTGGCCGATACGGGGTGATCCCATGCCAGGATTTTGTTCGATCCGGCTGAGCGCGTCTCTTGCTGCGATTACCATCTCTTCGGAAATACGCGTGCTGGCTACCTGACGGTAGTAACGCGCTGAATCCTTGCGGTCAGCCAGCGCCTGGGGGCGCAGATGAGCGGGTTTCAATCGATATCGCCACGTGCGATGGCGAACAACTCGTCCTCATCCGCCTGTGTCAGCGGACGGCCAGGTCCCGAGGCCAAACCTTCCTCGATCAGTGCGCGCAGGCGAACCCTTGATTCCTCGACTTGATCCTTGCGGATCAGTTCGCGGATGTATTCGCTGGTATTGCCGTAGTGGCCTGTAGCGACACGTGCGTCAATGTAGGCGCGCATGGTTTCCGGCAGGGCAAAGCTGAGTGTATTTCGGCTCATAGTGAGATCACTATAAGCATATTAGTAACTGTTGTCAAAATCGTTACCGAATAGAGTAATAGGGGTCTGACCGTTCGCCGTGATCGGCGGTATAGCCAGTGGGTTAAAGTCCCGTGAAATGAGTTGTCCGTACGCCTTTTTAGCGTGAAACAACGAAAACGGAGTCCGGTTGAAGCTTCGAGCGTAGCGAGCAAATTAGTAGCCGCCCCTTGAGGGGGCGTA
>CAYTHB010000026.1:0-35953 GCA_964437515.1 uncultured Sterolibacterium sp.
CCATGGCACGACCTCTCAGAATTGAACTTGCCGGTGGGCTTTATCATGTGACCGCGCGTGGCAACCGGCGCGATGATATTTTCCTTGATGATGCCGACCGTTTGGCCTGGCTAGAAATATTTGCTCAGGCTTGCAAGCGATTCAACATGGTCTGTCATGCCTGGTGTTTGATGGATAACCATTACCACATCGTCATCGAAACCATTGAGGGAAATCTTGCTCAGGCCATGCGCCACCTCAATGGCGTCTATACGCAAACCTTCAATCGCACCCACCAGCGCGTTGGCCATGTTTTCCAGGGGCGATACAAAGCCATCATCGTGGAGAAAGACCGTTATCTGCTGGAACTGGCGCGCTATGTGGTACTTAACCCGGTGCGCGCCGGAATGGTGAACGATGTTGCCGACTGGCAATGGAGTTCATATTCGGCCATGCTCGGCATCCAGCCCGCGCCACAATGGCTGCAAACCGACGGGATACTCAGCCAATTTTCACCACAGCGCAGCCGGGCGATCAGCCTGTATATCGACTTTGTCCGTGCAGGCGTTGGATTGCCGAGTCTATGGGAGCAACTGAGCAGCCAAGTGTTCCTCGGTTCGGACACATTCCTCGAACAGATGCAGACGATGGCGAACAAAACCGCCATCGGCGAAATTCCGCGCAGCCAGCGCCGTCCAGTGGCAAAGCCACTGGATTACTATCAAACCAGACACCAAGACCCCAAACCGCCATGGCCGCAGCCTACGCCACTGGCGATTACACCCTGCAAGCCATCGCCACTCATTTCGGGGTGCACTATGCTACGGTCAGCAGAGCGGTTGCGAAGGGTGAAGAAAATGAAGGGAATACGGGGTGATGCGTTAATGCAAGACTTGACCCCGATACTGTCTTTTGTGAACAGACTGAATAGATTTTGAAGGAAATCATCATGCTCAAATTATTTGTGATTATCGCGGTCGGCGTGGCGCTGGTGCTCGGTTTGACAGGTTTCTCTTTGTTCGGCGGGTCCAAATCGGTGGCGCGCGAGAGCCGCGGGCCCTTTGAAATCGAAACGCAGGTGAGACGCATCAGTGCCGGCGGCTTTCCCAATACATCGGGCAATCCCTTTGAGCGCACCGAAGTGACCGAGTTTCGTCTCTATCACCGAGGCAAACTCATCGAGGTCGATATTCGCGGCAACAAAATCGACAGTTTCTGGGAAGCGCGCTTTCTGGAAAACGCTTCGCGCCCTACTGTGCTGCTGGCGATCACCGGGCTGTGGCTGGTCAGTGAAGAAAACGGCACCGTCAAGATAGAGCTAGTGAAGGAGCCAGATACGAGCGGCGCGCTGATTCAGTGGCTGGATGGTGCGGCGGGTCAGCCCGCGAAGGCGATTCATTTCGGCATTCGCGACGCGCGGGGTGAGCCGCGCGGCGACAGCGGCGGAACGCTGCTCCTGCTCGGACGTGGCGCGCTGCTCGATGTGCGTACGCTCACGCTCCAGCACTATCGACCCTACCAAGCGGACGATTACAGCGTGAGCAATGCAGATGCGCTGCGCCTCTCGCCCCAAGGCAGCCAATATGTCATGCTCGGACAGAAATTGGTTGATGATGGCACCATCTATGCTATGGTGGTGGCAGAGCCTGGCCGACAGCGAAGTTACGCAATTCCTTTCGATTACAAGGCCACCCGCCTGATCGCCCCCGCGACGATCAGCCCCGAGACGATCAACCCGGCTTGGTTTGATCATCACTTCACATGGAGCCGCGATGCCAGCGGTGCTGAGAAGCTGATCCAGCGCACCGGCGTGACGCCCTTTCCGCGCCTGGGGCGCCTCGTCAAAATTGGTGGCAATCTGATCGAATATCACCTCGGTGAGGCAACGCCGCGCTTGCAGGAGGCACTGCAAGCCTTTTTGGTCGGGCGATTCAACGCCAAAGTCATGTCATCGAGCGCCGATGACTCGGGCGACATCGTTACCCGGCTGAACATGGGGGTGCGAGACTACAATATGCACTATGTGCCGAATAAGAAACGCTTGATACTCTCGTTTCCCTCGATACGTTCCGAAGAAGAGGCCGATGTGTATGCCCACCTGAAGGAAGTGGGGGAGACCTTCAACGCCGTGCTGGCGACTGGCAAACATCGGGAATTGTTTGCAGACTTCCGGACGAAATCACCGTAACCGTAACCGGAAGACCGGGGTCAAGTCTTGTGCGGAAGACCGAGGTCAAAGACCGGGGTCAAGTCTTGCATTAAGACCGGGGGTCAAGTCTTGCATTAACGCATCCCGCCATGTTATTTTTCGCCCATGGCACGACCTCTCAGAATTGAACTTGCCGGTGGGCTTTATCATGTGACCGCGCGTGGCAACCGGCGCGATGATATTTTCCTTGATGATGCCGACCGTTTGGCCTGGCTAGAAATATTTGCTCAGGCTTGCAAGCGATTCAACATGGTCTGTCATGCCTGGTGTTTGATGGATAACCATTACCACATCGTCATCGAAACCATTGAGGGAAATCTTGCTCAGGCCATGCGCCACCTCAATGGCGTCTATACGCAAACCTTCAATCGCACCCACCAGCGCGTTGGCCATGTTTTCCAGGGGCGATACAAAGCCATCATCGTGGAGAAAGACCGTTATCTGCTGGAACTGGCGCGCTATGTGGTACTTAACCCGGTGCGCGCCGGAATGGTGAACGATGTTGCCGACTGGCAATGGAGTTCATATTCGGCCATGCTCGGCATCCAGCCCGCGCCACAATGGCTGCAAACCGACGGGATACTCAGCCAATTTTCACCACAGCGCAGCCGGGCGATCAGCCTGTATATCGACTTTGTCCGTGCAGGCGTTGGATTGCCGAGTCTATGGGAGCAACTGAGCAGCCAAGTGTTCCTCGGTTCGGACACATTCCTCGAACAGATGCAGACGATGGCGAACAAAACCGCCATCGGCGAAATTCCGCGCAGCCAGCGCCGTCCAGTGGCAAAGCCACTGGATTACTATCAAACCAGACACCAAGACCCCAAACCGCCATGGCCGCAGCCTACGCCACTGGCGATTACACCCTGCAAGCCATCGCCACTCATTTCGGGGTGCACTATGCTACGGTCAGCAGAGCGGTTGCGAAGGGTGAAGAAAATGAAGGGAATACGGGGTGATGCGTTAATGCAAGACTTGACCCCGATAGCACCGTCCAGATGATCGATTCTTTTGGCCGATTGCCGGGTCTTGGCAAGTACGGACTACGGAAGCCGCGGGCGGTGAATCTTGTGGCGTTTGGGGGCGCCGTCAATTCAGGAATAGATCGGCATCCTGACGCTGGGCATCGACTTCGAGCATGACGGAGCGGATTTCATCCCAGTCCAGCCCCATGCGGTCATAGGCGAATTCGGAGATGCGCGGTACCAGATCGTCGGGGTCGTTGGTGTAGCCGATGACGTGTCCCATGACATTGGCGATGTGGATGAGGCTGGTAATCGTACTGGCCGGGTGGGCTTCAGGTTCGTGATGCCCCCCGACAGCACGCGCTGCTTCCGGGGAGAATCGCCATTTTTCTGCGACGGCTTCACCAATCTGGCAGTGCGTGAATCCAAGTACTTTTTTTTCAGCATCGATCATGCGGCAGTCTTCGCGTTTCTGGTGCTCAAGTACGACAGAAAAATGTTCTGGAAAACGTGCTGCCAGTACTAGTTTTCCGATGTCATGCAGTAGCCCGGCGGTGAAGGCGGTTTCGGGGTTGATGCGTGCCACTTTGGCGAGTGCGCGGGCGCTGAGTGCTGTGCAAATACTGTGCAGCCAGAAGTTGCGTAATTCATAGCCTGGAATTTTCAGGGTTTGAAAGCGTGCGGCAACGGCCATGGATGAGACCATGGTGGTAATGGCTTGTATCCCGACAACGGATAAGGCGTCATTGATGGAGGATACGCGCCGTTGGATGCCATAGACTGAGGAGTTGGCCAGCGCCAGACATTTCGCGGAAAGGACCGGGTCTTGTGAAATCAGATGTGAGACGACTTTGGGGTCGATTTCTTCACGTCCGAAGTATTCCGTGAGTTGTGTTACAACCGCTGGAGCCGAGGGTAGGTTGCCTATGTCATCAATGACGGCAGACAGGCTGATGGGCGTCATTCCGATTTCTCCAGACGATATTCGAGTACGGTTTTGAACAGATTTTCGGTGATTTCGTCGGACTCCGATTTTCGGAACATATGACGCATTTCGGCACGGATGGTTTCTTCTCGTTTTTCACGAGAAGGTGCCGAGGGTGCCGAGGGTGCTGAAGGTGCTGAAGGTGCTGAAGGTGCTGAAGGTGCTGAAGGTGTCGATAGGGATGTGAATTCAATAATGGATGTGTCTTCCTGAGGAGGAGAAGGCGACGGCGGTGCAGAGGCTGGTTTGTCACTACGTCCCGCAGATGGGCGCGTGTCAGCCGAAGAGGGCTTCGGGGATGGTGTGAATTCAATAACAGAGAGGTCTTCAGGGGGAGGTGCTTTTGCAGGCGCGCGCATCGCTTCCGGTGGAGGAGGCGATGATCTCGATGGGGCTGGAGGGTCTGGAGGTGTGGCAGGTGCCGATGTGCGGGGTGTCGCTGTTGCAGGGGAGGCTTTGGCAGCGGGTGCTGAAGGGGCAGGGGCTTTGGTCGGTTGCGTCCGAGAGGCAGGTGGGGAGGTGCGTTGTGGCTTGGGCGGTGGAGGCGTTTCCTTCAGGGAAGGAAAAATTGCGGAGAGCCATTGTTTGATCGATGCCATTATCGTATCGCCTTGACGAAGCCTAATCGTTGTAATCCGGATATTTCGGCAGGGTCTGCACAAGTGCTTTGTATGAGGATTCCATGTTATCCCATAAGTGCTGGAGCCGCAGCGTTGCTAACAAAGTATATATCAGCTTTTTTTATATCTTGGCTCGATACGTAATTTTTTGTTAACGTGAAATACAAAAATCAGGGTCGGGTTGAATTGATGAGCGTAGCGAACCAATCAGTAGCCGCCCCTTGAGGGGGCGTAGGCGGGGTTTCACGGAGCACTGCTCCGTGCCGCCGAAGCCGGACGGCTATGCAAAGCCGTCCGTGGGGGATGGGTGGGGTGGGCGTATTTGGTATCGGGTAACGTTTATTTCATCCTCTGCGGGTGGAGAGGGCTACCATGATCGTTAGCTGACCGATGCGACGCTGTTGAGAAGGAGACGAACCAGCATGGTCTGGCGTGTGACACCTGTTTTGGAGAAGATCGATCGCAGATGGGCGCGTGCCGTGTTTTTGCGAATATTGAGTTCAACCGCCGCTTCGTCGAGTGTTAAACCGTTGGTGAGCAGCAGTGCCAGCGCCACTTCGGCAGAGGTGAAGCCAAATAAGCGACGCACAAGTTCGTGCGAAGGGTGGGGTTGATGTCGCGGATCGCGAATGAAGACGGCGATTTGCGGCCAGTCATTGCTTTCAGACAGATCGTTGCAGGGAATGGAGCGAACCAGTACGCCCAGCTTGGGTTGGCCTGAGGGACGTGTCAGCGAGATGGCTTCGGTGACGGCAGGGGGCGTTCGTGAGTTGTGTGCCAGCCCGGATTTGATGAGCCGTTGTAATTCCCGGTCTTCCAGCGCGTACTCGGCATGGAGTCGTCCTTTGAGAATCTCGATACCATCTTTTTCAGCGAGGATGCTGTCAGCTACACCATTGCTACGGATGATCATGCCTTGTTCATTGAGAACGACCGTGCCGATTTGCATCCGGTCCATGGCGACGGCGTAAAGCCGACGTTCCGATTCGATGCCTTCGACGCGTGAGCGTAGTTTCACCGACCGCTTGAGGTGTGGAAGCAGACGCTGACAGAATGCCTTGTCCTGTGCGCTGAAAGCGTGTGCTCCGGGGGGGCGTGTGATGCGCAGGCGACATTCGCCACCGCCTTCGATACGGATATCCGCCCCGATGATGTAGCGAATATGGTTGGGTTCGATGAACTGTTTGTAAAACTCGCCGTTCGTCCATGCCACCGTGTCGATCATTTCGTCGATGGCCAGCACTTTGTCGGGGGGTAAGCCGACAAAGGGGTCGAGGGAAAACACCTGAAAATGATTGTAGGCCGCGCCGTAAAGGTCTTCACCTCTGGGGCTGGCTCGTACCAGAATGGCTTGTTGCGTTGTCGATGCGGGACGCAGAATCAGTGTGACCCAGTTTGCATCGAGGTGCTGTCGAATCTGCCGCATGGCACTTGCCCACGGCACATCTTCAAGCGGGCCTTCGTAAATCTGCCCGACCAATTCGCTGAATTGGTCGAAGCTCAGTGTGAGGGGGGGCGTGAGGGGGAGTGTTAAGGGCAGCGCATGAACATCTGCATCCGAGCTTGCTGGGGCAGTTTCGGTTGCAGATGCTTTTTTGGGTGCTGCCCGGGTCGTCCGGGTTGTTTTTGTCACCGGATCGGGTCGGCAAACGACTTAAACACCGCGATAAACAGGCTTGCGTTTTTCCATGAAAGCCATCGTGCCTTCCTTGGAATCGGCACTTCCTGCAACACATACGCCAATCGCGCCTTCGAATTCGAGAATTTCGTCCAGCGTCATGTATTGCGACATGTGAATCAGACGACGTGCGGCATCCACTGCGACGCTGGCACGCTGCGCCAACATACGCGCGTACTCGAACGCCATTTCGAAATCCTTGCCTTCGGGCACGAGTTCGTCGATCAGCCCGAGTTCCTTGCATTCTTCGGCCTTGAAGATTTTGGCTGTCTCGACCATCATCAGCGCGTTGGAGAAACCGACGATACGCGGTAGGAAGTAGGACATGCCGCAATCCGGTGCCACACCGACGTTGGTGAAAATCGCGGCCATCTTGGTGGTGGTATCGGCAAAGCGGCGGTCGCACGCCAGCGCGTAAGCCAGCCCCGCACCCACTGCCGGGCCATGGATTGCAGCGATGACGGGCTTATCGACCAGCACCAGTTGGCGCGCCACTTCAAAGAACGGGCCGCCCGGCGACTTGCGCTGTGAGCGCGGAATGGGACGTGAAGCATCCGATGTGCCCGGCATGGGGCGGTCGCCCTCACCAGACAGGAAATCGACATCGCCACCGGCACAGAAGGCACGGCCTTCACCTGTCAGCAGGATGGTGCGGACTTCGTCCTGGTAGCGCAGTTTGAGCAGCAGTGCCGCCAGTTCTTCGGCCAGATCCCAGCTCACCGCATTGAGCTTGTCAGGGCGGTTGAGCGTGATGATGCCGACGTTGTCTTCAAGACGGAAGGTGATGTATTTATATTCAGCCATGATGATTTCCTGGGATGCGACGATCTAAATGAGCATGAAGTGAGCCTGAAATGAAAATGCCCGCTTGTCGGGGGAAGTTCCGAATCGCGGGCAATGTCCATCAACGGAATTGCGGAATGATTTCCTTGTCGTACCACTCGATCCATTCGAGACAGGCTTCGAAGGTCGGCAGACGCGGCGGACGCACCTGAACCGAGGTCGCCCCGGCCTTTTGCAAGGATTCGACTTCACGCAGCACGCTGTCGCGGTCGGCAGAGATGTGCGTCTCGCCCTTGTCGATGTGCGCGTCATTGACGTTGTACGCCGTGGTCGTGCACATGAATTCGAAGGTGTCTTTCTTGGCTTCAAACTCGGGCAGGCTCTTCATGTACTTGATGCAGTCCGGCAGATCGGCCGCCGTGACAAGCCATGGGATCCAGCCGTCGCCGAGCTTGGCGGCACGACGCATGGCGGGTTTGGAATTGCCGCCGATGAAAATGGGAGGATGCGGCTTTTGCACCGGCTTGGGCTCGATGATGACATCGCTGAACTTGACGTATTCGCCATTGAAATTCGGCTTGTCAGCAGTCCAGGCTTCCTTCAGTGCGGCAATGTACTCATCCGCCATCGGGCCGCGTTTCTCGAACGGCACATTGAGGCAATCAAATTCATGTTGCAGGTGACCCACCGCCGTCCCCAGCGTGAAGCGGCCACCGCCGATGAATTCCATGGTGGCGATTTGTTTGGCGAGCAGCAGCGGATGACGATAGGGCAGCACCAGCACGAAGGTCAGCATGTGGATACGGTTGGTCGCACCCATCAGCACCGATGCGGCGGTGATGCCTTCGACGAAACGCGTGCCCATGTGCTCGGCCATGGCGTTGGGCATGACGAGATGCTCAGGGATGGTTAGCCAGTCCCAGCTCAGGCTGTCGGCTTTCTTGGCAAAGCGCAGGATTTCCTCACGGCCGGCGTGGGGTTCCCACGGAGCCATCGCGGGTGGGTAGTTGTCCATGCCGCAAGCGGCGAGTGCGAATTTCATGCTGATACTCTCCATCCAATAAGAAACGAAATTGATCAATCGAAACGACCGACATCCGCTCGCTGCGCAGCTCCCAATCCGGAAGCCCCACGCAAGGCAGCCATTACCCGCCGCATCGCCACGCTAGAAGGTGCTACTTTACCGCCAGTCAGTCGGTTTTGCCAGATGGGAAGGGAAATGATGCAGGGCAATCGCATGAAGTCCATCAAGCCTGCCTGCAAAAATCACCTTCCTGCGTGTGGGGCAGGCTTTCTCACCGTCACCCTGCGCGAAGTCGCAGGGTCCATGGGGTTTGTGTCGAGTCGGCGCTGTGGATTCTGCGACTGCGCTGCGCTTGCGCAGAATGACGGGATCAGGGTGCTGTGTTTGGCCGGAATGACGGGGAGGGCAACAATCTCGCCGCGAAAGAGGGCTTCATGCGATTGCCCTGTATATCCTGCCCGCTGAATTTGAGGCAAACTACTACCGGCAAATGGATCAGCGAATCCATGCCGTTTCACTTTGACACAACCGCCTCCACGAAATACGAGCGATTCAGTTTGTTTTTTTGGAGTACGGATTCAGGTTGATTGGCTTTGTTGTACTTCGTTTTAATGTCGTTCAATTTTAGGAGGAAGTGAATGTCTGCACTCATGTTTGCACTCATCTGCGCCGTCGCTGCCATTTTGTATGGCATCGTCTCTAGTCGATGGATATTGGCTCAACCGGCGGGTAACGCGCGAATGCAGGAAATCGCGCAGGCCGTCCAGCAAGGCGCACAGGCTTATCTCAACCGTCAGTACAAGACCATTGCCATCGTGGGCATCGTATTATTTCTTGTCATTGGTCTGGTTCCTAAACTCGGTTGGTTGATGGCGATTGGCTTTCTGATTGGTGCTGTTCTTTCGGGAGCGGCAGGCTACATCGGCATGAACGTATCGGTTCGTGCCAATGTGCGTACTGCCGAAGCCGCACGGGGCGGGATTGCACCCGCACTCAATGTCGCGTTCAAGGGGGGCGCGATTACCGGTATGCTGGTTGTTGGACTGGGCTTGCTGGGGGTTGCTGGCTATTACGCTGTGCTGAAGAGTCTGGGTGGCGAAGGGGCTGACCTGCATCACGTCATCGAGCCGCTGGTGGGTCTGGCCTTTGGTTCTTCGCTGATTTCCATTTTTGCGCGTCTGGGTGGCGGTATTTTCACCAAGGGTGCGGATGTGGGTGCCGATTTGGTGGGTAAGGTCGAAGCCGGTATTCCGGAAGATGACCCGCGTAATCCGGCGGTGATTGCCGATAACGTGGGTGACAACGTGGGTGACTGCGCAGGGATGGCCGCCGACTTGTTTGAAACCTATGCGGTGACGATTGTGGCAACGATGGTGTTGGCCGCGCTGACGATCAAGACTTCACCGGGGCTGGGCGAGAATCTGCTGCTTTATCCGCTGGTGTTAGGAGGCGTGTCGATCATTGCTTCGATTATCGGCTGTGCCTTCGTCAAGTCCAGCGATGGCGGCAAGATCATGAATGCCCTGTATCGCGGTCTGGCTGTTGCGGGCGTGTTGGCACTGGCTGCTTACTGGCCGGTTACACAATGGCTGATTGGTGAAGGCGATGCTGCTGCCAAGATTACGACCATGAGCATGTTTGGTTGCTCTATCGTGGGTCTGGCTCTTACGGCCGCGCTGGTGTGGATTACCGAATACTATACGGGGACGGATTTTGCCCCGGTCAAGCATGTGGCTTCGAGCTGCCAGACGGGCCATGCCACCAATATCATTGCCGGTATCGGTGTGTCGATGAAGTCGTGCGCCTGGCCTGTGTTGTCGGTCTGTCTGTCGATCTGGGCGGCCTACACCATGGGCGGTTTGTTCGGCATTGCCATCGCGGCCACCTCCATGCTGTCCATGGCGGGGATCGTCGTTGCACTCGATGCTTATGGCCCGATTACCGATAACGCCGGTGGGATTGCCGAAATGGCAGAACTGCCTAAAGAAGTGCGTAATGTGACCGATCCGCTGGATGCCGTCGGCAACACGACCAAGGCTGTGACCAAAGGCTACGCCATTGGTTCTGCTGGCCTGGCAGCATTGGTTCTGTTTGCTGATTACACCCACGGACTCGAAGCGGCCGGATTGAAGGGAGTGACCTTTGATTTGTCTAATCACCTCGTCATCATCGGTCTCTTTATCGGCGGCTTGATTCCTTACCTCTTTGCGGCGATGGCGATGGAAGCCGTGGGACGTTCCGCTGGGGCGGTCGTGGTCGAAGTCCGCCGACAGTTCAAGGAAATCCCCGGCATCATGGAAGGGACGGCCAAGCCGGATTATTCGCGTGCCGTGGATATGCTGACGGTCGCAGCGATCAAGGAAATGATGATTCCATCGGTTCTGCCCATTGCCGTTCCTATTCTGGTCGGTCTGATCCTGGGTCCGCAAGCCCTGGGTGGTCTGCTGGTGGGGACGATCGTTACGGGCTTGTTCGTCGCGATTTCCATGACGACGGGCGGTGGGGCTTGGGATAATGCCAAGAAGTACATCGAAGATGGTCACTTTGGTGGCAAAGGCTCCGAGGCTCACAAGGCGGCTGTGACGGGGGATACGGTGGGTGACCCCTATAAGGATACGGCCGGCCCGGCGGTGAATCCGCTGATCAAGATCATCAATCTGGTGGCTCTGCTGATTGTGCCGTTGATTGTTTGATTGTCTTTTAACGTATCACCCAAAAAAGCAGCCTGCGGGCTGCTTTTTTGTTGAAGGTTCTGGTGGCTCGCGTAACTCGGATTCACGGCAAAAATTGCCGAAAGTGAAATCTTTGCCGTTGCCGCTCCTGTTTTCAGCGGAATCGAATCGGGTCGTATGTAAAAAATCAAGCAATGGCGCGGGTTTTTGAAGGATTGAGATAACTGGCACGATTTCTGCATTGATGTAGCTGTCGCTACCTTGAGGTGGCATCAACCGGCAGAAAACATCATGCTCAGCCGCATCGACCAGGACTTGCAATTTACCCAGACCGCGCTCAATGTCCGCGCGTTCCGGCAAGAGATTCTGGCTTCCAATATCGCCAATGCCGATACGCCGCATTACAAGGCGCGTGATATCGACTTCAAGTCGGCACTGGCCAGTGCCATGGGTCGCTCGCCTAATATGGGGCCTTTGTCCATGGATAAGACGGCACAGGGGCATATGGATGCTTCGGGTGCCAATCGCTTTGGTGCAGCCGTGAAATATCGGAGTGAGTTGCAATCCAGTGTGGATGGTAATACGGTCAATATGGATACGGAACGTTCAGCTTTTGCTGAAAACGCCATACAGATGGAGGCCTTGGTTGCCTTCGTCAATCAGCAGTTCAGGATGATGAATGCGGCCTTGCAGCCTTGATCGACAGAAAGCACACCATCATGAGTATTTTTAACGTTTTCGATATTGCAGGCTCCGCGCTACATGCCCAGTCCGCCCGCCTCAATGCGGTTTCCAGCAATCTGGCTAACGCAGACAGCATGGTGAATGCCAATGGCCAGCCTTACCGCGCCAAACAGGTGGTGTTCGTAGCGACACCCGTTGGAAATGAACAGGGCGAGGGCGTGCGGGTCAGTCAGGTTGTCGAAAGTGCGGCACCGCTGCGCTTGGTGTATGAGCCGAATAATCCTCATGCCAATGAGCAAGGCTATATTTCCATGCCCAATGTCAATGTGGTGGAAGAAATGGTGAACATGATTTCGGCTTCCCGTGCCTATCAGACCAATGCCGAAATGATGAATACCGCCAAGCAGTTATTGTTGAAGACATTGACCATCGGTCAATAAGCCAGCACGTCACCGTAAAGGAACAGAATCATGAGCACAACGTCCGCAATCGATTCCGCCGCTTTTGATGCCATCAATGCAGCCAACAAGACGAGCGCATCGGCCACCAAGGGCAAAACGGCATCGCTGGATTCAACCGAGGCCTCGCAGGATCGCTTTTTGAGGCTCCTGACCGCACAGCTCAAGAATCAGGATCCGCTCAATCCGCTGGATAACGCCCAGATGACTTCTCAACTGGCACAGATTAGTACGGTGGATGGCATCACCAAGCTCAATACCACCATGCAGACCATGCTGGGAAATTCGACGGATGCCCAGACCTTTCAGGCAGCTGGCCTGGTGGGGCATCGTGTTCTGGTTGCCGGCAATGAGCTGGATCTGAAATCGGGTCAGGCATCCGGGGGGGTCAATATGGCGGGGGTGGCTGACAATGTGGTGGTCACCATCAAGAATGACCATGGATTGCCGGTGCGCACCTTGACGATGGGTTCCTTGCCGGAAGGTCCATCGACCTTCACCTGGGATGGCACGACGGACAATGGAGAGGATGCACCTGACGGGCAATACACCCTCAGCATTGCCGCCAAGCAAGGCGGCAACAAGGTGGATGCCACGGGGCTTGCGTTCAATGTGGTGAATAGCGTGGCGAGAACACCTCAAGGTCTGAACCTGATGGTGGGCAGCAAGGATACGATCGTGACACTGGCAGATGTCAAACAGATACTTTGAGTGCGCAAACGCCGTATTGTTTACCTGGCATGAGTTTTGCTCTTAAAACGTATCAAGTCTAAGTCGTAGTTACTCAAACACAGTTTCAACAGGAGACGATCATGAGCTTCCAACAAGCACTCAGTGGCCTGAATTCTTCCGATACCTCGCTGGCAGCGATCGGTAACAATATCGCGAATGCCAGTACGGTCGGTTACAAGGGTGCCAATGCCCAGTTTGCCGACATGTTTGCCCTTGCCATGATGGGCAATGGTTCTTCCATTGTCGGGATCGGTTCCTCGGTGGCGGATGTACGCCAGCAATTTACCCAAGGCAACATGACCACCACCAATAATCCGCTGGATATTGCTGTCAATGGCGCAGGTCTGTTCCGGCTGACCAATAGTGACAATGCCATCACCTATACGCGGAACGGACAGTTTCTGCTGGACAAGGATGGTTTTATCGTCAGTAACCATGGTCTGAAGCTCACGGGATATGCGGCTGATCCTTTGACGGGCACGATCGTGCCGGGCAATATCGCTACGCTGCAAATCAATAACAAGGCCATTCCGCCGCAGGTCACATCGAACAGCCAGATCATGGTGAACCTCGATTCGCGCGCCAAGCCGCCGACAACGCTGACGAGTGGCAATATCACGGGGGATGGCCCTGTCTTCGCCGGGCTCACCCCGCTGACCATTACTGCTGGAACGAATGACACGCTGGATGTCACCGTGGATGGGGTCAATGGGACAAGTGGCGTGAGTGTTACGGGCGTTACCATTGCTCCGGGAACGTATTCTTCATCGGTTGCGCTGGCCGCTGAGGTGCAGAGCAAGCTGAATGCGGCACTGGCGGCTGTAGATCCCACGGTGCAGGTCAAGGTCACCATCGATGCCAGCAACCAGATGGTGATTACCTCGAACAGTGTGGGGACGCGCGGTACACAAGGCAATGGTTCTATGGTGAGTGTGGATGGCGGCAGTGCGCAGACCGATCTTTTTGGCGCAGCGCCTGTGGCGACCTCTGGAACGGATGTCTTTGATGTCACGAGTACCGACAGCTATACGGCGGCGACGGCACAGACGGTGTTTGATACCCTGGGTAATCCGCACACCATGTCCCTGTATTTCGTCAAGACGTCGCAGCCGGGCTACTGGCAGATGTATACCTCGCTGGACGGAAGTGTATTGATGGATCCGGCCGATCCCACCGCAGTGCCTCCCGTGCTCGCCAAGCCTAATTGTGTGGAACTGCGGTTCAGCACGACAGGCGGGCTGATCGTGCCAGCACCCGGAACGAAGATTCAGCGGAATTTCGATATCACGACGGGTGCGACGACTCCCTTGACCTACGATCTGGATCTGGCGGGAACGACGCAATACGGCATCAGTTTTGGTACCAATCAGTTGATTCAGGACGGCTATACCTCGGGCAAGCTGGCCGGGCTGAGTGTTTCAAATGACGGTGTCGTTCAGGGACGCTACTCCAACGGGCAGACCAGTAATATGGGGCAGGTCGTTCTGGCCAACTTCAACAATCTGAATGGTCTGGTCTCTCTGGGGAACAATCTGTTTGCGGAAACATCTGCGTCCGGTCAGCCGATTCCGGGCGCACCAGGAACAGGGAATCTAGGGACGGTTCAGTCGGGTTCTGTGGAGGAATCCAACGTCGATCTGACGAAAGAACTGGTCAATATGATCACGGCACAGCGGAATTATCAGGCGAATGCCCAGACGATCAAGACACAGGATCAGATCATGCAGACCATCGTTAACCTTCGCTGATTTTTCGGGCTGAGCTGCCATGGATCGTCTGATATACACAGCCATGACCGGTGCATCGCAAACGATGAACCGGCAAGCGGCGGTTGCACACAATCTCGCCAACGTGGCATCAACGGGCTATCGCGCCGAGGAGCATCGTCTGCGTGCTGTGCAAGTGGTTTCACCCGCACCGCTGCCGACACGCGCTTTCGTCGTCGATGCCAGCACGCATACCAATTACGCGGCCGGCCCCATGCAATCCACAGGACGCACGCTCGATCTGGCGGTGCAAGGTTCAGGCTGGATTGCGCTGGCCATGCCCGATGGAACTGAGGCCTATACCCGCAATGGCAGTCTGCAACTGGATGTCAATGGTGTGCTTCAAACGCGTACAGGGCTTCCCGTTCAAGGCGATGGGGGCGTTATTACGGTGCCGCCGGATGTGAAGGTGAGTGTGGGTGTGGATGGGAGCGTGTCTGTAATACCGGAAACCGGTGCCCAGAATACGGTGAATGCCATTGGACGTGTCAAGCTGGTCAATCCGCCCGAAGCTGATCTGGTGCGTGGCGAGGATGGCTTGTTTCGACTGAAAAGTGGCGATCCTGCTGATCCAGATGCGAATGTGAAGCTGGCCAGCGGTTATCTTGAAGGCAGTAACGTCAATGCGGCTGAGCAAATGGTCACCATGATTTCTTTGGCGCGCCAGTTTGAATTACAAGTGCGTCTGCTGACGACGGCCAATAGCGACGATCAGGCCGCAACGCAGGTTATTTCAAACTTCTGATTTTCATATAAATCATCATGATACGATCACTCTGGGTGGCCAAAACGGGTCTTGATGCGCAGCAGACGCAACTCGACGTCATTTCCAACAATCTGGCCAATCTTGGCACAAACGGCTACAAGCGCACGCGCGCTGTGTTTGAGGACTTGCTGTATCAGACACTACGTCAGCCAGGTGCGCAGTCCTCGCAGCAGACAATGGTGCCTTCAGGATTGCAGGTGGGCACAGGGGTTCGTCCGATTGCGACAGAAAAGAATTTCATTCAGGGCAATCTCAATCAAACCAGTAATCCGCTGGATATTGCGGTCAATGGACAAGGTTTCTTCCAGATACAGATGCCGGATGGTACGTTGGCCTATACCCGTGATGGGGCTTTCCAGAAAGACAGTACGGGTCAGATCGTGACCTCCAGTGGCTATCCCTTATCACCGGCCATGACCATTCCGCAGGATGCGACTTCCGTGACCATTGCACGTGATGGCGTCGTGACGGTGGTGCAGGGTTCGGCGATGAATACCCCGACGCAGATTGGCAACATCCAGATTGCCAGTTTCATCAATGTGGGGGGCTTGCAAAGCGTGGGCGAAAACCTTTTTGTTGAAACCGCTTCCAGTGGAACCCCGACGCCCAATACGCCGGGAACCAATGGGACGGGGGTGCTTTATCAGGGCTATGTTGAAACGTCCAACGTCAATATGGCCGAAGAACTGGTCACCATGATTCAGACCCAGCGGGCGTATGAAATGAATTCCAAGGTAATTTCCACGTCTGACCAAATGCTGGCCAAGTTGTCCAATCTTTGAGGAATGATGCGGAGATTTTCATGAAACGCACATCTGTTCTGATGATGTTCTGGGTGAGTCTGCTCGCAGGCTGTGCCACGACCGTGCCCCCAACCAGCGTGCATCAGCCGATGACGGTGCGTCCAGAGGCGCGCAGTGTCAGTGCGTCCAGCAATGGTGCCATTTTTAATGTGACCTCATCCCGGCCGCTCTTCGAGGATCGTCGAGCACGTTTCGTGGGCGATACCATCACCATCAACATTGCAGAAAAGACGACCGCTTCCAAAAACTCCCAGAACAAGACAACCCGTTCCACCAGTGTGGCGGCAGCCATCCCGACGGTGAATGGTTTGCCGTTCAAGACACTGCAAGAAACGAGTTTTGCCGCATCAAGCAGTAATAACTTTGATGGCAAAGGGCAGAATACTTCGGCTAATGACTTCACGAGTTCATTGACCGTGACTGTCATCGAAGTCCTGTCCAATGGCAATCTGCTCGTCTCGGGTGAAAAGCAGATCGGTCTTAAGGAGGGGGAGGAGTTCATCCGTTTTTCAGGGGTCGTGAATCCCAACAACATCACTTCGGCCAATACAGTGCAGTCGACGCAGGTGGCGGATGCTCGGATTGAATACAAGGCAAATGGCTTTATCGATTCCGCCCAGGCCATGGGCTGGTTGAGCCGGTTTTTCCTGAGCTTCCTGCCGTTTTGAAGAGGGGAGCCTTTGTCATGACACGATGGTTGAGGTGGATGACGGTTGTGACTTTGGGCTTGCTGTGTGCATTGCCGGTTCAGGCTGAACGGGTGAAAGACCTGGCAACTATTGCCGGTGTGCGTAACAACCAGTTGATTGGTTATGGTCTGGTGGTGGGGCTGGACGGCAGCGGTGACCAGACGACACAGACACCCTTTACCGTTCAAAGCATCATCAACATGCTGTCCAATATGGGGGTGTCCTTGCCGCCGGGAACGAACCTGCAACTGAAAAACGTGGCGGCTGTCATGGTGACAGCCAGTTTGCCGCCGTTTGCGCGATCCGGCCAGCAGATTGATGTCACGGTATCCTCCATGGGGAATGCGAAGTCCATCCGGGGCGGTATGCTGGTGATGACGCCGCTCAAGGGGGCGGATGGTCAGGTGTATGCGATGGCACAAGGGAATGTGGTGGTGAGCGGTGCCGGGGCATCGGCAGGCGGTTCAAAGTCCACGGTCAATCATCTTTCTGTGGGACGCGTCCCCGGTGGTGCGACCGTCGAGCGCGAGGTGACGACGGCGCTGGGTGAGGGGGACGCTGTGTACTTTGAGCTCAAGGAAACTGATTTTGGCACCATGCAGCGGCTGGTTGAAGCGGTCAACAAGGCGGTGCCGGGTGCGGCAACGGCCGTCGATGGTCGTCAGATGAAGGTGCAAGCTCCCGTTAATGCCAATGAACGCGTGGCTTTCATTGGCCGTATCGAGAATTTGACTCTGACACCGATGCAGCAATCAGCGCGCGTCATCATCAACAGCCGCACAGGCTCTGTTGTGATGAATCAGTCGGTGACACTGGATAACTGTGCCGTGGCACATGGCAATTTGTCGGTGACGGTCAATGCGGATAACGCGGTCAGTCAGCCCAATGCCCTTGCCGGAGGCGATACGGCGGGCGTAACCAATGCCCAGATTGCCATCAAGCAGGACGGCGGCAATCTGATGAATGTGAAATCAGGCGCGAATCTTGCTGATGTTGTCAAGGCGCTCAACGCCATTGGTGTCAATCCGGCGGATCTCATTGCCATTCTGCAGGCCATGAAGTCTGCCGGGGCACTCAAGGCCGATCTGGAAATCATCTAACGTACATGGTAGCAGTCTCCACCCACAGAGGATGAAACAAACGTTACCCTAAACGCCCACCCCACCCATCCGCCCCTCAAGGGGCGGCTACTGATTTTCTCGCTATGCTCGAAGCTTCAACCCGACTCCGTTTTCGTTGTTTCACGCTAATCCAATGGCGAGCGTCGCAATGTTTTATTGACACGGGAACGCGTGCCTGTTCGTGGCATCCATTGCGTTCCGGGAGGGTTACGCTATGCAGATGACGACGATGAACGCTGCGACCGCTGCGACAGATTTGACAAGCCAGACATCCTTGGCCATGGATGCGCGGGGTCTGAACGACATCAAACGTCAGGCGCGCACCGATACGCCTGAATCACGCAAATTGGTGGCGCAGCAGTTTGAAGCCATGTTCCTGCAAGTTGTGCTGAAGGCCATGCGGGATGCGACTCCTCGTGACAGCTTGTTCGACAGCGACCAGTCACGCATGTATGAATCCATGCACGATCAGCAGCTCACCCAGGTTCTGGCGACTCGGGGTGGGGGGATGGGTTTGGCCGCGTTGCTGGAAAAACAGTTGGCACGCCTGCATGGCGATGAGGTGGTTCCACTCGATAATCTGCCTTTCAATCCTGCGCAGCCGGCCTTGCCACTGGGAAAATCATCGTCTGGAATCGCACTGCCTGGGCTTGCAGGCAGGAATGCTTCTTCAGGAGAGAGCCTCACCGCATCCGGATCAAGCCCCCCAGCCATGGCTCGGCCTGAGGTATCGAGTGCATCCGCTGCCCCCGCTGCCTCTGCTGTGTCTGGAACAGCAGGGGCACCCAATGCCAAGGCGCGTGAATTCATTGAACGCTTCTGGCCGTATGCACTTGAAGCGAGTCGAAGCACAGGCATCCCGCCTCAATTCATGCTGGCGCATGCGGCACTGGAAACCGGCTGGGGAAAATCCGAACCGCGTTTGCCGGATGGTTCGCCGAGCCATAATCTTTTTGGCATCAAGGCAGATCGTGGCTGGAATGGTGCTGCTGTGAGCGCGAGCACGACCGAAGTTGTTTCGGGGCTTGCCCAGCGTCAGGTGGCGCGGTTTCGCGCCTATGCCTCCTATCAGGAGTCTTTTCAGGATTACGCCAATTTTCTGGCGTCCAATCCGCGCTACAGCGAAGTCATGGGCGCACGCGATGCGGCAAGCTTTGCCCGTGGTTTGCAGGATGCAGGTTACGCGACCGATCCGCAATACAGTACCAAGCTGACTCGCTTGATGAGCGGTATCGTCTTGAATTCACCCGGTTTACAAGGCTGAAGCTTCTGCATTACCCCGCCACGCCATAGCGCGTGGCCTTGCAGTTTCGTGCGCTGGCACGAAGATTGCTCAATTCAAAGTGAAAACTCGATCCAGAATCAATGTGCGGCAGAAATTGCCGTTAACCGAGACACTTTGGAGCAATCATGGGTGCCAATACATTAAGCATCGGTGTTTCCGGCCTGAATACGGCCCAGATGAACATCAATATTACCGGGCAGAACATTTCCAATGCTTCTACCACAGGCTATACGCGTCAGCAGGCCATACAGCGCGCTGCGACGCCGATGTATACCGGCGCAGGTTATCTGGGGCAGGGGGTGGATGTCACGACCGTCAAGCGTGTCTATAGCGGTTACCTGAATGCACAGGTGCTGGGTGCGCAGGCAGGGATGTCCGAAATGGATCACTACGGTTCGCAGATTAGCCAAGTGGTGAATCTGATGTCAGACAGCAAGGCCGGCTTGAGTCCTGCCATGGCTGGTTTTTTTGGCGCGCTCGACCAGTTGTCTGCCAATCCTTCCTCGATTCCCTCGCGTCAGGCCTTTCTTTCCGAGTCACAGTCTCTGGTCGATCGTTTCCAGAGCATGGATGCCCGTTTGCAGGAAATACGCAGCGGGGTGAATACGCAGATTGCGGATGAGGTGTCTCTCATCAACTCTTATGCCCAGCAGATTGCCGATGCGAATCAGCGCATTCTGGTGGCGCAGGCCGCCGGTGCCGATCAGCCCCCCAATGATTTGCTGGATCGTCGGGATCAGCTCATCAGCGATCTCAACAAGGAAATTCGTTCCACCGTTTTGCCGCAAAGCGATGGAAGCTATAGCGTCGTCGTGGGAACGGGGCAACCCCTGGTGGTGGGCACCAACGCATCGACGCTGGTCGCCATTCCTGATAGCTATGATGCCCAGAAAACCGTGGTGGCCTTGCAAATGCCGACAGGAGGCAGCATCGAGCTTCCGGACAATCTGCTGAAGGGCGGTGCCTTGGGTGGCTTGCTTGCCTTCCGTAATGAGTCGCTGGATCCTGTCACCAATGCCCTGGGGCGTGCCGCCATCGTTCTTGCCCAGAATTTCAATGACCAGCACAAGCTGGGGATGGATCTGGGCGGCCAATATGGTCTGGATTACTTCCAGGTGCAGGCGCCTGAAGTCATGGCGAATCAGAACAATGCCTTGCCCAATCCGCAAATCGATGTAACCATCAGCGATACGACTGCACTGACCACCAGTGATTACAAGCTCGTCTCCCATGGCAGTGGAAACTACACCTTGACCCGGATGACGGATGGTGCCGTTCTGGTGAATAACACCGCCTTGCCGGCGATGGTCGATGGTTTGTCGATTAGCTTGTCCAGTGTGGCCGTCAATGGTTCTTCCTTCATCATTCGTCCGAGCCGTCCCGGCGCACGTGACATGTCGGTGTCTATCACTGATCCACGCAATATTGCGGTGGCCGTACCTATTCGTACCGGTCTGGGAAACGCCAATACCGGCGTAGCCAGCATCGATGGCGGTGCCATTACCACAACGTCTCCCTTACCCCCGCAAACACCCTTCACCCTGCGTTATTTTTCGACGCCCACGCCGGCACTGGATGGCTTTCCCGTGGGCTCCATGGTGGATAACGGCAATGGGCAACTCATCCGGATCGACAGCCCCACGACTCGCGTACCCTATACATTCGGTAACAACCTGAGCTTCAGCGGGTTGGCCGTTACGCTGACGGGGGCGCCGCTCGACGGCGACTCCTTCACCATCGATCCCTCACCGACCGGCACACCGCCTTGGCTCGTGAATACCAATACGGGGCTGACCTCGATGTTCGGCGTTCCCGCACTGCCAACTTTTCAGGGTGCCGCTCAAGGGACGGCCGCACCGACCTATCCCTTGCTGGTGTCCTCCGGGGTCAATGATCAATTCGATATTTCCATCGATGGTGGCCCTGTACTGACAAAAACCATGGCACTCGGGTTTTACCCGACGGCGCAGGCTCTGGCCAAAGGCATAGAAACTGCCATTGGCGGTGGGGTCAAGGTGACGGCAGACGCCAGTGGCAAGATGGTCGTCACCTCTACGACTCAGGGGGGCGGATCGGCAGTGGCCATTTCTGCCACCGTATTTCCTTTCTTCAACGCAGGTTTCAACTCCATGTTCGGCGGTGCGGTTACGACGGGTCCGCGCGGTGTCGAGCAGGGGGGCGCAGCATTGGCAAGCCCGACCACCATCAAGGCCGGTATCAATGATGAATTCAGCATCAATGTGGATGGTGTCGGCCTGCAAACGGTCATCATTCCTGCCGGAAACTATACGCCGGCCAATCTGGCTTATGAGATTCAGACGGCGATCAATGACAAGTTCCCGGTGCCGGGTGTAGAAGTCACATTGAATGGTGCGATCCAGTTGGTCGTGACCTCGAACAAGCTGGGGGGCGGCTCTGCCATCGCACTGACGAATGCTCTGCCGGGTCTGGGCAGCATGACCAGTGTGGGTGCCACCGTCACCCAAAAGGCCGCTTTGACGGCTTCTCCCATCACACTGACCTACGACCAGGCCACCAATACTTTGTCTGGCTTTCCCTCAGGCAGCATGGTGAGCGTGGCTGGTGCGACAGGCAGTCCGTTTGCCATTGATTCACCGCAGACACGCGTTCCTTATGTTTCAGGTGCGGCTATCAGCTTTAACGGCATGGAATTCACGATCAAGGGGGTGCCGAATAATCTGGATACCTTCATCGTGGGACCGAATACCACCGGCGTGGCCGATAACCGCAATGCCTTGTTGCTGGGGACGCTGCAAACCAAGAAGATTCTGGATGGAGGTACCACTTCCTTGCAGGGAACCTACGCTTCCATGGTCAATCAGGTGGGCAACAAGGCGCGTGAAGTGCAGGTTAGCGGTTACACGCAACAAGCCTTGTCCAAGCAGGCACAATCGGCACGCGATTCGGTCTCGGCGGTGAATCTGGATGAAGAAGCCGCCAATCTGTTACGTTACCAGCAAGCCTACCAGGCGTCTGCCCGATTGATTAGCGTGGCAGGCAAGCTGTTCGATACCTTGTTACAAATCTGATACGACGGGAGACTATCATGCGCATCAGTACCAGTATGATTTATGAAGCCGGCGTCTCTGCCATGGGACGTCAGACGAACGATCTTTTGCGCTTTCAGCAGCAGGTCGCCTCGGGGAGAAAGGCATTGACCCCCGCCGATGATCCTGTGGGCGCAGCAAGCTCACTGGAAGTTTCGCAAAGCATTTCGCTGACGAAACAGTATGCCGGTGCAATGGACAATGCCAATTCTGCACTGTCATTGGCCGAGAGCCAGTTGCAGGGGGCAGGAACCTTGCTGACCCAGGTCAGAACCCTGGCAATCCAGTCCGGCAACAGCAGCATGAACAACAGCGATCGCCAGAGTATTGCGACCCAGCTACGCCAGAGCTATGACCAGTTGATGGAAATGGCGAATACCAAGGACTCCACGGGGCAGTATATTTTTTCGGGCTTTCAGGGCAATACTCGGCCTTTTACCGGGACGGTGGAAAATGGCGTGAGCTATGCAGGGGATGATGGCCAACGCTTCTTGCAGATTTCGCCGACACAAAAGCTGGCGGTCAGCGACTCAGGCAACGGCATTTTTAGCCGCATTCCGACGGGCAATGGTTTGTTCGTCACCGATTACCAGAGCACCAATAAGGGGACAGGGGTCATCGATGATGGCACCATCACTGACCCGGCGAACTGGCTGAGCCCGAACAATAGCGGTAATTTCGAGGTTCGCTTCTGGCAGGATACGACCGGTAGCATAGGCCCGGCCAATACGACCTACTATGATCTGGTGGATGTTGCAGCGCACCCGCCCGTTTCTCTTTTCACCAAGACATCCCCCGTCCCTGGCGGCCCCTCCAATACCTATACCCATGCGTACACGCCGGGGCAGTCGATCGATTTCAATGGACTGGCCGTTCCCTACAATGACTTTGGTGTCAACATCACCATCAAGGGCGCACCCAGAACTGGTGATGCTTTCAGCATCAAGAGTAGCTCGGGGCAAAGCGTTTTCGATGTCATGGGACGTTTCATCAAGTCACTGGAACGCCAGATTCAGGATGGCAGCAATGAAACCGCTGGGGTCAGTAACGAAGTCAATCGGATGATCAGCGGTATCGATATGGCCAGCAAGAATCTGCTGACGGCCCATTCCACCATTGGGGCGCGCATGGGGACGGTCGAATCACTCCAGGCGGTGAACACGGATGTCAATGCGCAATATCAGCAGACACTCTCCACGACGCAGGATGTCGATATGGCACAGGCCATTTCTGATCTGACCCGCACGAATACCCAACTTCAGGCCGCACAGCAGTCCTTTGCAAAAATCTCGCAACTGTCTTTGTTCAGTTATTTGAATTGATCATCATGGCAACGCTGCATGAATTTGGCAAAGCGCGACAAGGCGTTTTCAGACGCGTAATTGGGGTGTTCGCTCTGTGGTTTGTCGGTATTGCCGGTGGTGGGGTGATGCCGTTGGTCGCTCATGCAAATCCCTTGCTTGGAGCCCTTATTTATACGGGCCCGGCTTACTGGATACTCGATCCACTGGCGCCGAATTGGGAGATCGAACTGATTCCGATGCCCGATGACCATGTGCAGATTTCAATGAAGATGAAACGTTATTACAACGGCGGTGCCGGAGAGGCGCGGCAGATTTTTCAGCGTCGAGCACGTGATCTGATGCGTTATGGGGAGTTCTCGGGATATGAGGTGCGCGAATATTCCGAAGGTATTGATTCATCCCTCATCGGTTCGCAGCGGATCGCGAGCGGGATCATTCATCTGACCGGCAAGAAAATTCCTCAAGAGCCGGATGAAAATGGCAGCGCACCACCGGCACGCAATATATCGGACAGCGCGACAAATCCCCGTTCATAGAGCCGTTGCATGGCATCGCCCAAGTGCGGCATGGACAGCATCAGCATGGCAAATCCCGTGATACTGGTGACAGGAAAGCCAACGGCGAAAATATTGAGTTGTGGAGCGATGCGTGCCAGAACCCCCAAGGCGATATTGGCGATCATCAGTGCGGCAATCATGGGTAAGGCCAGCATCAAACCGGATGAAAAAAGCGTGGCTGACCAAGCCAGCAGTGCGGAAAATCCGGGTGCTGCAAAGGGTTTGAGGCCGATAGGCAATACGCGAAAACTTTCAGCCAATACGGAAAGCACCAGCAAGTGGCCATTCATGGACAGGAAAAGCAGAGACGTGACGAGCCCTAAGAAAGAGCTTATTACGGCGGTTTGCGCGCTGCTGTGAGGATCGAAGAAAGTGGCGAAGGAGAGCCCCATTTGCAGGCCGATCAGCTCTCCGGCAACATCGACGGCGGTGAACATCAGGCGTAGCGAAAAGCCCATGACGATGCCGATGAGCATTTGCTGTCCCAATACCGCGAGCCCTTGCCATGAACCCGGTGGAATGATCGTTGTCGCTTGCGGTAGTGCAGGAGCCACCGCCAGTGTGATGGCGAGTCCGGTCACCAGCCGCAGTCGCGCCGAAAGGCCGGCACTATTGAAGATGGGTGCGGTGGCGAGGAGTGCCAGTATGCGAGCCAGCGGATAAAGATAGATGGCCAGCCAGGCATCAAGCTGGGCGGATGTGAAGGTGATCACCCGGAGTCATCCTATCAGGGTGGGGATGCTTTCATAGAGGCGACGGATGTAGTCCGTCAGGATGGTAATCATCCAGGGGCCGGCCAGGATCAGGGTGACAAAAATGGCAACCAGCTTGGGAACGAAGGACAGGGTGGCCTCATTGATTTGCGTGGCGGCTTGAAAAATACTGATTAGCAGGCCGACGGCCAATGCCACGACAAAGAGTGGCAATGAAACCAGCAACAGAATCTCGATGGCACCGCGCCCGAGTTCAATGACGGTAGTCGGAGTCATGAGGTCTTACCTATCCAAAACTTTGAACCAGAGAGCCGATCAGGAGCGTCCAGCCATCGACCAGCACAAACAGCATGATTTTGAACGGCAGTGAAACGATGACGGGCGACATCATCATCATCCCCATGGACATCAGGACCGAAGCGACGACCATGTCGATGATCAGAAAGGGGATAAAGACGATGAAGCCAATCTGGAAGGCGGTCTTGAGTTCGGAAGTCACAAAAGCCGGAATCAGCACCCGCATGGAGACATTTTCGGGCGCCTCCGGTTTGGGTTGTTTCGAGATCGTTGTAAACAGTTTGAGATCGGGTTCACGTGTCTGTTTGAGCATGAATTCCCGCAGAGGTACGCTGGCACGATCAACAGCTTCTGTAAAAACAATCTTGTTTTCGGAAAGCGGCAAATAGGCTTCGTTGTAGATACGGTCGCCCACCGGCGCCATGATGAAAAAAGTGAGGAACAAGGCCAGCCCAATGAGCACCTGATTCGGAGGCGAGGCTTGCGTTCCCAGCGCACTGCGGAGCAGGGAAAAAACGATGATGATGCGGGTGAAACTGGTCATCATGAGCAAAATGGCGGGCAGAAAGCTCAAGCTGGTGAGCATCAGCAGCGTCTGGATGGAGAGTGACCACTGCGTTCCTCCGCCACTGGCGGGCGTACTGGTGACGGCGGGTAGTGCCTGTGCCCAGGACGAAACAGGAAGTAGTAAGCCCAAGCCCAGGAATGTCAGCAGGAACAGTAAAGACGGGGTGTGTGGTTTAGCGCGCATTGCGATGTTCCAGTGCCTGACGGATCATGCGTGCAAAATCAGGACGCGCTGTCGTGGGGGGCGGTGTTTCAGTTGGCTGCGTTTGGCGTGGCAGTTCATGGAGTTTGCTGATTTGACTCGCAGTTACGCCCAGTATCAGCCAGGTTTCTCCCGATTCCACGATGACGACACGCTCGCGAGGCCCCAGCGAGACTCCGGAAATCACGCGCAGCAATGCGCCTGAACCGCGTGGGAGAGTCAGTCGTTTGAGGGCATACAGGCCACCTGCTAGCAGCAGTGCGACCATGAACAGGCCGAAAATGACCTGAAACCATCCTCCGCCGGAGTCCGTAATGTGGGTGACGGCGCTTGCCTGCGCATGAGGAATCCATGCAAGACATACCGTGTAAAAAAAAAGGGAAGTGCGCAGAACGTTCATTGACCCGCCTGAAAAAACAAGCGAACCCAGCATACGCGGACTTCAGGTTTTCAAGCCATCGAGAATGAGGGAGAAAAGGCGTTAATTCCGTGGCTGAAGTTTAGCGATGCAGCTTGTTGATGCGCTCTGCGGGCGTAATGATGTCGGTCAGTCGTATCCCGAAGCGTTCGTTAACTACCACGACTTCGCCTTGCGCAATCAAGGTTCCGTTGACCAGCACATCCATGGGTTCTCCTGCCATGCCTTCCAGTTCGACGACTGAACCGTGCGCCAGTTGCAGCAGATCCTTGATGGCGATGCGGGTACGTCCCAGTTCCACGCTGAGGGTGACCGGGATGTCGAGGATCATGTCGTAATCACCGACATGCTCTGTTTTGGTGGGGCTGTTCGAGAAGTCCTCAAATACTTTTGGGGTGGCAAGCGGTGCGGTGTCGGGTTCAGGTGTGCTGGCCTCGACAGCACTTTGTTCCCCCATGGCGGCGGCCCAATCGTCATCCGTGACCTGGTTTTCATCTGTCATGATGTGGTCTCCTTGGACGTGTTTCTTGCTGGGTCCTGCAGGGCTTCCTGCGGGAGGAACTGATCGATCTTGAGTGCATATTGGCCATTTTTAACCCCGTAAGTGGCGGTTAGTACGGGTGCGTTGTTGGAAGTGATGATCAGCCGGTCGCTGATTTCGAGTGGAATGACATCTCCTGTTTTGAGTGCCATGATTTGCCTGAGTGTGACTTCGGTGCTCCCCAGCGGAGCCACCAGCTCCACGGCAGCCGTTTTGAGCTGTTTGCGTAAGGTGTTGGACCATCGTTTATCCGTGGAGAGATGCTCCGTATTCATGGTGCTGGAAAGCTGATCGCGTATGGGTTCCAGCATCGAGTAGGGCAGGCAGATATGCATTTCGGAGGCCGTTCCGGAAAACTCGATGGTAAAAGTCACCGCAACGACCACTTCCGCCGGGGTGGCAATGTTTGCAAACTGTGTGTTCATTTCAGAACGCATGTATTCCACTTGGAGCGCGTAGACGGACTTCCAGGCTTTTTCGTATTCGGTGAATATGGTATTTAGCAGCCCCATCACGATACGCATTTCGGTGATCGTGAATTCGCGCCCTTCGACGCGCGTGTGAAAGCGGCCGTCGCCACCAAACATGTTGTCGATCACCAGAAAGACCAGATTGGGGTCGAGCACGAAGAGCCCGGTACCGCGCAGGGGCTTGATCTGCACCATGTTCAGGTTGGTGGGAACAACCAGATTGCGTGTGAATTCGCTGTATTTTTGGACTCGGATGGAGCCCACCGTGACTTCGGCGTGCCGTCGCATGTAGTTGAACAGACCGAGTCGCAGATAACGGGCGAAACGCTCATGAATGAGTTCGAGCGTGGGCAGGCGGCCACGAACAATGCGTTCTTGGCGGCCGATATCATACTTGCGGATGTTTCCCGATTCTCCTGTGCCTGCCTCAGGCGTCGATGCTTCGGGCGGCGCATCCGTCTCTCCTGTGACCCCTTTCAGGAGGGCATCGACTTCTTCCTGGGAGAGAAAGTCCTGACTCATGGCAATTTACTGAACGAGGAACTGGGTCAGGTACACCGCTTGCACCGAATCATCCGGATTGGGCTTTGCGGGAGCAGCCGTTGCAGTGGCAGTGGTTCCATCCAGAATCTTGTTGATCTCGACGCGAAGATCGGTCGTGAGCGTTTCGATCCCTTGCGGGGTGGACATTTCAGCGGGGGTTTTCCCCATCAACATCAGAAGCACTTTGGAACGAATCTTTGATGTGAAGACTTTGACACGCTCACCGGCAGCGTTGTCCAGCACTTCGAGCTCCAGAGTGGCCTGCATGTAATGGTCTGCACGGGCTTCTTCATCCGGCTGTAACTTGACGGTGAATTGATCCAGCTTGACCATGATGGGCGGTGCTTCAGGTTTGCTTTTTTTGGCCTTGGACGGTTTGTGGGTGCCTTCCTCTGCTTCTTCATCATCGGCAGGGGGATGGCTTTTCTTCATGATGAGAAGCCCCGCGAGGCCACCGACGAGCAAGACCGCCACCACGGCAATGATGATGATCAGCTTTTTCTTGCTGCCTCCTTTGGCGGTGGCGGCGTCGCCTTCGGTTTTTTCGGGTGCCTTGGCCATACGGATTCCTTGAAGCGGTCTTTGATGACGTTGTTTTTAGCGTGAAATACAAAAATCAGAGTCGAGTTGAAGCTTCGAGCGTAGCGAGCCAATCAGTAGCCGCCCCTTGAGGGGCGGATGGGTGGGGTGGGCGTATCGGGTAACGATTATTTCATCCTCTGCGGGTGGAGATGGCTACCATGATCGTTAGTTTTTACTTCGTCAGATGCTGTTCATGAGTGTCTGAGTATGGCACGGGGCGAGAGCTCATGCAAAGCTCACGCAAAGCTCACGCAAAGGTGTCGACGAGTCCTCTCCCCTGATGTTGCCATGCAGATATCGTTCTTGGAATCGGCATGTTACCTTCTTTAGGAAGGCTTATTTCGTGTGAAAAGCGTGATGAACGTGCGTTGTTTTCGTGTTGCGCAGGTGCTTGTTGATAGCCTGAATCGGATCCCACATGCGCCTGGCCGAGACTCAAACCGGCATCGGCAAACATTTCCCGCAGGCGTGGCAAGGCATTTTCCAATGCATCGCGTGCGACGGGATGAGCGGCCACAAAGGTGGTTGAAACCTGGTCTCCCTTCATCTGTATTGAAACTTCCACACGTCCCAGTTGGGGAGGGTGCAACACCAGTTCAGCACTTTGTTCCTGTTTTCCGGCCATCCAGACCAGTTTGTTCCCCACTTCATAATCCCAGCCGCGCGCCCCAACAGGGGTGTTCACGTTATAGGACGATAATGACGATACGGCGTTACCCGACAATCGAGCACCCCCCTGTTCGTTCAGGGCGATCTGGGTGTGTGCGGCGGTAAAGGCTTGATCGAACGACAGGGCGGGGTTGTCTTTGCCGCTGCCTTCTGCGGGTCGCAGACCCGAATGTAGCAAGGCTTTTTCGGCAAGTGCGGCAAAATCAGCCAATGCGCGATCGTCTGTTCCTGTCAGCATGGCATCGGGCAGCAGGCGCTGACCGGCACCGGCGCCCAGGTTAGCACCGTCACCGCCATCGACACGTTTACGATCATCCGTCGCCAGTATCTGCTGTTGAGCCAGCAAGGCAGCGAGTGTGGCCTGTTCATTAGCATCTGCGGTCAATGATGTCGTTTCAGATGAAAGGTTCGCGCCATCCGTGGAAGTGCTGGATGTTCCTTTTGCAATCGCTGCGTTGAACCCAAGCAACATTGCCATGATGGAGGTCTGTGTTCCTTGCTGCGCAAGGCTCGAGTCTGAAGCCTCCCCGGATTCATCATGACGTTCTTTACCGCCCGTTTGCCCCGATGATTGTGATGGCTGGGCGGAGTGAGACGATTGAGACGCTTGAGACGATTGGGAGGATTGGGGTGGGGAGGTTTTGTCGGATGACGGTGAGGCAGAGCTTGAAGATGAGGCATCCGAGTGATTCACCTGTTTGGGTGGTGGGGGCGCATCGGGTGCTTTGCTGGTTTTTTGTTTCAGGACACTGGAAAAACTTGAAGGGGCATTTTGTGTCGTATTCATGTTTTGACCGGCAATATTTGCCGATGCGCCTGAAAGCGTTGCACTCCAACCATTCATGGATGGAGACGCGGAGGCGAACATGCTTGTGGGAAGGGGCATGGCCGGCATGATGATTTCCTTGTCAAGTGAACAAAGGGACCAATGAATATTGTCCTCAAGTCATGCATAGCAAGGTACGTGCCAGATTGTTTCGATGAATGCGGAGGGTTATCCTCGAGCATCAATCGTCATGCGATTGCGTCGATTGAAATTGTCGTGTGACGTGCTCATCGAGCAGTTTTTGCTCTTTGCGATTTTCAATATGGTTCTGGCGCGTCTGGTGCCGTTGTGAAAGCGTGTCAAAGGCTTTGACGCGTCCACGTTTATCGAGCCAGTCTTGCTGTCCCTGGCTGGTGCGCCATTTCGTTTGCTCGACAATCTGGCGCGCTTGTCCGATGGCGTCGTCCAGTCGCCCCAGAAAGATACGGTAATTGTCGATTTCCTTGCGATTGATGCCGTTTTTTGTGGCATCCATGAAGCGGTTCTGATATTCATCGCGATACTGCTGGAGCAGATCGAGGCGTGTCGTGGCTTCCTGTTCGCTGGCCAGCAGTTCCCCCAGACGACGCGTCGCATCGTCCATGCGCTTTTGTGAAAGATCAAGCAGAGTTTGCAGGGGGAAAGGTTTGCTCACAATGGCGCTCCAAAAAACACACCATGAATTTATTTTAGCGTGAAATACAAAAATCAGAGTCGAGTTGAAGCTTCGAGCGTAGCGAGCCAATCAGTAGCCGCCCCTTGAGGGGCGGATGGGTGGGGTGGGCGTATCGGGTAACGATTATTTCATCCTCTGCGGGTGGAGATGGCTACCATGATCGTTAGTGCATACGAACTGTCACGAACAATGTTCGGGCAATTTTGCTGAGGTTCATTGCCAATCAAGAAAACATTACGCGGCATCCGCCATGGCGAAAAGTTGTGACAGGGCGGCCAGACTGTCGCCATAGTTGGATTGTTCATTCAATTGCTGTTGCAGGAACCGTTCCATCAGGGGTTGCAGGCGAATGGCGAGATCGAGGGTGGGATCGGAGCCGGGCGCATAGGCACCGACCGCAATGAGATCGCGGGATCGCTGGTAGCGGGAATAGAGTTGTTTGAAGCGTCGCACATGATCGAGGTGCTCTGGTGTGATGAGACTGGTCATGACGCGGGAGATGGATTGCTCGATGTCGATGGCGGGATAGTGACCCGCATCGGCCAGGGTGCGAGAGAGGACAAAGTGACCATCGAGAATGGCGCGTGCCGAATCGGCAATGGGGTCTTGCTGGTCGTCGCCTTCAGCGAGGACGGTATAAAAGGCCGTAATGGAGCCGCCCCCTTCCGGGCCGTTGCCCGCGCGTTCAACGAGGGCGGGCAAACGCGCAAAGACCGAGGGAGGATAGCCGCGCGTGGCAGGCGGTTCACCGACGGCAAGGGCAATTTCGCGTTGCGCCATGGCATAGCGTGTCAGGGAATCCATGATGAGTAGCACCTGCTTGCCTTGATCGCGAAATTCTTCGGCAATGGTGGTGGCGTAACTCGCGCCTTGCAGGCGCATGAGCGGGCTGGTGTCGGCAGGGGCGGCCACCACAACAGAACGCCGCATCCCTTCTTCCCCCAGAATCTGCTCGATGAACTCTTTGACTTCTCGTCCACGCTCGCCGATCAAGCCAACAACGATGATTTCGGCTTCCGTGTATCGCGCCATCATGCCCAGCAGCACACTTTTCCCGACCCCTGAACCGGCAAACAAGCCCAGACGTTGACCGCTGCCTACCGTGAGCATGGCGTTGATGGCGCGAACACCGACATCGAGACTGTGATCGATGGGGGCACGCAGCAGGGGGTTGATGGGACGGCTTTGCAGTGTGCGGGTCTGATGCTCAGCGAGAGGTCCTAGTCCGTCGAGTGGGCGGCCGTTGCTGTCCAGTACCCGCCCCAGCAAGGCATTGCCCACAGGGACGCGTTTTCCCCGGTCGACATGACGACGTTGCAGCACGTGAGGATTTCCCACGTCGGGTGACATGGGATGGCTTTCCAGGGGGGTAATCAATGCGCCGGGTGAGAGACCTTGAACGTCTTCACAGGGCATCATGAATATTTTTTCACCTGAAAAACCGACCACTTCGGCCTCGACAGCGCGCCCTCCAGGAACCTGAATGCTGCAGTTGGCACCGAGCGGCAGCTTGATGCCGGTAGCCTCCATGACCAGCCCATTGATTCGGGTCAGTCGTCCGTAAGATTGAAAGGGCGTGGCTTGCGCGACCTGTGCTTGACAGCCTGACAGAAATTTTTGCCACTGGATGAGCAGCGGATTGCTCGTTGTGTCTGCGTCTGCATCTGCATCAGTCACTGTATCCGTAACTGTCTCAGTGCCTGCACTCGTCTCCGTATCCATACTCATGGCGCATGTCTCACACAGGGGGCTTGTCTGTATCGGCAGGCTGCCAGACCGTGTCAGCACCGAGGGCTTCAACGATGCGCCGCCAGCGGGTTTCCAGTGAGGCATCAATTTGACCTCCACCGGCATCGATGAGGCAGCCCCCTCGGGTCACATGGATGTCTTCACGCAAACGATGTCCACCTGGAGCGAGCAATTCATCGGCATGGCGCCGGATGAGGGCGGCATCTTCCGGATGCACGGAAACCACGGCATGGGTATGGTGGGATTGAGCCAGTGCTTCACGCACCGAATCCAGAATGCGTTCAGGTTGAAGTTCGATACTGTGACGAATGACCTGACGGGCAACTTCAAGAGAAAGTGCCAATAGATCATTGGCCACTTGCTGGTTGAAGTTTGCCATGGCTTCTTCGAGCTGTGTCAGCACGGCAGCCAGTTGGGCGGCTTCCATCCGTACCTGATGCTGTCCTTCGGCATAGCCCAGCGTATAACCTTCGGCATGGCCTGCGGCACGTCCTTCCGTTGTGGCCTGCTGGCGTAATCGTGCGATTTCTTCGGCAAATGCTGCCTTGGCTGCCTGCGCCTTGGCATGGGCTTCGGCAGCGGCCTTGATGGGGTCGATTCTGGGTGCATCGAAACTCGTGGGTTGCCAACGTGACCAGGCATCGTTGTTTTCGTCACCCGCAGGAGCTCCCGTTGCTGGAAGCTCCGTTGTTTCGTGGGCGTCAGATGAAGGCATCATCACCGCCACCACCGCCTAGTTGGATCTGGCCTTCGTCGGCGAGGCGGCGAGCGACCTTGAGAATTTCCTTCTGTTCGGTTTCGACTTCCGAAACCCGCACCGGCCCTCGTGCTTCCAGATCCTCACGTAGCATTTCTGCTGCGCGCTGAGACATGTTCTTGAAAACCTTTTCACGCAACTCCGGCGTGGCACCTTTCAGTGCCACAATCAGGGATTCGGACTGCACTTCGCGCAGCAAGAGCTGTATGCCACGGTCATCCACATCGATGAGGTTGTCAAAGACAAACATCTCATCCATGATTTTCTGGGCGAGATCCGGATCGTATTCACGCACATTGTCGAGAATGGTGGTTTCGTGGGCATGGCCGACGAAGTTCAGAATTTCAGCCGCATGACGCACCCCGCCCATGGAAGTCTTTTCAGTTGCGGCTCCGCTGGTCACCAGGGTAGCCATTGCTTCATTGAGTTCATGCAGCGCTTGGGGCTGTACGCCATCTAGTGTGGCCAGGCGCAGCAGGACATCATTACGCAGACGATCGGTGAACAGTTTGAGCACTTCCCCCGCGTGATCGTATTCGAGGTGAGCCAGAATGGCGGCAATGATTTGCGGATGTTCGTTACGCACCATGTCGGCGATGGAAACCGCATCCATCCATTTCAGGCTGTCAATGCTGTCTGTGTTATTGCTCCGGAAGATGCGCGCGAGCAGTCCTGCCGCCCGTTCTTCGCCCAGTGCCTTGGTCATGATGCTGCGTATCTTGGGCTCGTCTGCCGAGATGCCTGATGCGCGGGTGGTCATCGATTCCATGTCGTCCAACACGGCTTCGATGCGTTCGCGGGGGACTTTTTGCAGGTTGGCCATGGCCAAACCCAAGCTCTGGACTTCTCTGGGCGGGAGGTGCTTCAGTACTTCGGCTGCCTGATCCTCGCCGATGGACAGGAGGAGCATGGCGGCCTTTTCCAGCCCTTCCTTATTCATTGTCGTTGACCCAGCCCTTGATGATGTTGGCAACGGCCTTGGGATTCTGGGCAGCCAGATCGCGTACTTCGTTTACCTTGTCTTCATAAGTACGGATTGGTTCTGCCAGTGTCTGTTCATGGATTTCTTCCTTAACCTGGTTTTCCAGCGCGAGCGCCTTGCGACGCTCTTCGGCCGCGCCGACCCAGGCAATGAACATCGGCTTGATGCCGCGCACCCAGAACAGGTAGGCAGCAATCGCCACGAACAGGTATTTCAGGCTCTCGCGCCCCAGTGCAAGGAAGGCCGGATCTTTCCACACGGGTGTCTCCTCGATAATTTCTTTTTCACCTGCGGTAAAGGATACATTGGCGACATTCAATGTGTCTCCCCTGTCCTTGTTATAGCCCATGGCTTCACGCACCAGATTCGTGATCTGCTGAATTTCTTCCGGCGTCAATGGCAGGCTCTTCGATTTGCCGTCCTTGTCCGGCGGCGTTTTCTTCTGATTGACGACGACGGCAACCGACAGACGCTTGATGATGCCGCTGGCACCCTTGGTATGCCGGATGGTCTTGTCCAGTTCATAGTTGGTTGTAGAACTACGGCTACCGTTGGTCGTATTGGCCAGATTGTTCGCATTACCGGCCGTTCCTCCTGTCCCCGTTCCTGTTCCAGTACCTGTATTGGTCGCGGTCGTTCCGGCGGCATTGGGCGGGCTGGCGACGGGCGGCGAGGTGACGGGTGCTGTGGCGGGGACAGGGGGCTGGTTGGATAGCGCACCGGGCACCCCACCGGCACTCGGCCCCGCATTACCGGATTCTGCAAGTTGCTGGCTACGGATGGCCGTATTCGGCGGTGGGTTCGGGCCGTAGGTTTCGGCCATTTGGTCGGTTTGTGAGAAATCGACATCAGCCGCTACCTGCGCACGAACATTGCCTGTACCCACCACCGGTTCGAGGATGGTTTCAATGCGACGGATGGTGCTTTTTTCCAGTTCGCGCAGATACTTCAGTTGGGTGGGGTCGAGCGAGGCATCGCGGGAATTGTCGGTGTTTTGAGAGAGTAGGTTGCCATTCTGGTCGATGACACTGATATTGGCAGGGGTTAGTTGCGATACGCTGGAGGCAACAAGATGTACGATGCCCGCCACTTGTCCCGGGTCGAGAGCCCGTCCCTGATACAGGCTGAGCACCACAGAGGCCGTGGGTTTTTGTTCGTCGCGCAGAAAAGCCGATGACTTCGGTATGGCAAGATGAACGCGCGCCGCTTGTACGGCTTGCAGCGTCTGGATGGTTCGCGCCAGTTCTCCTTCGAGGGCGCGCTGATAATTCATTTGTTCAAGAAACTGGCTGGCGCCGAGTTTCTGGTTTTCCATGACTTCAAACCCGACCAGCCCGCCCTTGGGCAGGCCTTGTGATGCCAGTCTCAAACGGATGTCATGAACCTGCGTCGAAGGAACGAGAATGGCATTTCCCCCGTCAGAAAACTTGTAGGGGACATTCATCTGCTGCAAGGAGGTGACGATCTGCCCCCCGTCTTGATCGCTGATATTGGAAAACAGCACGCTGTATTCCGCACTTCTGCTCCATGTCCAGATGCCGAACAGGATTGCGATGGCGACGGCAATAGCTACGCCCCCCATCAGCTTCTGTGTGGGCGTGAGCTCTTTGATGGCATCGAGCGAAAAAGGGAATGTTGCGACTTGTGCCGTATCGGCCATATTCTGTGAATCCGTGTGACGAGTGTGTCAGTGATACGTTTTGTGGTTCTGTTGTTCTGTTGAAAAAGATGTCAATTTTTGAGCAATATTCCAGCCCATTACTGGAATTTCCCGATTATGCCTTGCCTGACCTTCCCTTGTTAAGCGAGTAAAGGCGGATTTCTACGGGTATTC